>JBEDUQ010000001.1:0-27500 GCA_040414855.1 Actinomycetota bacterium
GAGGTCAACTCCGCGGGTGCGGCCAGGGCCGCCGGTGGGACCGGCGACGCCGGGGGTCCCCGCGAGGCGGCCGAAGCCGAGGCGGAGGGCGCCGGGGAAGGGCCCTCACGGACCGTCGCGCCGCGGCGGGACCGGGACGGCGGCGAGGTGGGAAGGCTGGTCGAGCTGGTCGGGCGCGGCTGGGCCGGGGCCGCCTACTGGCGGCCGCTGCCGGGCGAGGACCGGTCGGCGCGGGTGATCGCGCTGATCGAGGCGGCGCTGGCGCGCGGGCGCGGCGCGATCGTGGTGATCCCCGAGGTGGCCGCCGGCTCGGCGGTCGGCGACGCGGTCCGCAAGCACTTCCCGGACGCGGCCGACCTCTCCAGCGACCTCTCGGAGCGGCGCCGCTACCGCGCCTGGGTGGAGCTGCGCCTGGGCAGGCGCCAGGTCGCCATCGGCGGGCGCTCGGCGATCCTCGCGCCGGTGCGGCGGCTCGGCTGCATCGTGGTCGACGACGAGGCCAACCCCGCGCACAAGGAGCAGCGCACGCCCCGCTATCACGCCCGCGAGGTCGCGCTGCGGCGCGCCGACCGCAGCCGCGCCGCCTGCGTGCTCACCGGCACGGTGCCCTCCCCGGAGGTGGTCGCGGCCGCCGGCGCCGGGCAGTGCCGCATGGTCGCCGCCGACCGCGCGCTGGAACGGCGGCTGCGGCCCCTGATCGAGGTGGTCGACCCCTACGAGCAGGACCACGGCCCGGGGCCGGCGCGGCTGCACCGCCGCGCGCTGGCGGCGATCCGCGCGGCGGTGGCGCGCGGCGAGAGCGTCTACGTGCTGGTGCCAAGGCGCGGCGCCGCCGACCCCAGCTCGCCCGGCGCCCGCACCGCCGGCCAGGTCGCCGAGGACCTCGGCCGCTTCCTCGCCGGCACACCGGTGTGGCGGCTGGACCGCGAGGTGCTCGAGCCCGGCGAGGTGCCGCCGTGGGCGGGCCAGGGGCCCGGCGTGATCGTCGGCACGGTCGCGGGCGTCAAGGACCACGCTCCGCTCACCGGCTGCCGGACGGTGGTGGTGGTCGGCGCCGACGCCGCGCTCGGCCAGGCCGAGGTCCGCTCGACCGAGGAGGCCTACCGGACCTGGAGCCGCGCCGCCGCCTGGTGCGGCCCGCGCGAGCAACCGGGCAGGGCGGTGGTCCAGACCAGCGACCCCGGCCACCACGCGATCCAGGCGCTGGTGCGCTGGGACCCCGCCTTCTTCTGGCGCCACGAGCTGCCGCGCAGGGTCGAGCTCGGCTTCCCGCCCGCGCGTCGCCTGCTGCTGTTGGAGGGTGCCGAGCCCGGCGAGGCGCCGGCCGCGCTCGACCTGCTCGCAAGGACGCTCGGGCCCAAGGCGGAGCTGCTCGGACCGGCGGCGATGGGGCGTGGCTGGCGTATCATCGCCAAGGTCGAGGACGCCGAGGCCGCCGCCCGCGCATTGCGGCCGGCACTCACCGAGACGTCCCGTTCCGGCGGCCCCAGGATGTCGGTCGACGTCGAACCGCTGGAGGTGCTGGCAGCCCGACCGACGACCTGAAGTTCCCCGATTCGACAAGAGACCCCTCGAACGAGGACGTACGAAGGAGACCCCTGGTGGCGCTACTGGAGATCCGATTCTTTGGCGACCCCGTTCTCCGGGAGCGCACCGCCGAGGTGACCGAATTCGACGCCAGGCTCAAGCGCTTCGGGGACGACCTGATGGAGACCATGCGCGACGCCCACGGCGTCGGGCTGGCCGCGCCGCAGGTCGGCGTGCTGCTGCGGGTGTTCGCCTACGACGTGCCGCTCGACGACGAGGGCGAGGAGCGCGAGGCCGGCGTGCTGGTCAACCCACAGATCATCCTCCGCGAGGGCGAGCAGACCGGCCCCGAGGGATGCCTGTCGTTCCCCGGGCTGTACTACGACTGCACCCGCGCCAACGAGGTCACCGTCGACGCCCAGGACGTGACCGGCCAGCACCTGCGGGTCGACGGCGAGGGCATGGTCGCGCGCGTGTTCCAGCACGAGATCGACCACCTGGACGGCGTGCTGTTCATCGACCACCTCTCGCGCGGCGACCGCAAGCGGGCCATGCGCGAGTGGCGGGAGCGGGACCTCAGCCTGGAGGCGCCCGGGGTGGCGCCGCACCTGCACCGCTCCGATCACGCGCAGAGCCACTAGGGCCGTTCCCGTGCGCGTGGTCTACCTGGGCACTCCGGAGGCGGCGGTGCCGCCGCTGGAGGCCCTGCTCGAGTCCGGGCGGCACCAGCTGGTCGCCGTCGTGACCCGGCCGGACCGGCCGAGGGACCACCGTGGTGGGACGCCGCGACCGTCGCCGGTCAAGCGGGTCGCCGAGGCGGCCGGCGTGCCGGTGCTCCAGCCCGATGGCGGCCGCGACCCGGAGCTGCCCGCCCAGCTCGCCGCGACCGGCGCCGAGATCGGCGTCAGCTGCGCCTTCGGCTACCTGCTGCCGCCGGCGGTGCTGGCGGCGCTGCCACGCGGGATCATCAACCTGCACTTCTCGGTGCTGCCCGACTACCGGGGAGCCGCGCCGGTGCAGCGCGCGCTGCTGGACGGCGTCGAGGTCACCGGCGTCTGCACCTTCGTGATCGACGAGGGCATGGACACCGGGCCGCTGCTCGACTGCGAGCGGGTCCCGGTCCTGGAGGGCGAGGACGCCGGCTCGCTGACCGCGCGGCTCGCCGAGGTCGGCGCCGGGCTGGTGGTCCGGACGCTGGACGGGCTCGAGGACGGGACCCTCCGGCCGCGTCCCCAGCCACGCGAAGGCACGGTCGCGCCCAAGGTCGACCCCGGCGAGGCCAGGCTCGACTTCGAGGCGCCGGCGCGGCGGCTGGTCGACGCGGTGCGCGCGTTCACCCCCAGCCCGGGCGCCTGGACGACCTTCCGCGGCCGCCGGCTCAAGGTGTCCCGGGCCGCCGCGGCGGCCGCCGGCGCCGGGGGCGGGCTGGCGCCGGGACGGGTCGGGGTCGGGCCGCGCGGCGAGCTGCTCGCGGGCGCGGCCGACGGCGTCGTGGAGCTGGTGACCGTCCAGCCGGAGGGCAAACGGGCCATGTCGGGGGTGGAGTTCGCGCGCGGGGCCAGGCTGCCGGAGGAGGAATGGCTGGGCAGGTGAGAGGCCCGGCGGCGGGTGGCGCGAGGGACCTCGCGCTGGCGGCGCTGGAGCGGGTCGACCAGGGCGCGTGGGCGAACCTGGTGCTGCCGCGCATGCTGGCCGGGTCCGGCCTCTCCGAGGGCGACCGCGCCGCCGTCACCGACCTGGTCAACGGCTCGGTGCGGATGCGCGCCGCGACCGACCACGCGCTGCGGCCGCTGTCGCGGCAGCCGCTGGAGCGGCTGGAGCCGCCGGTCCTGCGCGGCCTGCGGCTGGGCGCCTACGAGCTGCTGTTCGCGGGCACGGCGCCGCACGCGGCGCTCAACGAGGTGGTCGGCGCGGTCCGCCGCGCCGGGACGCCTGGGCAGGCCGGCTACGTCAACGCTGTCCTGCGCCGGCTCGCGAAGCGGCCGCCGCGCTGGCCCGACCGGGACGGCGACCCGGTCGGCTGGGCGACCAGCCGCGGCTCCCACCCCGCCTGGGTGGTCGAGGAGGCGATCGGCCTGCTCGGTACCGAGGAGGCGCTGGAGCTGGTCGAGGCCGACAACCGGCGGCCGCGGGTCAGCCTGCGCGCGACCCCGGGCCGCGCCACCCGGGACGAGCTGCTCGCCGAGCTGGAGGCGGCCGGGGTGCCGGCGGCGCCGAGCCAGCTCTCGCCGGACTCGGTGGTGCTGGAGCGCGGCGAGCCGGGCGCGCTCGACGCCGTCCGCCAGGGGCGGGCGGTGGTCCAGGACGCCGCCTCGGCGCTGGTGGCGCCGGCGCTCGGCGTCGCCGAAGGCGACCTGGTGCTCGACCTCGCCGCCGGCCCGGGCGGTAAGTCAGGGCACCTGGCGGCACTCGGCGCCAGGGTGATCGCGGTCGAGCTCAACCCCGCCAGGGCCCGCATGGTCCGCGACACCGCCAGGCGCCTCGGCATCGAGGACCGGCTGCTCACGGTCACCGCCGACGGCGCCAGGCGGCCGGTCCGCGACGGCTCCGTGGACGCCGTGCTGGTCGACGCGCCCTGCTCGAACCTCGGCTCGCTGCGCCGCCGGCCGGAGGCGCGCTGGCGGCACGGGCCCGATGAGGTCCGCTTCCTCGCCGAGCTCCAGGGCGCGCTGCTGGACACCGCGGTGGCGGCGGCGCGGCCCGGAGGTCATATTGTGTACTCCGTGTGTACATGGAATCACGCGGAGACCGACGAGGTGGTCGATGCGGCGCTGGAGCGGCACCCTGGGCTGGAGCCGGCACCCCTGGCCTGGCCAGCCGGAACAGGAGACTTGGGCGGTCCGGCGCGAACCGGCGAGTCCGAGACAGGGGGTACGCGGCAACAGTTTTGGCCACATCGGCACGCGAGTGATGGCATATTTGTCGCCCGACTCCGCAAGATCCACTGACATGTCGAATCTGCCTCACGTTCGACGACGCTTCGCCGATACCATCACCGAGACCGGTCCGGGTCAGCCGGGCCGCCGACCGCCAGACGGCCGACCGTGTCCCGAGCTAAGGGCCGGCCGCCAGGCAGCAGGACAGGGAGTGCTGTGGCCCGACGCCTCGCGCCATCGGTTCTGAACGCCGATCTGGCACACCTGGCGCAGCAGGTGCGCCTGGTGCAGGACGTCGCGGAATGGATCCACCTCGACGTCATGGACGGCCACTTCGTACCGAACCTGACCTTCGGCCCGCCGGTGGTCGCCGCGCTGCGGCCCTACACCGACCGCTTCCTCGACTGCCATCTGATGGTCGACGACCCGGTCGGCCTGCTGCCCGCGCTGGCCAGCGCCGGAGCCAACTCGGTGACCATGCACGTCGAGGCGCTGGCCGACCCCGGCGCCGCGCTCGAGGCCGCGGAGGGCCACGGCCTTGCGACCGGGCTGGCGTTGCGGCCGGACACCCCTCTGGACACCGTGCTGCCATGGCTCGGCACCGTGGACCTGGTGGTGCCGATGACGGTCGTCCCCGGCTTCGGCGGTCAGCGCTTCCGCGACGATGTGCTCCCGAAGCTGGCGGCGGCCAGGCGGGCGATCGACGCCAGCGGACGCGAGATCGCCCTCCAGGTCGACGGCGGGATCAACCTGGAGACGCTCCCGGCCTGCATGGCGGCGGGCGCCGACGTGTTCGTGGTCGGCACGGGGATCTTCGGCGCCGACGACCCCGCCACCGCCGCCAAGGCGTTCCGCTCGCTGATCGACCACGGGCCGCACGGGGGCTCCGACGAACGTGCTGGGGAGGCGTGACGTGGACGAGATGGTGCTGATCGCCGACGACGATCGCGACATCGTCCGCTTCGTCGAGGTCAACCTCCGCCTCGAGGGCTTCGAGGTGATCACCGCCCACGACGGCAAGGACGCGCTGGCCAAGGCGCTCGACCTCCAGCCGAACCTGATCCTGCTCGACGTGATGATGCCGGGCATGGACGGTTACGAGGTCTGCACCAAGCTGCGTGCCGACGGCCGCAGCGCCCACATCCCGGTGATCATGCTGACCGCAAAGTCGCTGTCGGCCGACAAGGTGCTCGGCCTCACCGCCGGCGCGGACGACTACATCATCAAGCCGTTCGACCCCATGGAGCTGGTCGCCAGGGTCAAGACCACGCTGCGCCGCGCCAGCGAGATGCGGGCGCTGTCGCCGCTGACCGGCCTGCCCGGCAACAACCGCATCGAGCAGGAGATCCAGGCGCGCATGGAGCGCAACACCCCGATCGTGGTGGTGTACGCCGATCTGGACAACTTCAAGTCCTTCAACGACCGCTACGGCTTCCTGCGCGGCGACGAGGTGATCTCGCTCGCCGCCCAGGTGCTGCGACTGGCGGCGCAGGAGGCGGCCGGCCCCGACGGCTTCGTCGGGCACATCGGCGGCGATGACTTCGTCGCGATCGTGCCGCCCGAGGCGGCCGAGGCCTTCGCAAGCCGGGTGATCGAGTCGTTCGACGCGCGCATCCTCAGCCTCTATGACCCCGAGGACGCCGGCGCCGGCATGATCGAGGTCGAGGACCGGCAGGGCCAGCTCCGCCGCTTCCCGATCGTGTCGATGTCGCTGGGCATCGCCTCCAACGCGCAGCGCTCGTTCTCGAGCCCGCGCGAGGTGGTCGCCACCGCGACCGAGCTGAAGAGCCTCGCCAAGAAGGACCAGGGGTCCAGCTTCGCGATGGACCGCCGCAGCACCTGATCGGCGCGATCTCCGCGAGCGCCGCCGCTAATCTCCCGTCCCCGCCGGGGTCGGTGCTACGCTCATTTTGTAGTCCGTAGTTCACGTCTCCGAGGCGGGGTGGAAGTCCCCACCGGCGGTGAGAGCCCGCAACCCCCGGGCGAGTGCCCGGGGTGGACCCTGTGGAATCCAGGGGCCGACGGTCAGAGTCCGGATGGGAGGAGGCGGCAGCCGGCGGCCCACGCCGGCCGGGAGCCAGCGGTGGCTTCGGGGCGTCGATGCTCCGGAGCGACTCGGGCGCGCTACGCGAGCGCGACGCAGGCGCTTCGCAAGCGCCGCGCGAGCGCAGCGCCCTGGCTGGTCCGGCCGAGTCAGGCCCGTCGTGCGCGCCCCCACGCCACCGCGCTCCGGAGCCGACCGGAAGGACCGTGGTGGCAGGCACCCAAGCGACCCGCCCCGACGGGGACCGCCCCGCCGGGACCTGGATGCTGCGCGCGCTGGAGCTGGCGGCGCGCGGCGAGGGCACCACCAGCCCCAACCCGATGGTCGGGGCGGTGCTGGTCCGCGACGGCCGCCTTGTCGGCGAGGGCTACCACCGGGTCCCCGGCGAGCCCCACGCCGAGGCGCTGGCGCTCCAGGCCGCCGGCCCGCTGGCGGCGGGCGCCACCTGCTACGTCACCCTCGAACCGTGCGTCCACCACGGGCGCACCCCGCCCTGCGCCGACGCGCTGATCGCCGCCGGCGTCGCCAGGGTGGTCGCGGCCATCGGCGACCCCGACCCCAACGTCGACGGCATGGGCTTCGAGCGGCTGCGCGCCGCCGGGGTGGCGGTCGAGGTCGGCGAGGGCACCGACGCCGCCGAGCTCCAGAACGCCGCCTTCCTCGTCCACCGTCGTCACGGCCGCCCACGGATCACCCTCAAGGCCGCGGCCAGTCTCGACGGCAAGGTCGCCGCCCCCGACGGCACCTCGCAGTGGATCACCGGCGAGGCCGCCCGCGCCGACGGGCACCGCCTGCGCGCGTTCGCCGACGCGGTCGCGGTCGGCGCGGGCACCGCCGCGGCCGACAACCCCAGGCTCACCGCGCGCCTGCCCGGCTGGCACGGCCGGCAGCCTCTGCGGGTGCTGGTCGACGCCACCGGCCGCACCCCCGCCACCGGCCACCTCTTCGATGGCGAGGCGCCGGCCCTGGTCGCCACCACCGCGCTCGCGCCGCCCGCCTCGGTCAAGGCGTGGTCGGAGGCGGGCGCGGAGGTGCTGACCTGCCCGCCGGAGCCGGCGGCCAGCGGCGAGCCGGGCGTCGACCTCGCCTTCCTCGCCAGCGCGCTCGGCGACCGCGGCGTGCTCGAGCTGCTGGTCGAGGGCGGCCCGCGGCTCCAGGCGAGCTTCTGGTCGGCCGGGCTCGCCGACCGCATCGTCTGGTACCTGGCGCCGCTGGTGATCGGCGGCGACACCGCGCCCGGGCTGCTGCCCGCCGCCGGCGCCTCCACCCTGACCGCCGCCAGAGAGGTCCGGGTCGAATCGGTCCAGCGGCTGGGGGCGGACCTGCGCATCGTCGGCTACCCAAAAGGTTTCTCACGGGAGGACGGGTGATGTTCACCGGCATCGTTGAAGGCCAGGGCGAGGTGCTGGAGCTGGCGCTCGGCCAGGGCGGTCAGGGGGCGCGGATCGAGATCGGCGCGCCGTGGCTCGACGGGCTCCGGGTCGGCGACTCGGTGGCGGTCAACGGCTGCTGCCTGACCGTGACCAGCCTGCTGCCAGGCGGCTTCAGCGCCGACGTGATGGCGGAGTCGCTGGCGCGCACCGCCCTCGGGCGCCTGAAGGCCGGCTCGAGCGTCAACCTCGAACGCCCGCTGGCGGTCGGCGACCGCTTCGGCGGCCACATGGTCCAGGGGCACGTCGACGGCGTCGGCAGCGTGACCTCGCTGGAGCCGATCGGCGCCGGCCCGGACGGCGGGGAGAGCAAGGCGCTGCGGCTGCGGCTCGACCCGGAGCTGGCCCGCTACGTGGTCACCAAGGGCTCGATCACGGTCAACGGGGTGAGCCTCACCGTCACCGGGGTGGGGCCGGACTGGCTCGGCGTCGCGCTGATCCCGCACACCATGGCGGTGACCAACCTGGGCGGGCTGGCCCCGGGCGACGAGGTCCACCTCGAGGTGGACGTGCTGGCCAAGTACGTGGAGCAGTTGCTGGAGCCGTGGCTGGACGCGCTGGCGGCCGGGCGCGGCGGCAATGGGGGAGGGAAGCAGGCGTGAGTGGGTTCGCGAGCATCGCGGAGGCGGTCGGGGCGGTCGGCGCCGGCGAGATGGTGGTGGTGGTCGACGACGAGGACCGGGAGAACGAGGGCGACCTGATCATGGCCGCGGAGGCGGCCACCCCCGAGACGATCGGCTTCTTCGTCAGGCACACCTCGGGCGTGATCGTCATGCCGATGCTGGGGGGGCGGCTCGACGAGCTGGAGCTGCCGCTGATGGTCCAGCACAACACCGAGACGCACCGGACCGCCTTCACCGTGTCGGTCGACGCGGCCCAGGGCACCACCACCGGGATCTCCGCGGGCGACCGCGCCACCACCATCCAGACCCTGATCGGCGCCGAAACCAAGCCCGCCGACCTGCACCGGCCCGGCCACATCTTCCCGCTGCGCTACCGCGAGGGCGGCGTGCTCAAGCGCGCCGGCCACACCGAGGCCGGCATCGACCTGGTCCGCATGGCCGGACGCTACCCGGCCGCGGTGCTCTGCGAGATCGTCAACCCCGACGGCAGCATGGCGCGCCTGCCGGAGCTCGAGCGGTTCGCGAACGAGCACGGCCTCAAGCTGATCACCATCGCCGACCTGATCCGCCACCGGCGCCAGAGCGAGAAGCTGGTCCGCCGCACCGCGCAGGCGCGCATCCCCACCCAGTGGGGCGACTTCGCCGCCTTCGCCTACGAGTCGCTGCTCGACGGCGAGCAGCACCTCGCCCTGGTCAAGGGCGAGGTCGCCGGCAAGCAGGACGTGCTGGTGCGGGTCCACTCCGAGTGCCTGACCGGCGACGCCTTCGGCAGCCTGCGCTGCGACTGCGGCGCGCAGCTCGAGGGCGCGCTGCGCCGGATCGCCGAGACCGGGCGGGGCGTGGTGATCTACCTGCGCGGTCACGAGGGCCGCGGCATCGGCCTCGCCCACAAGCTGCGCGCCTACAGCCTCCAGGAGCGCGGCCGCGACACCGTCGACGCCAACCTCGAGCTGGGGCTGCCGGTCGACGACCGCGAGTACGGCATCGGCTCGCAGATTCTGGCCGACCTCGGCGTCACCACCATGCGGCTGATGACCAACAACCCGGCCAAGTACGGCGGCCTCGAGGGCTACGGGCTCCAGATCGTCGAGCGCGTGCCGCTGGAGACCTACCCCAACCCCGAGAACCTCCAGTACCTGCGCACCAAGCGCGAGCGCATGGGCCATCTGCTCGAGCTCCCCGACGAGAACGGCGACCATCACGGTGACCATCACGGTGACCGCCGCGGTGACCACGACGGCGACAAGGAGGTTCGGCCCCATGGGGCAGACGTTCACGGGCGGGCTTGACGGCGCCGGCAGGCGCGTCGCGATCGTCGTCAGCCGCTTCAACCGCCTGGTCACCGAGCCGCTGCTGGCCGGGGCCAGGGAGGAGTTGCTGCGGCACGGCGTCGCCGAGGCCGAGGTCGACGTCGCCTGGGTGCCGGGCGCCTTCGAGCTGCCGCTGGCCGCCCAGAAGCTGGCGCAGACCGGCCGCTACGCCGGGGTGATCGCGATCGGCGCCGTGGTCAGGGGCGCGACCGCGCACTTCGACTACGTCGCCGGCCAGGCCGCCGCGGGCATCGCGGCGGTCGCGCGCGAGACCGGCGTGCCGGTCGCCTTCGGCGTGCTCACGACCGACACCATGGAGCAGGCGCTGGACCGCGCCGGCGGCAAGGCGGGCAATAAGGGCGGGGAGGCCGCGGTGACCGTCCTGGAGATGGCGGCGCTCCTCGAATCGGTGGACAAGGGGTAAGGGGAATGTTGAAGCTGGTGCTGCCCAAGGGCAGCCTGGAGAAGGCCACGCTGGCGCTGTTCGACGCGGCCGACCTGTCGGTGAAGCGGTCGAGCGACCGCGACTACCACGGCACCATCGACGACCCCAGGGTCGAGCGCGTCTCGCTGCTGCGCCCCCAGGAGATCCCGCGCTACGTCGAGGAGGGCTTCTTCGACCTCGGCATCACCGGCCGCGACTGGATCGAGGAGACCGGCAGCAAGGTGGTCCCGCTCGCGGAGCTGCCCTACTCCAAGCAGACCACCAGCCCCATCCGGGTGGTGCTCGCCGTCCACCGCGACCTCGGCGTCGAGCGGCCTGACCAGCTCAAGCCGGGCGTGCGCGTCTCCACCGAGTTCCCCAACCTCACCAGGCGCTACTTCAGCGAGCACGGCATCCAGGCGCGGATCTTCCCGTCCTACGGCGCCACCGAGGCAAAGGTGCCCGAGATCGTCGATGCCGTGGTCGACCTCACCGAGACCGGCTCGACCCTGCGCAACCACGGCATGGTGGTGATCGACACCCTGCTGACCTCGTACACCGAGATCGTCGCCAACCCGGAGGCCGCCGCCGACGCCGAGCGTCGCCAGGCGATGGAGGACCTGGTCACGCTGCTGGTCGGGGCGCTGTCCGCGCGCTCCAAGACGCTGATCAAGCTCAACGTGGCCGACGCCGACCTGCCCAGGGTGCTCGGGGTGCTGCCGGCGATGAAGGCGCCGACGGTCACCGCGCTGTCCGATTCGGGCTACCACGCGGTCGAGGCGGTGGTCGACAAGGCCGGCGTCAACCGCCTGATCACCTCGCTTAAAGGCGCCGGCGCCTTCGACATCCTCGAGCTGCCGATCGCCAAGATCATCCTCTGAGCGCGTGCGCGGCAGACCACGGCGCGGCGTCGCCGCCGCCACGGGTCCGGACCTTTCCACCCGTTCTGCAATCGATCGCGCAAGCGGCGTAGAACCGGTACGACGGGATCAGTAGCTTCTAGTGGTTGATACCCGTTTGTTCCCGCCGCTTGTGCGCAAGTTGCGTGTGTATTACATTCCGCGCGCCCGGCCGGGATGCCCGAGCGACAGGTGCGGGACGGTCGGGGAAGGACAGGAGGGAAGCACGTTGCCAGAAGGCACCGTCAAGTGGTTCAGCAACGAGAAGGGGTACGGGTTCATCGCCCGGCAGGGCGGCGATGACGTTTTCGTGCACTTCTCGGCAATTCAGATCGACGGTTACAAGACCCTGACCGAGGGTCAGACCGTCGAGTTCGAGATCACCAACGGCCCCAAGGGTCCTCAGGCCTCGAACGTCCGGCCGCTTGCGTAGAGGAGCAGGAGCCTTCGGTTCGCGAGGACTTCCGGCAACCCCGACCTCCGCAAGACACGCGCAGCGACCCCGTCCCATCTGGACGAGGCCGTCGGTCTGGTTAAACCATCGTGGGGGGAGCCCTTTGGCTCCCCCCACATCCTCGAACCGATCCGTTTCACCGCACCATTGACGGCGTCACGCCGGCGTCACGGGGTCACCGGGGTCACCGCGTCATAGCGCCGCCGCGCCGGTCCCGGCCGATCAGTCCTGGCCCGGGACCCAGAGGCCGCTGTGGGGCCGGTGGAGCCGCTCCTCCTCGCGCCGGGGCGGCGGCGGGCTCTGGGCCTCCTGGCCTGGCCTGTCGGGCCTGCTCTCCGCGCCAGCCTGGCCGGCCTCCGCGCCCTGGCGCTCCAGGAGCGCCGCGTAGGTCATATGGAGCGCGGCCAGCGCCTCGCGCAGCTGGTTCTCGCCGGGCCCCAGGCGGCCCTCCACCGCCGACAGCATGCCGGAAATAGAGTCGATCAGCGTCCGCGCGGAATTCAGGTCCCGGTACTGAGCGTTCTCTTCCTCGGGGACGCCCAACCGGACGTAGGCAAATGTCGCAAGGTGGGCGAGCGCCTGTGCGATCATCTCGATCGGCGGCGCCGATGCCAGCTCGTGATGGAGCTGCCGCATCGCCTCGGCGTCGACGGCACGCTCGTCGACGTCGCCCTGACCACCGCCGAACTGGTCTGTGCTGTCGCTCATGGCCTCATCATCTCCGCTTTCCACAGGCTTCTGGACGTATCGACACTGCGCCTGGGCGACTGCTACAGTACCCTGGTGATCGGGCCGAGTTCGGCCCGATCAAGTGCATATAGCGAAGAAGTAGGAGCGAGGGCTTCTCACCTCCAGGCCGGTTTGGGCCTTGGGGGTCACTGCGACCGCCACCCGATGGCAGGGGTGGGGCGGCCCTCGGGCCGCCATTTTCGTATTCCGGCCGCGGATCGCAGGGGCGACCGGCCCGGCCTGCCGCAAGGCTCGTCGGGGTCGCCCGCCAACTCCGCCGCCGGTAAAGGAGGGATGTTGCATCAGCGTTGAGCCGAGAATCAACGACCGTATCCGGGCGGCACAGCTCCGGGTGGTCGGTGCGGACGGCGAGCAGCTCGGGGTCATGGACACCCAGGCCGCTCTGCGAATCGCCACCAGCTCCGACCTCGATCTCGTCGAGGTCGCGCCAACGGCTCGTCCGCCTGTGGCCAAATTGATGGACTACTCGAAGTACAAGTACGAGCAGGGCATCAAGGCCAAGGAAGCCAGGCGCAAGCAGAACCTGGTGGTCCTGAAGGAAATGAAGATGCGGCCCAAGATCGATGATCACGACTATGAGACGAAAAAGGGCCACGTCGAGCGCTTCCTCAAGCAGGGCCACAAGGTCAAGGTGACGATCATGTTCCGGGGCCGCGAGATGGCCCACACGGAGCTCGGTCGCCGGCTGCTCGAGCGACTGGCCACCGACATCACGGATATCGCCCAGGTCGACAGTCCGGCTCGGCAGGACGGCCGCAACATGATTGCGGTGTTCTCGCCTCGCAAGACCGCGGCGCAGCCGAAGGGCGGCGTCCCCACCGCCCCGGCGCGCACACCCTGACGGGCAGCCCCCGACGGCGGCGCCGAGCGCGCCGCCGTCGCGTGGGCACCCGCTCGGGACCCTGATCGACGGTGGGTGCCCGCGGACGACCGCCGCTCGTCCTGGCACCCACCGAGCCGCACCCTGGACACGTACCCAAGGGAGACCACGCCCGTGCCCAAGATGAAGACCCACAGCGGGAGCGCCAGCCGCTTCGCCGTCACCAAGAACGGCAAGCTGATGCGCGGTCACGCCAAGCTGAACCACCTGCTTTCCAAGAAGTCGTCGCGCCAGAAGCGGAAGCTCGGGCACAGGAGCATCGTGGCCGAGGGCGACCGGCGCGCCGTCCGCCGCCTGCTCGGCCGCTAGGAGCGGAACCGAAAGCGGCTGCCGGCCCGACACCGGCGCCGCGAGATGAACCAAGCTGGGAGAGCCTCCAATGGCAAGAGTCAAGCGAGCAGTGCATGGAGCCAAGGCCAAGCGCTCCACCATGGAGCTGGCCAAGGGATACCGGGGCAGCCGGGGGCGCCACTACCGCGCCGCCAAAGAGCAGGTCATGCACTCGCTCCGCTACGCCTACCGCGACCGCCGCGCCCGCAAGGGCGACTTCCGCGCCCTCTGGATCGCGCGGATCAACGCCGCCGCCCGCGCCGAGGGCCTGACCTACAACCGGTTCATCGCCGGGCTGCGCGGCGCCGGCGTCGAGGTCGACCGCAAGGTCCTCGCCGAGATCGCCGTGTCCGACAGCGCGGCCTTCGCCGCCCTGGTCAGCACCGCGCGAGAGGGACTCGCCGAGCAGCGCAGCGCCTGACCCCGGTGTGGCGGCCCGGACGGCCCAACGCGGCACGACCGTGAAGCTCGACGACGTGATCACCAGCGCCAGGAACCCGGCGCTGGTCGCCGCCCGGAAGCTGGCACGCGGACCGGCCAGGGCGCGCTCCGGCCGCTTCCTGCTCGAGGGCGCGCAGGGCCTGTCCGAGGCGCTCGCCGCCGGCGCCAGGCCACTCACCGTCTTCGCCACCCCCGATACCGCGCAAGCCCACCGGGAGCTGCTCGCCCAGGCCGCCGAGGCCGGCGCGGAGCTTCGCGTGGTGACCGACCGGCTGCTCGCCGGCCTCGCCCAGACCCTGGCCCCGCAGGGCCTGGTCGCGGTCGTCGGCAGCGTTGTCCAGACCATCGACCAGGCCGACGGCCCCGACGCTTTGCTGCCGCTGCCGCCGTCGCCGCGCATGGTCTGCGTGCTGGTCGGGATCAGCGACCCCGGCAACGCCGGCACCGTGCTGCGCGCGGCCGACGCCTTCGGCGCCGACGCGCTGGCGACCACCGCCGGCTCGGTCGACCTCGAGAGCCCCAAGGCCGTCCGCGCCTCCGCGGGCAGCCTCTTCCATCTCCCGGTGATCGCCGGAGCCGCCTGGCCACGGCTGGCCGGCGTGCTCCGCGACCGCGGCCTGCTGCTGATCGGCGCCGACCCCCACGCCGACGCCACCATCGACCAGGTGCCGCTGGAGCGGCCCTGCGCGCTGGTGCTCGGCAACGAGGCGCACGGCCTTCCCGCCCAGGTCCGCGGCGACCTCCACCACCTCGCGCGGCTGCCGCAGTATGGTCGTGCGGAGAGCTTGAACCTCGCGGCCGCCGCCGCGGTCCTGCTCTACGCCTGCGCCCGCCGCCAGCGTCTGGTCACGGGAGGCCAGCGGTGACCGACACCATCTACCTCGATGACCTACCGGACGCCGTGGTCGTCGTCGGCCACGACGGGGTCGTGACCTACGTCAACCACGCCACCGAGCGGCTCGCCAGGGTCGGCGGCGACCAGCTCAGGGACCGGCGGCTCGACGAGGTGCTGCCGCTGCTGGACGGCGCCGGCAACGCATGGTGGGGCTGCTCCAGTCGCCTGCGCCGCCTGCCGGGGGTGCGCCGCATCCCCGCCCGCGAGCTCCAGCTGGTGCTCGGCGAGCGGGTGGTGCCGGTCGAGCTGGCCGCCACCTTCCTGCGCGGTCCTCAGGGCGAGTTCCAGGAGGCGCTGTGCGTGCTCCGCGACGACTCCGCCCGGCGGCGCGGCGACGTCACCCGCGCCGAGCTGATCTCGACCCTGGCGCACGAGCTGCGCTCGCCGCTGACCAGCGTCAAGGGCTTCACCTCGACCCTGCTGCACCGCTGGGAGCGGTTCCCCGACGACCAGAAGCGCTTCATGCTCGCCACCGTCAACGACGACGCCGACCGGGTCACCCGGCTCATCAACGAGCTGCTGGACGTGTCCCGGATCGAGGCGGGCCGGCTGGAGCTGCGCCGCCGCCCGGTCAGCCTGCCGAAGGTCGCCGCCGACGTGGTCGAGCGCTTCAAGCTCGACCCGGACGGGCACACCTTCGCAATCTCGTTTCCAGACGATTTCCCCGAGGTCTATGCTGACGCGGACAAGGTCGCGCAGGTGCTGACCAATCTGGTGGAGAACGCGGTGAAGTACTCGGACGGTGGGCTGGTGCGCGTCAGTGGCGAGGCCGCTGACGGCTCGGTCGAGGTGGTCGTCAGCGACCAGGGCATCGGCATCCCCGCCGACCAGATCCCGTTGATCTTCACGAAGTTCTACCGCCGCGGCGGCCGCGGCGCGCCCAGCGGCACCGGGCTCGGGCTCTACATCGCCCGCGGCCTGGTCGAGGCGCACGGCGGCCGCATCTCGGTCGACTCCGAGGTGGGACGGGGCACGGACGTCCGATTTCGGCTGCCCCTGTCGGGGCCTGGAGGAGCCGGCGAGTAGCCGCTGCGCCACGGCCACGCGGGGGCGACCGCCCAGCGGATGACCCTGGCCGGGCCGACCCGGCTTGCCCTCGGGTGCGGAGTTCCCCGAGGATCGCCATTTCCAGACGAAGGAGCCCGATTCATGTCGAACCAGCCTGCCGGCGCCCCGCCCGACCTCGACGCCATCGTGGCCGCCGGGCGGGCGGCGATCGCCGCCGCCGGCGACCTCGAAGCCCTGCGCGAGGTCGAGCAGCGGACCCTCTCCAAGCGCTCGCCGCTCGGCGAGGTCCAGCGCACCCTCGGCGCCCTCCCGCCCGACACCCGCCGCGAGCTGGGCCAGCGCGTCAACCAGGCCCGCGCCGCGCTCCAGTCGACCCTCGCCGAGCGCCGTACCGAGCTGGAGGCCGCCCGCGACGCGGAGCTGCTGGAGGCCGAGCGCGTCGACGTCACCCTGCCGGGCCGGGTGCGCCCGCGCGGCAACGTCCACCCGATCAACCGGACCATCGACGAGATCGTCGACATCTTCGTCGGGCTCGGCTACAAGGTCGCCGAAGGCCCCGAGGTCGAGACCGACTGGTACAACTTCGAGGCGCTGAACTTCGCCCCCTACCACCCGGCCCGCTCGATGCAGGACAGCCTGGCGGTCGAGGGCACCGGGCCGGACGGCAGCCCGATGGTGCTGCGGACCCACACCTCGCCGGTGCAGATCCGCACCATGCTGACCCAGGAGCCGCCGATCTACGTGGTGATCCCGGGCCGCTGCTACCGCGCGGACACGCCCGACACCACCCATCTCCCGGTCTTCAACCAGGTCGAGGTCCTCGCCGTCGACTACGGTCTGACCATGGGCGACCTCAAGGGCACCATGCTGGAGTTCGCGCGCGCCTACTTCGGGCCCGAGCGGGAGATCCGCCTGCGGCCGTCGTACTTCCCGTTCACCGAGCCGAGCGCCGAGGTGGACGTGTCCTGCTTCGTCTGCGGCGGTCGCGGCTGCCGGACCTGCCACCACCAGGGCTGGATCGAGCTGCTCGGCTGCGGCATGGTCCACCCCAACGTGCTCCGCGCCGGCGGGCTCGACCCCGACAAGGTCTCGGGCTTCGCGGCCGGCACCGGGATGGAGCGGCCCTACATGCTGCGCTCCGGCCTGGAGGACATGCGGGTCCTGACCGAGAACGACCTTCGCTGGCTGGCCAGCGTCTGAGAGGAGGGAGGCACCGATGCGTGTCCCGCTTTCCTGGCTGGCCGACCACGTCGATCTCGGCGGGGTCTCGGCCACCGAGCTCGCCGACAAGCTGACCTTCGCCGGGCTCGAGATCGAGCGCGTCGACCGGGTCGGCGAGGACATCTGCGGCGTGCTGACCGCGCGCGTGCTCGAGGTCGGCCGCCACCCGGCCGCCGACCGGCTCGCCCTGGTCACCATCGAGGCCGGCGGCGAGCCGCGCGAGCTGGTCTGCGGCGCCCACAACTACGCGCCCGGCGACATCGTCCCCTGGGCGGCACCGGGCGCCAAGCTGCCGGGCGGCGTCGAGATCGGCCGCAAAGCCGTGCGTGGCGTCACCTCCGAGGGGATGCTCGCCTCGGCGCGGGAGCTGGACGTCTTCGACGACCACTCCGGGATCCTGGTGCTGCCGCCGGACACGCCCGTCGGCGAGGACCTGGTCGAGGCGGTCCGGCTGCGCGACAGCGTGCTCGACGTGAAGACCGCGCTCAACCGCGGTGACGTGCTGTCGATGCGCGGGGTCGCCCGCGAGGTCGCGCTGGTGCTCGGCACCGAGCTGCTGCCGGTCGAGGTCGAGCTGGCCGAGACCGGGCCGCCCGCCGCCGAGCTGGCGACCGTCGAGGTCACCGACGTGGAGGGCTGCCCGCTCTACACCGCCCGCGTGATCGAGGGGGTCGACGCCGCGCGGCCGGCGCCGCTGTGGATGGCCAGGCGGCTGTTCCTCTACGGGCAGCGGCCGCTCGGCGCGGTGGTCGACGTCACCAACTACCTGCTCCTGGACCAGGGTCAGCCGCTGCACGCCTTCGACCTCGACCTGGTCCCCGGCCAGCGCATCCTGGTGCGGCGGGCCGCCGACGGCGAGCAACTGCTGACGCTCGACGGGCGCGCGCGCGTGCTCGACGGCGACGACACCCTGATCACCTCGGGCGAGCAGGCGATCGCCCTGGCCGGGATCATCGGCGGCGAGGACACCGAGGTGCGCCCGTCCACCCGGCGGGTGCTGCTCGAGTCGGCCCACTTCCCACCCGACGGCGTCCGCCGCACCATGCACCGGCTCGGCATCACCACCGAGAGCGGCCAGCGCTGGGCGCGCGGGGTTGACCCCGAGGGCGCGCCGCCGATCTGCGACCGCGCGGCCGCGCTGGTCGGCGCCCTCACCGGCGGCACGGTCGCCCGCGGACGGCTCGAGGCCGGCCCGGGAGTGCCGCCGCGGCCACCCATCCGGCTCGACTGGCGCCGCTCCTCGGAGCGGCTCGGCGCCCCCCCCGACCCCGACTTCGCCGCCACGCGGCTGGCCCGGATCGGCTGCACCGTCTCGACGCCCGACACCGAGACGGTCATCGCCGTGCCGCCGTCCTGGCGCTTCGACCTCGAGCAGTGGGCCGACCTCGAAGAGGAGGTCGCGCGGCTCTGGGGCTACGAGCACGTGCCGCTCACCCTGCCCAAGGCGACCGGCGGCCGCCTCACCGCCGAGCAGCGCCTGCGCCGCCACACCCGCGAGGTGCTCGCCGGCATAGGCCTGACTGAGGTGCAGACCTACCCGTTCATCTCCCAGGCCGACCTCGACCGCCTCGAGCTCGACCCCGACGACCCGCGCAGGCGGACCCTCCGGATCGTCAACCCGCTCTCCGAGGAGCGGCCGGAGCTGCGCACCACCCTGCTCGTGGGGCTGGCCGAGGTCGCCGCCGACAACCTCGCCAGGGCCAACACCAGCGTCGCCGCCTACGAGATCGGCGCCCTCTTCCGGCCCCGCGGCGCGGGGCAGCTTCCCGACGAGCCGCGCGCGCTCGGGGTGATCCTCGCCGGCCGGCGGCAGGCCGGCCGCTTCGACGACCCCACGCCGCCGTTCGACTTCGCCGACGCCAAGGGGATCGTCGAAGGGCTCGCCGACGCGCTCGGGATCCGCGAGCTGCGCTACCGGGCGGCCGCGGCCATGCCGATGCACCCCGGGCGCTGCGCCGAGGTGCTGCTCGGCGAGCGGGCCATCGGCGTGCTCGGGCAGCTCCACCCGAGGGTCGCCGGCAGGCTCGGGTTGCCGGCCAACAGCTTCGCGGTCGAGCTCGATCTGACCCCGCTGCTGGAGGCCGCGCCGACCACGATCCCGGCGCGGACGCCGTCGCCCTACCCGGAGCTGGCCTTCGACGTGGCCTTCATCGTGCCTCCCGGTATCGCCGCCGCCGGCCTGGAGGCGACCCTCGCCGAGGCGGCCGGGGAGCTGCTCGCCAGGCTGTCGCTGTTCGACGCCTACCAGGGCGACCCGCTCCCGCCCGGCCACCGCAACCTCGCCTACCGGGTGGTCCTCCAGGCCCCCGACCGCACCCTCAGCGACGCGGACGCCGCGGTGGTCCGTGAGCGCATGGAGACGCTCGCCCGCGAGCGCCTCGGCGCCTCGCTCCGGACCATCTGACCGGTCGGGCGGGCGCCTTGTCTCCGGCCCTCACGATGAGGGCCGGAGTGGCCTGGCCGTCCACAATGGGCTGACCCAAACCGCTCCGGCGGCATACGCTTGCAGGTGGGCACCAACGTCGGTCCCGATGGAGGAGGGGGCGGTGGTCGACTACACGGTCGCTGGGGTAGAGGGGGGAGTCTGCGCCCCACGCGGGTTCCGCGCGGCGGGCGTCAACGCCGGGCTGGCCGCCGGCCCTGGTCCCGACCTCGCCCTGCTCGCGAGCCAGCAGGCGGCCACGGCGGCCGGTCGGTTCACGTCCCATCGCTTCGCCTCCGCGCCGGTGCGCTGGTCGCGCGACCGGATTGCCGCCAGCGGCCAGGCTCGCGCGGTGCTGGCACACGCCGGCAGCGCCAACGCCGCCACCGGCCGAAAGGGCGACGCCGACGCGGCCACGCTGGCGCGGCTCTGCGCCGAGGCGCTCGGGTGCGCCGCCGACGAGGTCCTGCTGCTCGGCACCGGCGAGATCGGCACCCGCCCGCCGCTCGAAAACGCCGCCGAGGGCGCCGAGAAGGTCTCCGCCGCGCTCGGCCGCCGCGGCTCCACCGACCTGGCCAGGGCGCTGGCCAGCGCCGGAGGGGTCGCGCGGGAACACGCGGTCGCGGTCGCCTGGGCCGAGGGCGAGGTCCGAATCGGCGGGGTCGCCAAGGCCTCGGCGCCGTTCGCGCCCTCGTTCGCGACCACCCTGGTGATGCTGACCACCGACGCGACCGTCGAGGCGCCGCTGCTCGACACCATGCTCGGCCGCGCGATCGGCCGCTCCTTCGAGCGGGTCCTGGTCGACCAGGGGCCCGGGATGGGCGACGCGGCGATCGTGCTCGCCAACGCCACCGCCGCCGCGCCCGCCCTGGTCAACGGCTCGGACGGCGCCGCGGCCTTCGAGGCGGCGCTGGCCTACCTGTGTGAGTCGCTGGCCGAGCAGCTCGCCATGCGCGTGCCCGGCGCCCGCAAGCTGGTGGTGGTCACCGTCCACGGCGCCGCCAGCCACGCCGACGCGCTCGCCGCCGCGCGCGCCGTGGCGGGCTCGATCCCGCTGCGGGTCGCGCTGGCGGCGGGGGAGGCGGCCTGGCCGGCGGTGCTCGACGGGCTCGACCGCGCCGAGGTGCCCTTCGACCCGGACAAGGTCGGGGTCCGCTTCGGCCCGGTCACCGTGGTCAGCAGCGGCTGGGCGGCGCCGCACGACGAGGGGGCGGCGGCCGCCGTCGCCGGCAAGGGCCAGGTCGACCTGGCGGTCGACCTCGGCGTCGGCGGCGCGGCCGCGACCGTCACAACCACCGACCTGCCGATCGACGCCCTCCGCCGTCTGAGGGACTCCTGAGGGAACCCCGCAACTGCTGTAGCCCCTCCCCGCGGCCGCATGGCAGACTTGAACGCTCCTGCCGGACCGGCGTCGTCATCGGAGGATCCAAGCGTCCAGAAAGGCGTCCAATGGTGCCCAACCGCGTGCTCGTGGTCGAAGACGACGCCGGTGTGCGCGGTCTGCTCCGGGCGATCCTCGAGGACGAGGGGTTCGAGATCATCCTCGCCGCCGACGGCGAGGAAGGGCTCGAGCTGGCCCGGACGGTGGAACCGGCGGTGCTCCTGATCGACGTCATGATGCCCGGCCTCGGCGGTCCGGAGGTGCTCCGGCGCCTGCGCCGCGAGGACGGCACCCTGCCCTTCGCGGTGCTGGTGCTGACCGGCGCGGTCGAGAGCGTCGAGCCGTTGCGCTACGAGCTGGGGCTCGATTCCATCCTCGAGAAGCCCTTCGACATCATCACGCTGGCCAACCGGGTCAAGGAGCTGGCCAGCAGGGTTGAACACGGGAGCTCCCGATGACCAGACGTGACTTCATCAGCTCCGACGACGTCTCGACCGACGAGCTGATCGCGCTGCTCGACGCCGCCGACCGGCACAAGGCGGACCGGCGCCCGCGCACGACGCTCGGCGGCCGCACCGTGGCGCTGATCTTCGAGAAGCCCTCGACCCGCACGCGCGTGTCCTTCGAGGTCGCCGTCCACGAACTGGGCGGCCACCCGCTGCCGCTGGCCGGCGGCGACCTCCAGCTCGGCAGGGGCGAGACCATCGAGGACACCGCCGCGGTGCTCTCCAGGTACGTCCACGCGATCGTGCTGCGCACCTTCGCCCAGGAGAACCTCGAGCGCATGGCCAGGGCGGCCACGGTCCCGGTGGTCAACGCGCTCTCCGACTACGCGCATCCGTGCCAGGTGCTGGCCGACCTTCAGACCATTCGCGAGCGCCGCAAGCAGCTCGACGGGCTCCGGATCGCCTACCTCGGCGACGGCAACAACGTCTGCCACAGCCTGCTGATCGCCTGCACCAAGGTCGGCATGCACGTCTCGGTCGCCACGCCCGCCGGCTACGAGCCGATTCCCCAGGTCGTCCGGAGGGCTCGCGAGATCGCCGGCGAGACCGGCGGCAGCGTCGAGCTGACCCACGACCCCAAGGAGGCGGCCAAGGACGCCGACGTGCTCTACACCGACGTGTGGGCGTCGATGGGCCAGGAGCTCGAGCACGGCGAGCGCGCGCTGATCTTCAAGCCCTACCAGCTCTCGACCGACACGGTCGCGGCGGCCTCGTCCGACGTGGTGGTGCTCCACTGCCTGCCGGCCCACCGCGGCGAGGAGATCACCTCCGACGTGCTCGACGGCCCCAACGCCGCCGTGTTCGACCAGGCGGAGAACCGCCTGCACACCCAGAAGGCACTGCTCCAGTGGTTGCTGACCGGCTCGGGCGACCCCACCTGAGACCTGTCGGCGCGCCGACCGGGTCCGGGTCCTCCGGCTCGTCGAGGGTGGCCTGGCCGCTCGCCGCCGGGCTCGCCGCGGCTGCGGCCAGCACGCTGACCACCGCCGGCGCGGCCGCGGCCGCGGGCAGGCAGGCCGACCTCGCCCTCCAGCCGATCGAGCTGGCGCTGCGGGTCGGGCTGCTGCTGGCCGCGCCGCTCGCCGGCGCGCTGCTGGCCGCGATCGCGGTCCCGAGGGGCGGCGGCCGCTGGACCCTGGCCGCGATCGGCATCGGGGTCCCGATCGGCCCGCTCCTGGTCCTGCGGCTGGACCGGCTCGGGCAGTTCGGGCTGGTGCCGGCGCTGCTCACCGCCGCGGTGCTGATCCTGTGGGGGATCGCCGGCGCCATGCTCGCCTCGAGCTGGTGGCGACGCCCCGCCCGCACGGTCGACCGCAGCGCCCTCCCCGGCGCGGGCGAGGTCACCATCGGCTCCCACGACCCGCTCCACGACCCGCTGCACGACCCACACGGCGTCGCGGGTGGGGGCGAGGGTCTGGGTGGGCGGGATCACGGCCCGGACGGGCCCGCCGGCGCCCGCGAGGGCCCGCGGCGCCTGAGCTGGGACCCCGGCGAGGCCGACCCCGACCCCACCGACCCCACCGACCCTCGGGACCCGCCGGGCGGACTGGCCGGCTAGCTCGCATGGCGTGGGTGAACGAGCAGCTGGCGGGCGTCTTCAGAGAGATGTCCGAGCTGCTGGAGCTGACCGGCGACGGCGGCTTCCGCGTACGCGCCTACGACCGCGCCTCGCGGGCGCTGTCCGGCTACGGCGAGGACGTGGCCGGCCTCACCGACGCGCAGCTCGCGGCCATCCCCGGCCTCGGCAAGTCGATGGCCGCGAAGGTCCGCGAGTACCTGATCAGCGGCCACGTCGACGCGCTCGACCGCCTCCGCGCCGAGGTCCCGGAGGGCCTGCGCGTGCTGGTCACGGTGCCGGGCATCGGGCCGCGCAAGGCACGCACCATCCACGAGCGGCTCGACGTCTCCACCGTCGAGGACCTCGCCACCGCGCTCGGCGAGGGCCGGCTCGCCGGCCTGCCGGGCATGGGCGAGCGCACCGTGGCCAACCTCCGCCGCGCGATCGAGCGCATGACCCTGGGCGGTGGCGGCATCCCGCTCGCGTCGGCGCTGCCGCTCGCCGAGTCGCTGCGCGACCAGCTCGCCCGCGACCCGCTCGTGCCGCGCGTCGAGGTGGCGGGTTCGCTGCGGCGGATGAAGCCGGTCGTCCACGACATGGACCTGCTCGCCGCCGGCGACGACCCGGGCGCGATCTGCCGCGCCTTTGCCCAACTCGGCGGTGTGGCCGAGGTCGCCGCGGCCGGCGAGACCAAGGTGTCGATCCGCACCCCGGCTGGCCACCAGGTCGACCTCCGTGCCGTGCGGCTCGAGGTCTGGGGCGCCGCGCTCCAGTACTTCACCGGCTCGAAGGAGCACAACGTCAAGGTCCGCGAGCACGCCGTCAAGCGTGGCTTCAAGCTCTCCGAGTACGGCCTCCACACCCGCGACGGCGAGCTGGTCGTGGCCGAGGACGAGGAGGTCGTCTACGAGCGCCTCGGCCTTTCGTGGGTGCCGCCGGTGCTGCGCGAGGACCGCGGTGAGGTCGAGGCCGCCAAGGCCGGCGAGCTGCCGCGGCTGGTCGCCCTCGACGACGTCGGCGGCGACTTCCACTGCCACACCAACCTGTCGCCAGACGGCACCGCGCCGCTGGCGACCATGGTCGACGCCGCCAGGGCGCGCGGCTACCGCTTCCTGGCGATCACCGACCATGCCGAGCGGCTCTCGTTCGCGGCCGCCACCCGCGAGGACTTCCTCCACCAGCGCGCCGCGATCCGCAAGCTGGAGCGAGACCGCGGCGACATCCGGCTGCTCCACGGGCTGGAGCTGAACATCGGCTCCGACGGCAGCGTCGACTACGACCAGGAGTTCCTCGACGGCTTCGACGTCCTGGTCGCCAGCGTCCACGACCATTTCGAGCTGGACGGCGGGCGCCAGACCGAGCGGCTGATCCGCGCCTGCGAGCACCCGTCGGTCAACGTCATCGGCCATCCCACCGGCCGGCTGCTCGGCAAGCGCCCGGCCTACGAGGTCGACCTGGAGGCGCTCTCCGCCGCCGCCGCCCGCACCGGGACGGCGCTGGAGGTCAACGGCTCGCCCGACCGGCTCGACCTCGGCGATGAGCAGATCCGGGTCGCCGCCCGCCACGGCGCCTGGCTCTCGTTCGGCTCCGACAGCCACGGCCCCGGCCACCTGCCGAACATGCGCTTCTCGGTCGCCACCGCCGGTCGCGCCTGGCTCGGTCCCGACCGGGTCGTCAACGCGCTCCCCCTGGACGAGCTGGAGCGCTTCCTCGCGAAAGGACGGCGTCGTGGCGAGGGCCGCCGCCGGTGACCGCGCCCGTGCCGTCGACGCCGTCGCCGGAAAATCTCGATCCGCTGCCGAGGTCGTTCTACGAGCGGCCGGTGCTGGAGGTGGCCAGCGACCTGATCGGCAAGCTGCTGGTCCACGACGCCCCCGAGGGCCGCGCGGTCGTCCGCCTGGTCGAGGTCGAGGCCTACGACGGCCACGGCAAGGACCCCGCCAGCCACGCCTTCAGAGGCAAGACCCCCCGCAACGCGGTCATGTTCGGTCCGGCGGGGCACCTCTACGTCTACTTCACCTACGGGATGCACTACTGCATGAACGTGGTGTGCGCCGCGCCTGGCATCGCCCAGGCCGTCCTGCTGCGCGCCGCCGAGCCGGTCGACGGGGTCGAGACCATCCGCGCGCGGCGGCCGGCCAGCCGCGAGCGCGACCTCGCCCGAGGTCCGGCGCGGCTCACCGAGGCCCTCGGCATCGGACCGTGGGCCAACGGCGCCGACCTCGTCACCGGTCCGGTCTGGCTCGCCGGCGGCGCCAAGGTCTCGGACGCCGAGGTCGAGTGGACCGGCAGGGTCGGCGTCTCCAACGGCGCCGACCGCCCCTGGCGGGTCCTGCTCCGGTCCTCCCCCTACGTCTCCCCAGGCCGCCCAGGTCCCGCCCGCCGCTCGCCGCGCCGCCGCTGAGGGTCGCGCGGTTGTCGCGGGTCGGGGTCCCGTGCCGCCGTGGATTGGCCCGGCGCCAACCCTGTTTCCGCGGTTGGGTGGGCCTGGCCCGACCGCGTTGTCGCCGTGGGTGGGCCAGGCGAGCGGCGTGCTAGCATCGCGCCAGATCCCGGCCTCCCGCCGGTGATCCCTGTCCGAGCACCGCGTCCGGCCGCCGGCCGGTCGTGGGTGCGACCCGGATCGTCCGGGTAGCAGACCAGCGAGGTTCCGGAGATGGCAACGACCGCCGGCGTGGACGAGCAGCTCCGCGTCCTCAGCGCCGGTGCCGCCGACATCATTCCCGCCGGCGCGCTCGCCAAGCGCCTCGCGGAGGCGCGCGCCGCCGGGCGCCCGCTCCGCGTCAAGCTCGGCATCGACCCGTCGTCGCCCCACCTGACCCTGGGCCACGCCGTGGTCCTCCGCAAGCTGGCGCAGTTCCAGCGCTTCGGCCACACCGTCGTGCTGATCATCGGCAACTTCACCGGCCTGGTCGGCGACCCCAGCGGGCGCAGCCAGACCCGCAGGCGCCAGACCGAGGCCGAGGTCGCCGACCACATCCGCACCTACCTCGACCAGGTCGACAAGATCCTGGACGTCGACTCCGCCGAGGTCCGCTACAACGCCGAGTGGCTCGCGCCGATGACCTTCGCGGAGGTCGGCGACCTCGCCGCCAACGTCACCGTCGCCCAACTGCTCGAGCGCGAGGACTTCAAGAACCGCTACGCAGAGGGCCAGCCGATCTCCTTGGTCGAGTTCCTCTACCCGCTGATGCAGGGCATGGACTCGGTCGCGGTCGAGGCCGACGTCGAGCTCGGCGGCACCGATCAGACCTTCAACCTGCTGCTCGGCCGCGAGCTGCAACGCGCCCGCGGTCAGGCCGAGCAGGTGGTCCTCACCATGCCGCTGCTGCGCGGCCTCGACGGCCACCTGAAGATGTCCAAGAGCCTCAACAACGGCATCAACCTGGACGACCCGGCCGAAGAGCAGTTCGGCAAGCTGATGCGGATCCCCGACCACCTCATGCCCGAGTACCTGCGGCTGACGACCGACTTGGACCCCGACGAGGCCGAGCGGCTGGTTGAGCTGGCCGCCGGGGGCGGGGTCGCCGCGCGTGACGTCAAACGCCGGCTCGCGCGCGAGGTGGCCAGCCTCTACCACGGCGACGAGGCCGCCGAGCGGGCCGAGGCCGCCTTCGACGCCGGCGTGGCCCTTAGGGACGGCGCGGCCGACGCGGACGAGGCGGTCGATCTCAAGGTGCCGGCGAGCGCCGCCGACCCCGACGGTCGCATCCGGATCGTGCCGCTGCTGGCCACGACCGGCCTGGCCGGCTCGCGTGGCGAGGCCAGGCGCAAGGTGAGCCAGGGCGCCGTGCGGCTCGACGGCCGGCGCGTCGAGAGCCTCGACGCCTCATGGACGGCCGCCGACCTCGACGGTCACGTCCTAACCTTCGGTCGTCGTGCCCCGCTCCGCCTCCGCGTGCCGGTCGACTGAACCGCCCCGTCCGCTCTTTGGAACCATCGCGCGGTCAGGGACGGTCAGTAATACCGAAAGAAGTTCGATACTTGCGCCACCGCCGCGGCCTGACGGGCCCACGGAGCCCCTCGACCGACCGCCGCGCGCCGTGGTTGCCGGCTTCCTGGGCCGGATCTTCGACCGGCCTTGGTTCGGAGCGGCACGGAACGAACTCGGCGAAGCGGCGAAAGCCGCTGGCCGAAGGACCAAAGACCGTTGAATCCCTTGTGGTTGCTGGGATACGAAGTTGACACGCGTTCGACGGCGGTGCTACCTTTCACCGCGCACCAAGTAAGGGATTGTTCTTCGAGGACCTAGACCTCTCCGGCGGCGCCAGCTCGGCGTCAGTACGGAAGACAGGAGGTCACCGACAGCCACCAGGACGCAGTTCCAACGGCTTCGGTGGCCGTCCTGAGCCCAAGGGCCCAGGACGGCGTTTCTGTCTGAAGTACTGGTGGCGAGGTGGCGCCAAAGGCCCGAACCTCTCGGTTCGGGACGTGGTTCACCGCCGAGGCGTGTACGTTGACGTCGCAGCGGTGGTCCCTGGGAATGTCCAGGGGACGACCCACGTTAACGATCTGGCGGCC
>JBEDUQ010000002.1:0-29440 GCA_040414855.1 Actinomycetota bacterium
GGCGCGCACCCGGTCCGCGACACGCTCGCCTACGGCGTTCGCGTCACCGGCTGCACCGTCCACATCGTCGACGAGCAGGTCGACCACGGCCCGGTGCTGCTCCAGGTGGCGGTGCCGGTCGAGGAGGTCGACGACGAGGAGCGCCTCCACGAGCGCATCAAGGTCCAGGAGCGACGCCTGCTCCCAGCCGCCGTCCGACTGGTCGCCGCCGGGCGGTTCCATCTCGACGGCCGGCGGGTCGTGCTGGACGCTGACGTCGGCGACGCCGGCACGGAGGTCGGGGACGCCGGCGTCGGCGACCGGTTGGCCACGCCCGGCCGACTGGGTGACCCGGCGATCCCGCAGCGAGGAGGGAAGGTGCCCGATCGTCAGCCCATCCGCCGCGCCCTGGTCTCGGTCTTCGACAAGCGCGGGCTCGACCGCCTCGCCGCGGCGCTGCGCACGGCCAGCGTCGAGGTGGTGTCGACCGGCTCGACCGCCGAGGTCCTGCGCGGCCACGGCCTGGAGGTCACCAGCGTGGAGGCGCTGACCGGCGCGCCCGAGATGCTCGGCGGCAGGGTCAAGACCCTGCACCCGCGGGGCCACGCAGGACTGCTGGCCGATATGACCAATGCCGACCACCGGGCCGAGCTGGAGGCGGCCGGGATCGAGCCCTTCGACCTGGTGGTCGTCAACCTCTACCCGTTCGAGGAGGCGGTCGCCGACCCGGCCACCTCGGCCGAGCTGGCGATCGAGCGGATCGACGTGGGCGGGCCGACCATGCTCCGCGCCGCCTCCAAGAACCACGCCTCGGTCGCGGTGGTCTGCGACCCGGACGACTACGGCCTGGTCGAGCGGGCGCTCGCGGAGGGCGGCACCACCCTCGCCGAGCGCCGCGCGCTCGCCGCCACAGCCTTCGCCCGCAGCGCCGCCTACGACGCCGCCATCGCCGCCTGGTTCGCCGACCGGGTCGCCGAGGGCGCCGGAACCGCCGAGCGGGCCAGGGCCGCCGAGGGCGCCGCGGCCACGGGGTCCGCCGCGCTCCCCCCGATCCTCCCCGTGGCGGCCCGCCGAAGGCAGGCGCTCCGCTACGGCGAGAACCCGCACCAGGCGGCGGCCTTCTACGCCACCACCCAGCCGGGCTCGGCTCGGCCGTGGGGGCTCGCCGCCGCCGAGCAGCTCGCCGGCAAGGAGCTGTCCTACAACAACCTGCTCGACGCCGATGCCGCCATGAACATGGTCGCCGACCACGCCGACCGGACCTTCGCGGTGATCGTCAAGCACACCAACCCGTGCGGCGCCGCCTGGGGCGACCGCCTGGCCGACGCCTATTCCGCCGCGCTCGAGGGCGACCCGGTGAGCGCGTTCGGCGGCATCGTCGGCCTGTCTCGGCCGCTCGACGCCGAGACCGCGCGGCGGATCGCGGAGATCTTCACTGAGGTGGTGGTGGCCCCGGGCTTCGACGACGAGGCGCTGGAGGTGCTCGCGCCAAAGCGGTCGCTGCGGCTGGTCAGGGTCGACCTCTGGCGGCCGCCGCGGTCGGCGCTGCTGCGCTCGGTGGCGGGCGGCCTGCTCGCTCAGGAGCCCGACCTCGGCCTCGACGACCCAGCCAGCTGGAAGCTGGTGAGCGGCGAGCAGCCCGCCGGCGACACCCTCGCCGACCTCGAGCTGGCCTGGAGCGCCGCCAAGCACGTCAAGTCCAACGCGATCGTGCTGGCCAGGGACGGCCGCCTGGTCGGGGTCGGCGCCGGCCAGCAGAACCGGGTCGAGGCCGCCAGGATCGCGGTCGCCAAGGCGGGCGAGCGCGCCAAGGGCGCGGCCGCCGGCAGCGACGCCTACTTCCCGTTCCCCGACGGCATCGAGGTGCTCGCCGCCGCGGGCGTGGCCGCGGTGGCGCAGCCCGGCGGCAGCGTCCGCGACGACGAGGTGACCGCCGCCGCGCACCAGGCCGGCATCACCATGCTCCACACCGGACGCCGACACTTCAGGCACTGAGCAATGAACGATCCAATCGACGTCGTGCTGTTCATCGCCGCGGTGGCGCTGTGCCTGCGGATCGCCGGCATGGTCACCCGCCGGCGGCGCTAGCCTCCGCCGTCTTCCGCAGCTCCGCGAACGCCGCCGCCAGCCGGTCCGGTTGGTAATGCGCGTTGATGCCGCTCGGGTTCGGCAGCACCCACGCCCGCGCGCCGCCGGCGAGCGGCGGCCCCTCGCCGACGCTGGCACGCTTCTCCCCGAATGCCTTCCGGTAGGCGTCGAGCCCGAGGAAGGCCACCCACGCCGGCCGGTGGCGCCCGACCTTCTCGAGCAGCCGCTCGCCGCCGTCTCGCAGCTCGGCCGGGGTCAGCTCGGCCGCGCCGGCGGTGGCCCGGTCCACCAGATTGGTCACGCCCAGGCCGAGCTCCAGCAGCGACCACTGCTCGGAGGGGTCGAACAGCCTGGGCGTGAAGCCGGAGCGGTGCAGGGCCGGCCAGAACCGGTTGCCCGGCCTGGCGAAGTGGCAGCCGACCGCCGCCGAGTACAGACCGGGATTGATGCCGCAGAACAGCACCGAAAGGCCGGGCGCGATCACGTCCGGCAGGAGCTTGCCCACCGCAGCTTCGAGGTCGCCGCGGCTCGGCCGCCGGATGCGCTGCTCGGTCATGGCGAGCCACGATACCGCCCGCTCGCGATGCCCGGCGGGGTAGCGTAGTGCGCGGAGCCCGGCGCGGCCGGCACGGCTCGTCGGGGCGGGACGGCGGGAAGGACTGGGGAGAGCTGATGAGCGCACGGGCGCTTGACGGGAAGGCGGTCGCGGCGGCGATCCAGGAGGAGCTGGCCGGAGAGGTCGAGCGGCTGGCGGCCGCCGGCTCGCGGCCGGGGCTGGCCGCGGTGCTGGTCGGCGACGACGAGGCTTCGCACATCTACGTCGGCGCGAAGCAGCGCGCCGCCGCACGCTGGGGGATCGACTCGCGCAGGGTGACGCTGCCGGCCACCGCCACCCAGCGGGAGGTGCTCGACGCGGTCCGCGAGCTGAACGCCGACCAGACCGTGCACGGCATCATCGTGCAGCTTCCGCTGCCCCGTGACCTCAACCCGGTCGAGGTCCAGGAGGCGATCGACCCGGCCAAGGACGTCGACGGGCTGCACCCGTGGAACGAGGGCCGCGTGCTCCGCGGCGACCCCGGGCTGGCGCCGTGCACGGCGATCGGCATCGTCGAGCTGCTGCGCCGCGAGAAGGTCCGGGTCGACGGCGCCCACGTGGTGATCGTCGGCCGCGGCCTGCTGGTCGGCCGCCCGCTGGCGGTGCTGCTCTCCGCCAAGGCGCCCGGGGCGAACGCGACCGTGACCCTGTGCCACACCGGCACCCGTGAGCTGGCGCGCTACACCCTCGACGGCGACGTGCTGGTGGCGGCCGCCGGCGTGCCCAGGATGATCACCGCGGACATGGTCAAGCCGGGCGCCGCCGTGGTCGATGTCGGCAACCACCGGATCGACGGCAAGCTGGTCGGCGACGTGGCCGAGGACGTCGCCGAGGTCGCCGGCGCGATCACCCCGGTCCCCGGCGGGGTCGGGCCGATGACCGTGGCGATGCTGATGGCCAACACCATCACCGCGGCCATGGATCAGGTCGACAAGGGGTGACCGACCTCGGCAGGCTGGCGGCGCTCCTGGCGCAGGGGCGGTTCGTGGTCACCGGCGAGCTGGTCCCGCCCCGCTCGCCGGACCCCGAGCAGGTCCGGCGGCTGGCGCGGCAGCTCCGCGGCCGGGTCGACGCCGTCAACGTCACCGACAACGCCGCCGCCCGGTTCGCGATGGGCCCGCTGGCGGCCGCGATGCTCGCCGCCGGCGAGGGCCTGGAGCCGGTGCTCCAGCTCACCTGCCGTGACCGCAACCGGATGGCGCTGGCCGCCGACCTGATCGGCGCGCACGCGCTCGGGATCCGGGCGATCCTGTGCCTGTCGGGCGACCCGATCGAGGTCGGCCCGTTCAAGGACGTCAAGGCCGTCTTCGACCTGGACGCCGTGGGCCTCGCCCGGCTCGCCGCCGGCCTCGGCCAAGGCGCCGGGCCGGGCGGACTGCCGGTGGTGCCGCCCGCGCCGTTCCTGGTCGGCGTGGCCGAGGCCCCAGGCGCAGACCCCTCCGGCGGCGCGCGCCTGGAGGCCAAGGTGGCCGCGGGCGCCGCGTTTGTGCAGACCCAGCCGGTCTTCGACCTCCACGGCTTCCGCGTCTGGCTCGAACGGATCGTCGACCGCGGCCTGACCGGCAGGACCGCGGTCCTCGCCGGCGTGCTGGCGCCGCGATCCGCCAGCCAGCTCGAACGCTTCGCGACCCTGCCCGGCTGGTCGGTGCCCGAGGCCACCCTGAACCGCCTGCGCGGCGCCGCCGACCAACGCGCCGAGGGCATCGCCATCGCCACCGAGATGGTCGAGCGGCTGCGGGAGCTGCCGGGGGTGCGAGGGATTCACGTGATGGGGCTCGGGCCCGACAGCGGGGAGGCCGAGGTCATCGAGGCCGCCGGTCTGCTCCCGCGACCGCTACCGGCCTGAGCGGCGGGGTTACGAGCGGGTGTCGATCGGCTCGTACTTGCGGGGGGCCGGACCGATGTACTCGGAGTCCGGACGGATCAGCCGATTGTCGGCGTACTGCTCGCGGATGTGGGCGGTCCATCCGGCCATGCGCGAGGTGGCGAACAGGGTGGTGTAGAGGTCGGGCGGGATCCCGAGCGCCGAGTACACGCTGGCGGTGTAGAAGTCGACATTCGGGTAGAGGCCCTTTTCCTCGTGGACCGTCCGCTGGATCTGGTCGGAGATCTCATACCAGTGGGTGTCGCCCAGGCGCTCGCCGAGGCGGCGGCTCATCTCGCGAAGGATGCGGGCGCGGGGGTCCCAGGTCTTGTAGACCCGGTGGCCGAAGCCCATCACCTTGCGCTTGCCGGCGAGCCGGTCGCGGACGTAGTCGGCGGCGCGGTCCGGGGTGCCGATCTCGTCGAGCATGTAGCGGACCTGCTCGATCGCGCCGCCGTGCAGCGGGCCCTGGAGGGTCGCGATCGCGGCGGTGACGGCGGCGTAGATGTCGGCGAGCGTTGCGGCCGAGACCCTGCCGGCGAAGGTCGACGCGTTCATGGTGTGGTCCGCGTACAGCACCAGGCAGATGTCGAAGTCCCTGGCGAGCTGAACGTCCGGCTCCTTGCCGGTGAGCGCGTACAGGAAGTTGCCGGCCAGCGAGAGGTCGTCGCGCGGCTCGATCGCGTCGGCGCCCGTGCGCATGCGGTGGAACGCCGCCACGATCTGTGGTGTCAGCGCGACCAGCTTGTACGCCTTGCGGAGGTTCGCCTCCTGCGACTCGTCGTCGACCTCGGCGTCGAGCGACGCCGCCGCCGACACGACGGTGCGCAGCACCGTCATCGGGTTGTTGTCACCCCCGAGATCGGAGATCAGCCGGACCAGGAACGGGTCCAGCCGCTGCTCGGACCGCAGGAAGGAGTTCTCTTCGTCGAGCTGCGCCCTGGTCGGAAGCGCCAGGTGGTGCAGCAGGTAGACCGTCTCCTCGAAGCTGGCGTGCTCGGCGAGGTCGGCAATGTCGTAGCCGGCATAGAAGAGCTTTCCCTGCTGGCCGTCGATGTCGGAGATGCTGGTCCGGGCGGCGACCACGCCCTCGAGCCCCTTGCCCTTGCTATCAGCCATGTTGCGGTCCTCCACGTCGTCTCGAGGGACGAGTCATTACGCTATTGTGCTCCTTCGGGCAACAAAGACCCCTGCTGAGCATTGCTGCCCGATCTCCGTCCACTGTAGGTGCGAGCGCCGCCGAACGGGATACCTGGCCCGAGGCTGTGGACAACGGCTGGCAGCTCCGCACGCGGCGGTAGGCTTTCTTCCAAGGTCACACGCGGCTGGCCCCCGTTTGCCGCGCTGCGAAGTCTGAGAGGAGTTTCAACATGGCGCATCGTGTCACCTTGATCCCGGGTGATGGAGTAGGTCCCGAGCTGTCCGAAGCGACCCGGCGCGTGCTCGAAGGTACCGGTGTGCAATTCGACTGGGACGTACAGGAGGCCGGCGCGGACGTCATCGACAAGTACGGCACCCCGCTGCCCGAGACGGTCCTCGACTCCATCAGGACCAACGGGGTGGCGATCAAGGGCCCGCTGACCACGCCGATCGGCACCGGCTTCCGCAGCGTCAACGTCGCGCTGCGCAAGGAGCTGGACCTGTTCGCCTGCCTGCGGCCGTGCAAGTGGTACCGGGGCGTGCGCTCGCGCTACGAGAACATCGACCTGGTGATCGTGCGCGAGAACCACGAGGACCTCTACGCGGGCATCGAGTTCGAAGAGGGAAGCCCCGAGGCCAAGCAGGTCATCGAGTTCCTCAATGGCCTCCAGAGCCGGCGCATCCGCGAGGACTCCGGGATCTCGATCAAGCCGATCTCGGTGACCGGCACCCGCCGCATCGCCAAGTTCGCCTTCGACTACGCGCGCGCCTACGGGCGCAAGAAGGTCACCGCGGTGACCAAGGCGAACATCATGAAGCACACCGACGGGCTCTTCTACGCCGTCAGCCGCGAGGTCGCCAAGGAGTACCCCGAGATCGAGTACGACGAGTACCTGGTCGACAACATGTCGATGCAGCTGGTCCAGAAGCCCGAGAACTTCGACGTGCTGCTGCTGCCGAACCTCTACGGCGACATCATCAGCGACCTCGCCGCCGGCCTGGTCGGCGGGCTCGGGGTCGCCCCGGGCGCCAACTTGGGCGACCAGGTGGCCGTGTTCGAGGCCACCCACGGGTCGGCCCCCAAGTACAAGGGCCAGAACAAGGTCAACCCGATGGCGATGATGCTCTCCGGCGTGCTGATGCTCCGTCATCTCGACGAGGGCGAGGCCGCCGACCGGCTCGAGCGGGCGTTGGCCGAGGTGATCGCGGACGGCAGGTCGGTCACCTACGACATGAAGCCGACGCGCGACGACCCGACGGCGGTCGGCACCAGCGACGTCGCCGACGCGGTGATCGGCGCCATGAAGACAGCCGCCTGAGCGCATGACAGGCTGCCGGTGCAATTTCGGGGGATGTCTCGGAAGGAGTCGAATCTCATGAAGGTCACGGTGGTCGGCGCCGGCAAGTACGGCTCGACGACGGTGCAGCGCATCGCCGAGCAGGGCCTCGCGGACGAGGTCGTGATGAGCGACATCATCGAGGGCCTGCCGCAGGGCCTGGCGCTCGACATGAACCAGTCCAGGTCGATCGAGGGCTTCGAGACCCGCATCGTCGGCAGCAACGGCTACGACGAGACGGCCGGCTCCGACGTGTGCGTGATCACCGCCGGGCTGCCGCGCAAGCCGGGCATGAGCCGGATGGACCTGCTCGAGACCAACGCCAGGATCGTCGGCGAGGTCACCCGCAAGCTGGTCGACGGCTCGCCCGACGCTGTGATCATCGTCGTGTCCAATCCGCTCGACGAGATGACCGCGCTGGCCGCCGAGGTGTCCGGATTCCCGCGTGAGCGGGTGATGGGCCAGGCGGGCATGCTCGACACCGCCCGCTTCAAGCACTTCGTTGCCGAGGAGCTCGACACCAGCCCGAGCGCGGTCGAGGCGATCACGCTCGGCTCCCACGGCGACACCATGGTGCCGGTGCCGAGCCTGGTCAAGGTCGACGGCCAGCCGCTCTCCGAGCGGGTCGACGCCGACGCGATCGAGCGGATCGTGCAGCGCACCCGCGACGGCGGCGGCGAGATCGTCGCCCTGCTCAAGGCCGGCTCGGCGTACTACGCGCCGTCGAGCGCGGCGGCGGCGATGGTCGCGGCGGTGCTCGGCGACTCCGGCGAGCTGATGCCGGTCTGCGCCTGGGTGACCGGGCAGTACGGGATCGACGGCGTCTATCTCGGCGTGCCCGCCCGGATCGGGCGCGGTGGGGTCCAGGAGATCGTCGAGCTGCCGCTCACCGACGCGGAGCTTGCCAACCTGCGGGACGCGGCCGAGGCGGTCCGCGCCAAGCAGGCCGACGTGGCCAAGCTCGTCTAGAACCCTACTGGGGCGTGCCGGTGCCGCCGGTGCAGGGCGCTCCGGGCTCCGGTGTCTGCGGTCCCTGGCGGTAGGTCGAGACGAACTGCGCCAGCTTCGGGTCGCTCGCGCTGTGCAGCCACTCCTGCTTCCCCCATGCCGAGGCGACCACCGGCGCGGGCAGGCCGGTGTAGGGCGACACGATCACGAAGGTCTGCGAGCGCGCGATCGCCGCGAGCTGGTCGACCTGGGCCTTGGGCAGGTTCGGCTGGTAGGTGATCCAGACGGTGCCGTGCTCCATCGAGTGCACGGCGTTCTCGTTGTGGATCGGCTGCGCGTAGAAGCCGCAGTTCTGCCAGACCGGGTTGTGGTCGCCCCCGACCGGCGGGGTCTGCGGGTAGTGGACGGCAGATTGGGTGTGGTTGCGGCTCAGCCCGCTGAAGCTGGTGACCTTGTCGAACCCGACGGTCGCGGGCTTGCGGTTCACCAGCAGCAGGGTGACCACCACCGCGATCACCACCACCGCGGCGCCGGTCGCGATCAGGGCGCGCCGACGGACCTCGCGCTTCCGCCGCGCGGCCGCCTTCCGGGCCGAGCCGCTGAGCTTCTTGCCCGAGCCGCCCGGGCCCTTGCCGCCCGACTGCGCCGGTCCGCGCCCGCCGCCCTGGCGGCTCCCCGAGCCGCCGCCGGTCTTGCGGCTGCCGGACCCGCCATGCTGCTCGCCGGGGGGCCCGCCGCCGCGCGGCCTGTTCCGCGACCCCCGCTCGGTACCGCCTTGTGTCATGCCTTCGAATCCTCCCGGGCGCTCGTGCTCCGCGGCCAGGACGCACCCGCCACGCCGGCGACCCACCGTCCCCACCAATGCCGTTCCGATGCTAAACGGTCGGAGCTCAAAACTCGGCTCGCGGCCAGTTCGGGCAGTTCGGTCCGGCGGTGCAGGGGGTGGGGACAGACCGTGCCGCCCTCGCGGGCGGATGAGTACTCTTTGCCCTTGAACGCATGCTACGTAATGCGAAAGGAATCGGCTGGAGGGCTTGCAATGGCGGGTAACAGCTTCGGAGCGCGATCCGGGCTCGATGTCGGGGAGCGATCGTTCGAGATCTTCAGGCTCGACGCGCTCGGCGACCGGGCGGCACGGCTCCCTTACTCTCTCAAGATCCTGCTCGAGAACCTCCTCCGCACCGAGGACGGTCACGCGGTGCGGGCCGAGGACGTCGAGGGGCTGGCCAGCTTCGACCCCGAGACCTCCGAGCCGGCCGAGATCGCGTTCCTGCCCGCTCGGGTGCTGATGCAGGACTTCACCGGGGTCCCGGCGGTGGTGGACCTGGCGGCGATGCGCGACGCCATGGTCCAGCTCGGCGGCGACCCCGCGCGGATCAACCCGCTGGTCCCCGCCGAGCTGGTGATCGACCACTCGGTGATCGCCGACGTCGCCGGCCGACCTGACGCCTTTCTCCGCAACGCCGAGCTCGAGTTCGAGCGCAACCGCGAGCGCTACGCGTTCCTGCGCTGGGGACAGCAGGCGTTCGACAGCTTCCAGGTGGTCCCGCCCGACACCGGCATCGTCCACCAGGTCAACCTCGAGTACCTCGCCAAGGTCGTCTACGTCAGGGACGGGCTCGCCTACCCGGACACGGTGGTCGGGACCGACTCGCACACGCCGATGGTCAACGGCCTGGGCGTGCTCGGCTGGGGCGTCGGCGGGATCGAGGCCGAGGCGGCCATGCTGGGCCAGCCGATCTCGATGCTGACCCCGAGGGTGGTCGGCTTCCGGCTCAAGGGCGAGCTGCCGGAGGGCGCCACCGCGACCGACCTGGTGCTCACCGTGACCGAGCTGCTGCGCCGCCACGGCGTGGTCGGCAAGTTCGTCGAGTTCTACGGCCCCGGCGTCGGCAACGTCCCGGTCGAGAACCGGGCCACCATCGGCAACATGTCGCCGGAGTACGGCTCGACCGCGTCGATCTTCCCGATCGACGGCGAGACGCTGCGCTACCTCGAGTTCACCGGCCGCTCGCCCGAGCAGATCGCGCTGGTCGAGGCCTACGCCAAGGAGCAGGGGCTGTTCCACGACCCCGCCGCCGAGCCGCGCTATTCCGAGCGGATCGAGCTGGACCTCTCGACGGTGGTCCCGAGCCTGGCCGGCCCCAAGCGGCCGCAGGACCGGGTCGCCCTCACCGACGCCAAGCCGTCCTTCCGCCGCGCGCTCGCCGAGATGCTGCCGGCTGAGCAGCCGGAGGCCAGCGCCTCAGCCGATGGCGGGGCCGCCGTGGCGGCCGTGGCTGCCGTGCCGGGCCCGGACGAGGCCTCCGAGGAGTCCTTCCCGGCCAGCGACCCCCCCGCGGTCGACGCCAACGGCGACCCGGCTCCCGGCTGGTTCGAGCCGGACCCCTCCGGCGTCAGCGGCAGGGCGAACGCCACGGTGCGGGTCCAGCTCGAGGGCGGGCCCAGCTTCGACCTCGACCACGGCGACGTGGTGATCGCCGCGATCACCAGCTGCACCAACACCTCCAACCCGTCGGTGATGATCGCCGCCGGCCTGCTGGCCAAGAACGCGGCCGAGCGCGGGCTCAAGCCGAAGCCCTGGGTCAAGACCTCGCTCGCGCCCGGCTCCAAGGTGGTCATGGACTACTACGAGCGTGCCGGGCTGGTGCCCTACCTCGAGCAGCTCGGCTTCCACCTGGTCGGCTACGGCTGCACCACCTGCATCGGCAATTCCGGGCCGCTGGCGCCGGAGATCTCCGAGGCGATCGACCAGGGGGACCTGGTGGTCGCGTCGGTGCTGTCGGGCAACCGCAATTTCGAGGGCCGCATCAACCCCGACTGCCGCATGAACTACCTGGCGTCGCCACCGCTGGTGGTCGCCTACGCGCTGGCCGGGTCGATGGACGTGGACCTGCTCAACGAGCCGCTCGGCTCGGCGAGCGACGGGACTCCCGTCTACCTCCGCGACCTGTGGCCGTCCAGCGCCGAGGTCGCCGAGGTGATCGGCCAGGCGGTCCAGTCGGACATGTTCCGCCGCAGCTACGCCGCGGTGTTCGAGGGGGACGAGCGCTGGGCGTCGCTGGACGTCCCCGGCGGCTCTGCGTTCGCGTGGGACCCCGCGTCGACCTACGTCCACCAGCCGCCGTACTTCGAGAACATGCCCGAGACACCCGAGCCGCCGCGCGACGTCCACGGCGCCAGGGTGCTGGCGGTCCTCGGCGACAGCGTGACCACCGACCACATCTCGCCGGCCGGGGTCATCAAGCGCGACAGCCCGGCGGGCCGCTACCTGATGGAGCACGGGGTCGAGGTCAAGGACTTCAACTCCTACGGCGCGCGGCGCGGCAACCACGAGGTGATGATCCGCGGGACCTTCGCCAACATCCGGCTGCGCAACCGGCTCGCGCCGGGCACCGAGGGTGGCATCACCCTCCACCTGCCCGACGAGGAGCAGATGACCATCTACGACGCCGCCATGCGCTACCAGCGCGAGGGCGTGCCGCTGGTGGTGCTGGCCGGCAAGGAGTACGGCTCAGGATCCTCGCGCGACTGGGCGGCCAAGGGCCCACTGCTGCTCGGCGTCCGCGCGGTCGTCGCCGAGAGCTACGAGCGCATCCACCGGTCGAACCTGGTCGGCATGGGGATCCTGCCGCTCGAGTTCCTGAACGGTGCGAACGTCGAGTCGCTCGGCCTCACCGGCCACGAGACCTTCGACGTGGTCGGTCTCGAGGACGCGCCCGCGGACAGCTTCCCGCGCGAGGTCACCGTCCGCGCCGACGGCAAGGAGTTCCGCGCCAAGGTTCGCATCGACACCCCGAACGAGGTCGAGTACTTCCGTCACGGCGGCATCCTCCAGTACGTCCTCCGCCACCTCCGCGGCTGACCGACGCACCCCGCCCGCGCCCTGGGCATCCGGCCCGGGGCGCGGCGGGCCGGCGCGCACGGACGCCCGGGCTCGCCCGGCCGCCCCGGGTGCGCGGCGGGCCGTCGCGGACGCCCGGGCTCCCCGGCCGCCCCCGGGTGCGCGGCGATTTCGGGTCGCCCAATCGGGCGCGCGGCGGGCCTGGCCGTCCCGCGCATTCGCGGGGGTTTGTGGGTGCGGCGGGGTTGGGGGCGTGCGGGGAGTGCGGCTCGGCCGGGTGACCGGTGGCAGCCGATGGACTGCCTTGGCAGGAATCCTCATTTCGATAATTGAATAGGGAGTGCCATTCCTTGAAACGATCGCGCGAAACGAACGTTTCATCCAATTCCTGCTAGAATCCCGCGGTTGCCTTGGGTGGGCCGGTTGCTCCACTCCCGCCCTTCCCCCACAGCGGCCCGCGTTCCCCCACGATCGCGGGCCGCGCTCGACCCCACAGGAGGGGGTGACAGGATGACACGCCTCAAGGGCCGTCTGGCCCGCGCTGCCGCCGCACTGGCGGCGCTGGCCACGTTGGCCATGGCGGGCGGCGCGATGCACAAGTGGTAATTGGTGCACCGTCATTGTCGGCGGGCTGTTCCAGTGAACCCCACACACTGGGACAGCCCGCTCGTGTTTCCGGCTTATTTTGCTAGGCAAAACGGCCGCATTGGTTAGCGGATTGACACGAAGCGTTCTGTGAGTTTCGCTATGGACGGGGCTATCCGCCTTGAGAGGATTTGGCGCCATGGCGAGCCAGCTACGACTGCCCTTCTCGCGGGCCAGACGTTCTCGAAGCAATCTCGGCGTCTACATCGTCCTCGTCTCGCTGGCGGGCCTGCTCGTCTGCGCCGTCACCCTGCCGCACGCGATCCGCGGGCTCCCGGACGCCGACCTGACCTTCTGGGTGCTGGCCGCGTGCGTGCTGCCGGCGGAGATCATCCGTATCCCGGTGTGGCGCAGCGGCACGCTCAACCAGATCACGATGTCGCGGCCATTCGCGCTGGCCCTGCTCACCGGGTGGGGCGTGCCGCTGGCGGTGCTGGTGTTCCTGATCGCGAGCGTCATCAGCGACCTGATCGACCGCAAGCCGCCCGTCCGCATCCCCTTCAACGCCAGCCAGTACGCGATCTCGATCGCCGCCGCGGGCGCGGTCTACACCGCTCTGGGCGGCGAGCGCTCGCTGACCCTGTCCCAGGTGCCGGCGTTCATCGTCGCGGCGCTTACGCTGATGCTGGTGAACCGGCTGCTGGTGCGGGTCGCGGTGGCGATGTACGAGGAGCGCAGGCTCAGCATCGGCTACCTGCTCGAGGAGGCGCAGATCGAGCTGGTCGAGGGCGCGGTCCAGTTCAGCATCGTGCTGGTCGCGCTGCTGGTGGCCGAGCACCGGCTGGTGCTCCCGGCGGTGCTGGCGCTGCCGGCGGTGCCGATCTTCGTCGCCGGGCGCGCCGCCGACCGGGCCGAGGCGCTCAGCCGCGAGTATGCCGAGCAGCTGCTCCGCTACCGGCACCTGTTCGTGGTCGCCGACCGCTTCCGGCGCCAGGCCGACGGTGGCGGCGTCAACAGCGTCCAGCTCGCCGCGGTCGCGCTCGACCTGCGGGCGTCGACCTCGATGCTCAAGGGCCTGCTCGGCACGATCGCCGGGGAGGCCGAGCGCCAGGACCTGCCGCTGCTGCGCGAGCTGGCCGGCAACGGCGTCGAGCACACCGCCCAGCTCGACGGCAAGCTCGAGCAGCTCAAGCGCGCCGGAACGCCGCCGAAGCCGACCTCGGCACGCGAGTTCATCGACGCGACCGACCTGGTGCGGGTGGCGGAGCAGCTCGCCAAGACCGTCTGCCAGGGGAGAGGCGTGGTGGTCGAGGCGCCGTCCGAGCCGCAGATGGTCTGCGCCAACCAGGACGAGGTGCTCGACGTCCTCGGCAACCTGGTGCTGAACGCCAACCGCTTCGCGCCGCCGATGAGCCCGATCCGGCTGGTGGTCGAGGTCCAGGGCGACCGGGTGCTGCTGGCGGTCGAGGACGATGGGGTCGACGTGACGCCGGAGGGCCGTGAGCGGATCTTCGACCAGGAGATCCAGCGGGACGGGGGGCTCCGCACCGGCGCCGGCCTCGCCCACGGGGTCGCCATGGCACGCCAGCTCGCCCACGCCAACGGCGGCGAGCTGCGCGCGGTCGAGCCGGAGCGGGCGAACGGGCGGGCCCGGTTCGAGCTGTCGCTGCCGCTGGCGCCGCCACCGGCGCCGCGGGTGGCCGACGACAGCCATCCCCGCGGCTGGCGGCCGGACCTCGGCCGTGCAGGGGCCCGCGCGGTCTGGAATCAGGGCGGCGGCCGCGCCGCGCCGGACGAGCCGGCGGACCCCGGCGAGATCGCCGTCACCGAGCCCGTACCCGCCGAGCCCCTGGACCGCTGACCCCGAGCCCGCCCGGGGCGCCCCGCGGCTCCGCGCCAGGCCTGACCGCCTTGCCGGCAACCCGCCGGACCGCCGCGGCGGGCGCCCGCGCCTTTGGTGTGCCTGTATCATCGGCGCCGGCGGCCCCGGAATGGCGTGGGCCGACCGCCGCCCCCGGAGCGACACAAGGACTCGACCGACGTGGCCCGCATCCTTTCCGGCGTCCAGCCGACCGGCAATACGCACCTCGGAAATTACGTAGGCGCATTCCGTCAATGGGTTGAGCAGCAGCACGAGTTCGACGCCTATTACTGCGTCGTCGACCTGCACGCGATCACGCTGCCCTACGACCCGGCCGAACTGCGGGACCGGACCCTCGAGATGGCGGCGATCCTGCTGGCGTCCGGCCTCGACCCCGGCGTCTGCACCCTGTTCGTGCAGTCGCACGTCCCTGAGCACACCGAGCTGGCCTGGCTGTTCAACCACATCGCCACCGTCGGCGAGCTGCGCCGCATGACCCAGTTCAAGGCCAAGGCGGCCGAGGGCGGCGAGGGCGCGCTGCCGGCCGGCTATTTCAACTACCCGGTGCTCCAGGCCGCCGACATCCTCATCTACCAGGCGGACCGGGTGCCCGTCGGCGAGGACCAGCGCCAGCACCTCGAGCTGACCAGGGACGTCGCCGAGCGCTTCAACGCCCGCTTCGGCCCGACCTTCAAGCTCCCCGAGGCCTACATCCCCAAGGTGGGCGGCCGGGTCATGGACCTCCAGCACCCGGACCAGAAGATGTCCAAGTCGATCCCGTCGCCGACCGGCCGCATCGACGTGCTCGACCCGCCCGACGCGATCCGCCGGAAGGTTCGCTCGGCGGTCACCGACTCGGGGCGCGAGGTGGTGGCCAGGCCGGACAAGCCGGCGATCACCAACCTGCTGGAGCTGTACTCGGTGGCCTCGGGCAAGGCGGTCGAGGAGCTGGAGACCGCCTACGCCGGCCGCGGCTACGGTGAGCTCAAGAGCGACCTCGCCGACGCGCTGGTGGGCTTCCTGGAGCCGCTGCGCGAGCGCTACCACGAGCTGCGGGCCGACGAGGAGCGCCTGACCTCGATCCTCGAGGCCGGCGCCGAAAAGGCGCAGGCGGTCGCCCGCGAGAACCTCGCCCTGGCCAAGGACCGCATGGGGCTGCTGCCCCGCCGCAACGGCTGACGTGGACGCCGCCAAGCTCGGCGTGGTCGTGCTCGTGCCCGAGCCGGTGGCGGACTACGTGCAGGCCTGGCGGCGGAGGCTGGACGACCCAGCGAGGGCGCTGATCCCGCCCCACGTCACCCTGGTGCCCCCGCAGACCGTGGGGTCCGACGACCTCGACGCGGCGATCGCGCTGGTCGACCAGGCCGCCGCCAACACCGCGCCCGGCCTGATCGAGCTCCGCGGCGGCGCCACCTTCCTGCCCGAGAGCCCGGTCGCCTACCTGGTGGTCGCCGACGGAGTCGCCTCCCTCGAGGCGCTGGAGGCGGCGCTGCGCGAGCCGCCGCTCCAGGAGCGGGGATTTCCCTTCCACCCGCACGTGACCGTGGCGCAGGACCGGCCCGCGGAGGAGCTGGAGGCCGCCGCCAGGGACCTGGCCGACTTCCACGCGGTCTTCCCGCTCCGGGAGCTGACGCTGATGGAGGCCCCGGAGCCCGGGCCCGGCTGGCGGATCGTCCACCAGGCCGAGCTGGGAGGGTCCCAGGTGATCCGTGAGGTGCCCCTGGCCGAGGCGGCCAGCGCGGCGGTGCTGCTGTTCGACGGCTCGCGGGTGCTGCTGGGGCGGCGGACCGAGCGCGCCGGCCGCCGCTACCCGGGCGCCTGGGACGCGATCGGCGGCAAGCCGGAGGGCGACGAGTCGCTGCTGGAGGCGCTGGTCCGCGAGGCGCGCGAGGAGGCGGGCGTGGAGCCGCTCGGAGCCTGCCCGCTCGGCTGCTTCGACGACGGCGAGCGAGCGGACGCGTTCTTCCTCGCCACCGATTGGAGCGGCGAGGTCCGCAACGCCGACTGGGAGGAGCACGACCGCCTCGAATGGGTGAGAATCTCCGAGGCGGTCGAACGACCGCTGACGGCGACGACCAGACGGGCCTTGGCTCGCCTGCTGGACGTTCTTGGCCACGGACGGTAGCGCGCGCTCGTCAGGGGGTATCACCACAGCGACTCGGGGGCTCAAGCAAGCAGGGCATACCCCCCGAAAATCCAAGGGGAGGGGGGAGCGACGTGGCAACACAGGAGTCATCGCGGGGGCGCCCGCCGGGTGACGGAAGCATTCGCGCCGAACCGCCCAGGATCGCCCAGGAGCGACAGTCGACGGCCGAGCTCTTGAGGGGTCTCGCCGACGACGCGACGACGCTGTTCCGCCAAGAGATCCTGCTCGCCAGGCAGGAGGTGACCGAGGGCATCACCTCGAGCGCCAAGGCGAGCGCGCTGCTGATCGCGGCCGCGGTGTTCGGCCTGTTCGCGTTCGGGTTCCTGCTGGCGACCATCGCCAGCGCGATCGGCGGTCCCGACTGGATCGGCCTGCTGATCGTCGGCGGCGGCCTGCTGATCATCGCGGGGCTGCTCGCCCTTATCGGGCGGTTCCGCCTGACCAGGACGAAGGTTTCGCCGGACAAGGCCAGGGCAGAGCTGAGGGAGACCGCCAAGGGGCTCAAGGAGGAACTGAGCAATGGGCGAAACCGCGGCGGCAACCGCCCGGGAGATCGAGTCGACACGCAGGCGCATGGAGGATAAAGTGGCCAAACTGTCTGAGCGTGCCCCCGAGGAGGCTCGCAAGCTGGCCAAGCGCGTCGCGTTCGGGGTGATCTCGGCGGTCGCGGTGCTGGCGGTCCGCAAGCTGGTCGATATGCTCTGGGAGCGCGTCACCGGCGAGCTGCCGCCGACCAAGGTCGAGCACGAGCACGAGGGGCACCGCTAGCTCAGGTCATGCGGAACAGCAGCGCCGGCTTGACCTCTGGATCGCCTGGGTGATCTCGATTCCGCTCGGGCACGCGCGGGCAGGGTGGTCCTCGCGCGAGGGTGGTCCGCGGCGACCGTACCATCGCGCCCCACGCCGGGCTTTGAGCTGAATGCTCACAAATCCCAGCTCAGCGGGGGTACGGGGCGATCCGCGCCAAGAGGTCGTAGAGTAGTGCGCCAATCATGTCCGAGCATGCCCCCCAGCGGCTCATCGCCAACCGCTATGCGATCGACACGATCCTGCGCCAGGGCCGTGCCGGCGTCGTGTGGCGCGCCGCCGACGCCGTCGACGGCGGCGCGGTGGCGGTCGAGGAGATCGAGCCCCCGGTCGAGTCCGGGGCCGAGCGCAACGCCCGCTGGTCGCGGGTGGTTCAGGCCGCCAGGCAGGCGGCCGACCTCCGCCATCCCGGCGCGGTCAAGCTGCTCGACGTGCTGCTCGACGGCGAGCACTACTTCGTCGTCCGCGAGCTGGTCGACGCGCTGACCCTGAGCGACCTGATCGACCGGCACGGGCAGCTCCCGGTCCGGCGGGTCGCGCGGATCGGGCTCGAGGTGCTTGACGTGCTCGGGGCCGCGCACGCCTCGGGCTTCGCCCACCTCGCCCTCCAGCCGGGCCACGTGCTGGTGGCGCCCGACGGCGGCGTCCGGGTCGGCGGCTTCGTGGTCTCCGCCGTGCTGGCACCGCCGCGGCAGCCGCCGGTGCCCGCGCCCGAGCAGCTCCGCGGCGAGCCGGCGGGTGCGCCCGCCGACCTGTGGGCGCTCGGCGCGATCATGTACGAGGCGGTCGAGGGCCGCTCGCCGTTCGAGGACGGCGGCGCCGAGATCCTCTACGCCGGCCCCAGGCCGACCGCGCACGCCGGCGAGCTGGGCCCGCTGATCGAGGCGCTGCTCGACCGGGTCCCCGAGCGGCGTCCGCGGGAGGAGGAGGTCCGCGAGCGGCTGCGCGAGGTCGCCGTTCCCAACGCCGTTCCCGACGCGGGCGCCACCGCCGCCCCCAACGGCGCTCCCGACCGCGGTCCCAACGGGCATCCGCTGCCCATGGCGCTGCCTGGCGCGGGGTTGCCGGGTGCCGGCGTCCCGGGCTTGGGCGTGCCTGGGGCGGGGTTGCCGGGGGCCGGGGTGCCCGGCGGGGGCGTTCCCGGGATGCCTGGCGTGCCCGGCGCGGGCGTCCCCGGGGTGCGTGGCGTGCCCGGCCTGGGCGTGCCCGCGGTGACCTCGACCTCGACCCCGCCGATGATGGCCAGGGCCCAGCCCCCGGACGGGCCGGGCGAGGCGCCGACCAACGTGATCGCGTCGGGGCCGCTGCTGCACGACCCGGCCGGAGGGTCGGTCGCGCCGGTCGGGTTCGCGGCGCGGGCGGGCGCGGCGGGCCGCGCGGCGAAGGCCGGCGCGCGGGCGAGGTTTGGCGCGGACAGCTGGCGCGACGCGATCGACTGGATGCTCGACCCGACCCGCCGCGGCCTGATGGTCGGGGTCGCGTCGGTGATGCTCGCGCTGCTGTCGTTCGCGCTGATCGTCACTCTGATCGGCAACCCGACGGGCTCGGGCGCCGCCACCAGCGACGCGCTGGCGCCAGGCCCGACCGCGGCGCCGACCACGGCGGCGCCGACCACCACAGAGGCGACGACGACGACGGTGCCGCCGACCTCGGCACCGCAGCTGCCCGCCGGCTGGACCGCGTACAGGGATGAGGGCAGCGGCTACCAGATCGCCTACCCGGCGAGCTGGGAGGTCGACCAGCACGACCGCGGCACCGAGTTCGGCGACCGCTCGGTGCCGACGATGATGCGGGTCAACGCCGAGTCGCCGCCGGTCCCGGACCCGATGGCCGCCGAGGCGCAGTCGTCGCAGCAGCGCGCCGAGCGCCACGAGAACGGCTACCAGCAGACCCGGCTGGAGCCGATCAATTTCCAGGGCCGCCCCGGTGCCCTGCTGGAGTACACCTTCATCGGTCGGGACGAGCAGCCGTTCCACGGGCTCGAGATCGGCACCAACACGCCGCCCGGGCCGAACGGCCCCGGGTACTGGGTGACCATCTCCGTCCAGGCGGCCGACTCCGACTGGGGGGTCGCGCAGTCGATCCTCACCACCGCCCTCAACTCGTTCGTCCCGCCGCCGAGCTGAACCGAGCGGAGCCGGCCAAGCGGGAACAGCCCCATTTCCAGGCCCGCTGGTTGGCCGGCTGCCGGATCGGGTAGCTTGGCCGCATGCCGGACCGTCCCACCGAACGGCTGATCGCCGACCGCTACGCCCTCGCCGCGCCCATCGGCCAGGGCGGCATGGGAATCGTCTGGCGTGCCCGCGACACCGTGCTCGGGCGCGAGGTGGCCATCAAGGAGGTGCGGCTGCCGCCGACGATCCCCGACCGCGAGCGCTCGTCGATGCGGGCGCGCGTGCTCCGCGAGGCGAGGGCGGCCGCGCGCCTCAACCATCCCAACGCGGTCACGCTCTACGACGTGATCAACGAGCAGGGGCACGCGTTCATCGTCATGGAGCTGATCAGCGCGCCCACGCTCGCGCAGGTGGTCGCCTCCGAGGGGCCGCTGGACCCACGGCGCGTGGCGCGGATCGGCGCCGGGGTCGCCGGTGCGCTGGCCGCCGCGCACAACGCGGGCATCGTCCACCGCGACGTCAAGCCCGCCAACGTGATGGTGCTGAACGGCGCCGCCCGGCTCACCGATTTCGGGATCGCCAGGGCCAAGGGCGACCCGAAGCTCACCTCCACCGGCCTGATCGTCGGATCGCCCGCCTACATGGCGCCGGAGCAGGCGACCGGCAAGGCGGCCGGTCCGGCGGTGGACCTCTGGGGGCTCGGCGCCACGCTGTACTACGCGGTCGAGGGGCTGGCGCCGTTCGACCGCGACGGCTCGATCGCCACCCTGACCGCGGTCGTCAACGAGCAGCCGCGCCCGCCGGCTCGCGCCGGAGAGCTGGCCCCGGTCCTCACCGAACTGCTCAACAAGGACCCCGAGCGCCGTCCCAGCGCCGACGCCCTGCGCGAGCGGCTGGAGCGCATCGCCAGCGCCTGGCCGGCCGCCGCGGGCCGCACGACCGACACCGAGCGGTTCCCGGAGGTCCACCCGGACGGCCCCGAGGGCGGCGAGGAGGCCGAGGACGACGGGGCCGGGGCCGATGGGACCGAGGGCGACCGGACCGGGGCCGATAGGGCCGGCGCCGATGGGACCGTGGTCGACAGGGCCGCGGCCGATTTGACCGGGGCAGATAAGGCCGGGGCCGATGAGGAGACCGCCGCGGCCGCGGCGGTGCCACTGGTGCCACTGGTGCCGCCGGTGCCGCTCGGGCAAGTCGCGGCCGGCGTGCCGGTCGAGCTGACGCGGCCCGGCCCGTCGGGCCCCGGGCGCCAGCGGCCGGGGCAGGTCCGCCCCGACCAGCCCGCCCGGCCCGCCCGCGGTCCCAAGTCGCCACCCCGCGAGCACCCGACCGCGGTCGCGCCCGATGACGGAGGAGCCTCGCTGTTCACGCCGGCGGCGGAGCGGGAGAAGGCGGCGGAGACCGACCGTGGGGCCGGCGCCACAGCCGGCGCCACAGCCGGGTCCACCGCGGCGGCCACAGCCGCGTCCCCACTCGCGTCCACCGCCAGGCAGGGCGGGGCGGATGTGGCCGGCGCGGCCCGCGGGCGCACGCCCGACCGGCGGCTGCTGATCGCCGCGGTGGCGGTGCTGGCGCTGATCGCCGCGACCGTGACCATCGCCACCGTGCTGCGCAACGACAACGGCGGCCCGGCCAGCGCGGGAGGCGGCGCGAGCGCCACCACCCGCGCGAACGCTCCGACGACCGCCAAGCCGCCCGGCACGGCGGGCGCGAGCACCACCTCGCCCGCGCCCTCGACCACCAAGCCCTCCGGCGGCGCGGTCCCGCCCGGCTGGACCAAGGTCACCAGCCAGGGCGGCGCCTACAGCCTCGCCTACCCGCCGGGTTGGCGGGTCTCCTCGCGCTCGGGCGGCTTCAACACCATCCAGGTGAGCGGCCCGGGCGGGCGCCTGTTCAAGGCCCAGTCCAGCAACCAGCCCAAGGACCCCATGCGGGCGTGGACCGAGCTGGAGCGTTCGTTCAGGAGCCGGCCCGGCTACCAGAGGATCCGGCTCGAACCGGGGACCTACAAGGGGCTGAGCTCGGCGGTCTGGGAGTTCACGCTGCTCGAAGGCGGCCAGCGGGTCCACAAGCTCGACCTCACCTTCAAGAGCGCCGACGGCAAGTGGGGCTACGCCGTGCTGCTCCAGTCGCCGGAGCGTGCGTGGAACGGCACGCAGGCCCTCTCGAGCCAGTTCGAGCGCGGCTTCACGCCAACTGGCTGACACGCGTCCGTCACCTATGGCGCACCGTGCCGTAGTGGTCAATTCCTCTCCGAGACGATAGGGTTCGGCGGCATGGCGCGGGACGTCGAGGATCGCCGGATCGCCGGCCGGTACGAGCTCGGAGCGCAGCTCGGTGAGGGCGGCGTCGGCATCGTGTGGCGCGCCACCGACACGCTGCTCGGCCGCGAGGTCGCGATCAAGGAGGTCGAGCTGCCTCCCGCCGTTCGCGACAAGCAGCGGGCGGTCCTGCGGGCGCGGATCATCCGCGAGGCCCGGGCGGCGGCACGGCTCAGCCATCCTGGCGCGGTGACGCTCTTCGACGTGGTCCAGGACGGCGGCCAGGACTACATCGTGATGGAGCTGATCGACGCGCCCACCCTGGACCAGCTGGTCGCCGAGGAGGGCCCGCTCGAGCCGAGGCACGCCGCGATGATCGGCCTGCGCCTGCTGGCGACGCTGGAGGCGGCCCATCGCGCCGGCATCGTCCACCGGGACGTCAAGCCCAGCAACGTGATGGTGCGCGAAGACGGCACCACCAAGCTGACCGACTTCGGCACCGCCTCGGTCACCGGCGACCCCGAGCTGACCGTCACCGGCGTGGTGGTCGGCTCGCCAGCGTTCATGTCCCCCGAGCAGATCAAGGGCCTGGAGATCGGCCCGGCGACCGACCTGTGGGCGCTGGGCGCGACCCTCTATTTCGCGGTCGAGGGCGAGCCGCCCTTCAAGTCGACCAGGACGCACTTCGAGGTCCTGAACGCGATCGTGAACGACCCGCCGCGTCCCGGCGAGCACCTCGGCCGGCTCGCGCCCGTGGTCGACCGCCTGCTCACCAAGGAGCCCGAAGCCCGCCCGTCCTCGGCGGACGTCTGGTACGCGCTGCGCCGCGTCGCCGCGGGCCAGGCCGACCCACCGCCCGACCCCCCCGAGCCACACGAGCCGCCCGACCGATCCGCCATCTACGACGAGCCGGAGCAGCCCGACGCGGATGACGCGGACGACGACCTCGAGTGGTCCGCCGCGGAGGCAGGGCCGGACGGTGACGTCACAGACGCCGACGCTGAGGTGGCCGGCGAGGTCGCCGACGCCGATGCTGAGGTGGCCGGCGAGGTCGCCGACGCCGATGCCGAGGTCGACCCCGGGCACCAGCAGCCCGACGAGGCGGAGGCCGAGGCGGAGGCCGAAGCCGAAGAGCCGGAGGGGCTGGAGGTGTCCGAGCGACCGGAGGAGCCCGAGGACAGCCCGGAGGGGCTGGAGGTGTCCGAGCGGCCGGAGGAGCCCCCTGGCGCCGTGCGGGCCCCCGCCCCCGCCAGCATGCCCGCCGCGGCGGGAGGATCCGTGGACGGCGGGGGGACCTGGCTGCGGCGCCGTTTGCGACGCTCGGGGGGCTGAGCCCGCGCTACGCTGTCGATGGCGACAGGAGGCGAGGATGGCCCAGGAAGACCAGCGCAGCACCGAGTCCGGCATCCCCATCGAGCCGATCTACCGCGCGGCGGACCTGGAGGGCTTCGACCCCGAGCTGGAGCTCGGCGAGCCCGGCCACGACCCGTTCACGAGGGGCATCTACCCGACCATGTACCGCGGGCGCCCGTGGACCATGCGCCAGTACGCCGGCTTCGGCTCGGCCGCCGAGACCAATGCGCGCTTCCGCTACCTGCTCGACCACGGCCAGACCGGGCTCTCGGTGGCGTTCGACCTGCCGACCCAGATGGGCTACGACTCCGACAGCCCCATGGCCGCCGGCGAGGTCGGCAAGGTCGGGGTCGCGATCGACTCGCTCGCCGACATGCGACGCCTGTTCGACGGGATCCCGCTCGGCAAGGTGTCCACCTCGATGACCATCAACGCGCCGGCGGCGCTGCTGCTCCTGCTCTACCAGCTGGTCGGCGAGGAGCAGGGCGTCGACCCGGCCGAGCTCACCGGCACCGTCCAGAACGACGTGCTCAAGGAGTACATCGCCCGCGGGACCTACATCTACCCGCCGCGCGAGAGCCTGCGGATCACCACCGACCTGTTCGCCTACTGCGCCCGCGAGCTGCCGCGCTTCAACACCATCTCGATCTCCGGCTACCACATGGCCGAGGCCGGGGCGACCGCGGTCCAGGAGGTCGCGTTCACGCTGGCCAACGCAATCGCCTACGTACAGGCCGCGCTCGACGCCGGGCTGGAGGTCGACCAGTTCGCGCCGCGGCTGTCGTTCTTCTTCGTGGCGCGCACGACCCTGTTCGAGGAGGTCGCGAAGTTCCGCGCCGCGCGGCGCCTGTGGGCGGAGCTGATGGCCGACCGCTTCGGCGCCGCCGACCCGCGCTCGCGGATGCTGCGCTTCCACACCCAGACGGCCGGCGTCCAGCTCACCGCGCAGCAGCCGCTGAACAACGTCGTCCGGGTCGCCTACCAGGCGCTGGCCGCGGCGCTCGGCGGCACGCAGTCGTTGCACACCAACGCCTTCGACGAGGCGCTGTCGCTGCCGAGCGAGACGGCCGCCCGCCTGGCGCTGCGCACTCAGCAGGTGCTCGCCAACGAGACCGGGATGACCGACACGGCCGACCCGCTGGCCGGCTCGTACTTCGTCGAGCGGCTCACCGGCGATGTCGAGACCCGCGCCCGCGAGCTGATCGCCAGGCTCGACGAGCTCGGCGGCGCGGTGGCCGCGATCGAGCAGTCGTTCCAGAAGGACCAGATCGAGCGCGCCGCCTACGAGCAGCTCCGCGCCATCGAAGGCGGCGACAAGGTCGTGGTCGGCGTCAACCGCTTCACCGAGGGCGACGAGGAGCCTGTCAGCCCCGCCAGACTCGACCCCGCGATCGCCGAGGCGCAGGCCAAGTCGCTGGTCGAGGTGCGGGCGCACCGGGACGGCGGCGCCGTGCAGGCCGCCCTCCAGGACCTCCGCGACGCCGCCGCCAGCAAGGACAACCTGCTGGTCCCGATGCGGGAGGCGCTGCGGGGCATGGCCACCGTCGGCGAGGTCTGCGACGCCCTCCGCGACGTGTTCGGCGTCTACCAGCCGCCCGCCACCATCTAGCTCGCCACCCCTCGCGGCGCGCCGCGGCGCGCACCGCCGCTCCCCGAGCTCGGTTTGGCTGCGCGTTCGTGACGGTATGGAGTCCTCGTCCATGCACGTCCGATCCGCACCCGGGTTGCCCGCACCGGCCCGGCCGCAACTCGAGGAGCGAGCGCATGTCGTCAGCACTCCAGTTCATCATCTATCTGGCCGCGTTCCTGTGCTTCCTGCTGGCCGCCTTCGGCGCGCGGGCGAGGTGGACGGGGCGCCTGAACCTCATCCCGCTCGGCCTGGCCCTGTGGATCTTCGTCCCGCTGGTCGACACGCTCCAGAAGATCACCTAGAAACATCCAAGGCCGACGGGCGGGCGCCAGAGGAAGAACACGCCGAGTGGGTACCATCTGAGCATGAAGATCGTGATCATCGGTGGTGGTCCGGGAGGCTACGAGGCCGCGCTGGTCGCGGCCGAGCTGGGCGCGGACGTCACCATCGTCAGCGACGAGGGCGCCGGCGGCGCCTGCGTCCTCTGGGACTGCGTTCCCTCCAAGACCCTGCTCAGCTCGGCGCACGCCTTCCTGACGCTGGAGACGGCGCCCTCGCTCGGGGTGCATTTCCAGGGCTTCCCGCACCGGGCGGTGCCGAGCTTCGAGGTCGACCTGCCGACCATCATGGAGCGGGTCGGCGATCTGGCCCACCACCAGTCCGACGACATCCGCAAGCGTCTGATCGCGGAGGGCACCAGGTACGTCGTGGGCACGGGCCACATCGTCGACCCCCACACCGTCGAGGTCCGCCAGGGCGACCAGGTGGTCGAGCGGCTCGGCTGCGACGCCATCCTGATCGCCACCGGCTCGGACCCGCGCCGGATGAAGACGGGGCCGACTGACGGCGAGGTGATCCTCTCCAGCCGGGACGTCTACAACCTCAAGGAGGTCCCCGAGCGCCTAGTCGTGGTCGGCGCGGGCGCCACCGGCGCCGAGTACGCCACCGCCTTCCTGCGCTTCGGCTCCCAGGTCACCTTCGTGGTGAGCCGCGACCGCGTGCTGCCGTCCGAGGACGCCGACGCGGCCATGGTGATCGAGGAGGTGTTCGAGCGCCGCGGCCTGGCGACCGTCAAGAACGCCAGGGCGGCCAGGGTCGAGCGGGTCGGCGACCGCGGCGTGGTCCACCTCGAGGACGGCTCGACCGTCGAGGGCACCCACGTGCTGCTCACCATCGGGCAGGTCCCGCAGACCGGCGGGATCGGTCTCGGCGGGGTGGGCGTGCTGCGCAACGACCGCGGCGGCGTGATCGTCGACGGCGTCAGCCGCACCAGCGTGCCGAACATCTACGCGGCCGGCGACGTGACCGGCAAGCTGATGCTGGCCTCGGTCGCGGCCATGCAGGGCCGTATCGCCATGTGGCACCTGCTGGGCCAGGCGGTGTCGCCGCTGCGCTGGGACGCGATCGCGGCGACCATCTTCACCGACCCGCAGATCGCCACCGTCGGCCTCTCGGAGCAGAGCGCCGCCAAGGCGAACATCGAGGTGATGGTCGAGAAGCTCCCGCTGTCGAGCAACTCCCGCGCCAAGATGTCGAACCAGGAGGACGGCTTCGTCAAGCTGCTCGCTCGACCCGGCTCCGGGACGATCGTGGGCGGCGTGGTGGTGGCCGGGTACGCCTCCGACCTGATCGCGCCGATTTCGGTCGCCTGCTTCAACCGGCTGACCGCCAACCAGGTCGCGCAGGCGTTCGAGATCTACCCGTCGTTTGCCGGCTCGATCCAGGAGTGCGCGCGCCTGCTCGCCGGCCGCGTCCAGACCGACTACCGGTACTGAGCCCAGGCGGCCGGCCCGCTTGGCCGACCCGACCCCGCGCCGCGCCGCCCGCCGGTGGATTTCGACCAACGCGACCTGCCCTGATCCCGCGACCGGTGCTCTCGACGCAAGCGGAGCAACAATGTGCCTGGGTCTTGCTGATTGACTGAAATGTCAGTTAGAAAGGCCGGAGGGGAGCGGCTGGGTGGGGGACGTGGAGGAACGCACGTGGTCAACAGCTATGACGCGATCGTGGTCGGTGGTGGCCACAATGGCCTGGTCGCCGCCGCCTACCTCGCCAGGTCGGGCCTGCGGACGGTGGTCTGCGAAGCGCGCGAGGTGGTCGGCGGCGCCGCGGTCACCGAGCGGCCCTGGGGTCCTGACTACAAGGTCACGTCGCTTTCCTACGTGGTGAGCCTGCTGGCCCCGGGGCTGGTCCGCGACCTCGGCCTGGAGGCGCACGGCTACAAGGTCTATCCACAGGGCCCCTATTTCGTTCCCTACGCCGACGGCGGCTACCTCCAGCTCCCCGACGAACCCGAGCGGCGCAAGGACGAGATCGGCAAGTTCTCCAGTCACGACGTCGGCGCCATGGAGCGCTGGGACGCCTGGATGCACGACCTCGCCGGCGTGCTCGGCCCGCTGCTCTCCGAGGTGCCGCCCAAGCTCGGCTCGCATCGCCCGCTCGACCTGGCCGGGCAGGCCCGGCTGGCCTGGCGCCTGCGCGCGCTCGACCAGCGCCGCGTGGCCGACGCCACCCGGCTGTTCACCATGAGCATCGCCGACCTGCTCGACGAGTTCTTCGAGTCGCCGCAGATGCAGGGCGTGCTGTCGGTGAGCGGGGTGATCGGCACCTGGGCCGGGCCGCGCTCAGCCGGCACCGCCTACGTGATGGCCCACCACCACATCGGCGACGTCGGCGACGGCAAGCTGGGTGGCTGGGGCTTCCCGGAGGGCGGGATGGGCGGCGTCACCAAGGCGCTCGCCGCCTCGGCGGCCTCGTTCGGCGCCGAGATCCGCACCGTCTCGCCGGTCCAGCGGATCACCACCGAGGGTGGCCGCGTCACCGGTGTGGTGCTCGAGGGCGGCGAGGAGCTGCGCGCACCCGTCGTGGTCGCGGCGACGCACCCCAAGGTCGCCTTCCTGCGGCTGCTCGAGCGCGAACAGCTGCCGGCGGACTTCGTCGGCGACATCGAGCGCTGGAAGACCCGCAGCGGCGTGGTGAAGATCAACCTCGCGGTCGAGCGGCTCCCGGAGTTCGTGGACAAGCCCGGCTTCGACCCGGAGGTCCACGGCGGCACGATCGTGCTGGCCGAGTCGCTCGACGACGTCGAGGGCGGCTTCCAGGACGCGGTCGCCGGACGCCCGTCGGGCAGGCCGTTCGCCGACATCTGCATCCCCTCGGTGTTCGACCGCACGCTCTGTCCCGACGGCCAGCACATCGTCTCGATGTTCACCCAGTGGGTGCCGCAGGAGTGGGCCGGCAAGCCGATGGACGAGGAGCTGGAGTCGCACGCGGACCGGGTGGTGGCGCGCTTCGAGGCGGTCGCCCCCGGGTTCACCAACTCGATCCTGCACCGGCAGGTGATCGGTCCGTGGCGGATGGAGAACGAGTACGGGCTGGTGGGCGGCAACATCTTCCACGGCGAGCTGTCCCCGAGCCAGCTCTTCCACACCCGCCCCGCCCCCGGCTACGCCGATTACCGGACGCCCGTCCGCGGGCTCTACCAGGCCGGGTCGGGCACCCACGGCGGAGGCGGGGTGACCGGCATCCCCGGCCGCAACGTGGTCAAGCAGATCCGTCGCGACCTGCGCGCCGCCGGCTTGCGCGGCCGGCTCGGGCTGGCGCGGCGCTGAGGCGAGGGGTGGTCCGGCATGGCAACGAGTCCAGCGCTCCAGGCGGCGGAGCCACCGTTCAGCGCCGCTGACCTGGCCGAGACGCTCGCCGAGTTCGGGCGCAGCCGGATGCTCCCGCGCGCCGCCTACACCTCGCCGGAGGTGCTCGAGTTCGAGCTTGAGCGCCTGTTCGCCGGCTCGTGGGTGTGCGTGGCGCGCGCCGAGGACCTGGCGGAGGAGGGCGCGCGGCTGGCGGTGCGGGTCGGCCGGGTCGGCGTCCTGCTGGTCCGCTCGGGCGAGGGGGACGGCGGGCTGCGCGCGTTCGCCAACGTCTGCCGCCACCGCGGCCACGAGCTGCTGGCCGCGGGCGACTCCGGGCACGGCAGGGCGGTGATCTGCCCCTACCACGCCTGGAGCTACCGGCTCGACGGCTCGCTGCTGGGCGCGCCGGGCATGCGCGAGGCGCCCGGCTTCGACCCGGACGGGCACGCGCTGGTCGCGCTGCCGCTCGAGGTCTGGCACGGCTTCGTGCTGGTCAACGCCTCCGCCGACGCGCCGCCGCTGGAGCGCCACCTCGGCGCGCTCGACCGGGTAGTGGCGCCCTACCGGCCCGAGGCGATGTTGGCCATGGCCACCCACGAGTACCTCCCGGAGGCCAACTGGAAGGTGCTCTGCGAGAACTATCACGAGTGCTACCACTGTCCCCGCATCCACCCGGAGCTGTGCCGCGTCAGCCCGCCGACCAGCGGGCACAACTACGACCTGCCCGGCGCCTGGGTCGGCGGCTCGATGGAGCTGCGGGACGGCGCCACCACCATGTCGTTCGACGGGAGCGGCGGAGCCCCGATCGAGGGCCTCGACGGCGAGCGGCTGCACACCGTCCAGTACCTGCAGCTGCTCCCGAACCTGCTGCTGAGCCTGCACCCCGACTACCTGATGACCCACCTGATCGAGCCGCTGGACCCGGGCCGCTCGCGGATCGTCTGCACCTGGTACTTCCCGCGCGAGGTGGCTGAGGGGCCCGGCTTCGACCCCTCCTACGCGGTCGAGTTCTGGGACCGGACCAACCGCCAGGACTGGTACGCCTGCGAGTCGGTGCAGCGCGGCCTGGCCAACCCGCATTTCCGGCCCGGCCCGCTGGCGCCGAACGAGGATGCGGTCTACCGCTTCGAGCGGCTGATCGCCCGCGCCTACCTCGGCGAGCGTCCCGGGGGCGCCGCGCCGGTTCCGCCGGCCGGACCTCTGGCCTAGGATCGAAGGCAGGGGCTCTTCGCGGGTGAGGGCAGCTCCTCGCGGGT
>JBEDUQ010000003.1:0-2420 GCA_040414855.1 Actinomycetota bacterium
GCCGCCAAGCTGACCCTCGACGGGGTCTCCTACGGGACCTTCGTCGCCGAGCGTTACGCGCTGGCGCACCCGGACCGGGTCGAGCGGCTGGTGCTCGACTCGGTGGTGCCCCACGACGCCCCGCTGCTGCTCCCGGTCGACAACATGCGGGCAACCGCCAGGGTGCTCCGCGCCGCCTGCGCACAACCGCGCTGCGGCACGGACCCGGTCGCCGACCTGGAGGCGGTGGTGCGGCAACGTGGCGACGGCGCCGAGCTGCTCGACGCGCTGGTGACCCTGAGCATCGTCGATCCGACCTTCGGGGGCGTCCCCGAGGCGCTGCACGCGGCCCGGAACGGCGACCCGGCCGCGCTCGACCGGCTCGTCGACCGGCTGCGGCAGGGCGACGACACCCCTGCCGGGCAGCTCAGCCAGGGGTTGCACGCCAGCACGCTCTGCGCCGACACCCCGGCGCCGTGGGGCGACAGCTCGACCCCGCTCGCCGCCCGCGCCGCCGCGCTGCGCCGTGCGGTCGACCGGCTCAGCCCCGCCGACGTCCTGCCGTTCGACCGCGCCACCGCCGCCGGCAACGGCATCGCGCTGACCTGCCTGTCCTGGCCGCCGACGCCGGCGCCGCCTGCGCCCCGGGCCGGCACCAGCCTGCCGCCGGTCCCGGTCCTGCTGCTGGCGGGCGACCGGGACCTGTCCACGCCGCTGGAGTGGGCGCGGCAGGAGGCAGAGCTGGCGCCGCAAGGCCGCCTGGTGGTGGTCCCCGGCGCCGGGCACTCGGTGCAGACACGGGCCTCGAACGACGCCGGCCGCCAGGCGGTCGCCGACTTCCTCCGCGGCTGAGCCGCCGGCCGCCGGCTGTCCGAGGCGGGCGATAGCATGACCGCCCCTGGAGGTGATGGTGTGGACACGCGAAGCGACGGCTTCCCGAAGCTGCTCCAGGTGGTGCTGGACACCACCGACGCGCGGAGGCTGGCCGAGTTCTACCGGCGGTTGCTGGGCCTCCGGTACCGGCCCGGCGACGAGCCGCCGCCCGCGGGAGCGCCGGACCCCAACGGCGAGGACTGGCTGGTGCTGCGGGACGCCGACGGCACCAACAGGCTCGCCTTCCAGCAGGTCGCCGAGTTGCCCGAGGCGACCTGGCCGCATGGCCCGCACCCGCAGATGCTGCACCTGGACCTGACCGTCACCTCGGTCGAGGACCTCGACGCCCAGGGTGCCCGGGCCCTCGAGCTCGGCGCGAAGCTCTTGCGCGACCGCGCCGACGACCCCGAGGAGCCGCTGCGGGTCTACGCCGACCCGGCCGGGCACCCCTTCTGCATCTTCGTGGTCCCCCCGAGCGGCTAACCGACCTCGATGACCTCGCCGGTCTCGAGCAGGCTCTTGAGGCTCGAGACCAGCATCGGCCAGCCCTCACTGACGCTGGACAGGACCGCGCTGTCAGGCTCGAAGCCGTCGTGGACGACCCGCAGGCGGACGTGGTCGCCCATCGGCTCGATCTCGAAGGTCACCTTGGAGCGCGGCTCGGCTGCGAACTTGGCGCGGTCCTCTTCGCTGATGTCGTAGGCCGCCGCCCATTCCGGCGTGAAGGTGTGCCAGGTGTAGGACAGCCGGCGGCCGGGCTCGGACTCGAGGACGACCTGCTCCGGGTCGGCGACCACGACGCCGTCCTTGTCGAGCCGCAGGGTCATGGGCGAGCCGGGCTTCCAGTCGGACTCAAAGGCCAGTCCCCAGTAGCGGCGGGTGAAGGTCGGGTCGGTCAGCGCGCGCCAGAGCTGCTCGGGCGTGGTGCGGATGTAGGTGGTGTAGACGAACTCGGGCCTGCTGACGGTGCTTACGGTGCTTTCGGTGGTCATGGTGGTCTCCTCCAGTGCCTTCTTCAGGTCGGCGAGGGCGTCGACGCGCTGGCGGTCGTATCGGCTGATCCAGCGCTCGGCGATGTCGCTGAGCGGCGCGGCGTTGAGGTAGTGCAGCTTCTCGCGGCCCCGCCGGACCGTGGTCACCAGCCCGGCGTCCTCGAGGACCGCCAGGTGCTTGCTCACCGACTGCCTGGTCATGGTGTCGAGGCCTGCGCACAGCTCGCGCAGGGTCTGGCCGTTGCTCTCGTTCAGTCGGTCGAGGAGGCGCCGCCGGCTTGGGTCGGCCAGCGCCCGGAACACCTCGTCCACATGCTTCAGCCTCGCGCTCCTTCCCGTGGCTGCTCGCAGAATATGCAGCCTTGTGGCTGCCTATATTAGGCAGCCGGATGGTTGCGTGTCAACGGCGTATGCGACCATCGAGCGACGCACAGCGACGCGAAGACGAGCCTCGGGTCGCCCAAGAGCCGTTCGGCCTGCTGTTCCTCACCGAGGTGTGCGAACGCATCTCGTAGGACCCGCGCCCCGAGTGACGCTCATAGGAGGACCGTCTTGGAGCCCGATCCGCCGCCGCCC
>JBEDUQ010000004.1:0-3046 GCA_040414855.1 Actinomycetota bacterium
GACCTGGGTCGCCAGGTGGTCCTCCAGGTCCGGCGACAGCAGCAGCGCGGTGTCTGCTCCCGGCGTCGGCTCGCGACCCGACCGCCAGGCCGCGGCCTGGCCGGTCCCGATTCCGAGCACGTTCCCCAGCCGTTCGGCGACCTCCTCGCACGACGGCCGCTCGCCGACTCGGTCCGCGAGGCACTCCTCCACGATCGAGGCGACCTCCCCGGGCAGCCCCGCGACGTCATCGAGCCTGGCTCCCGGCTGGCCGGGGAGCGTCCCCGTGAGCGACTCGAACAGGAGCACGCCGAGGCCGTAGACGTCCGCGGCCGGGGTGACCTCGCCGCCCCGCAGCAGCTCCGGCGCGACGTAGTGCGCCGTGCCCATGACGCCGCCGGAGGTTGCGGACAGCTCCCCGGTCATGCCCGCGATCCCGAAGTCGAGGACCTTGGCGCCGGCGGCGGTGAGCACGACGTTGGCCGGCTTGACGTCGCGGTGGACGACCCCGCGCCGGTGTGCGGCGGCCAGCGCCCGCGCCACCTGGGCGCCGGCCGCGACCGCCTCGGCCCACGGCAGCCGCCCCCGCCGCAGCCGCGCCGCCAGGCTCTCGCCCTCCAGCAGCTCCATGACGATGCAGGCCATCCGCTCGCCGGCGGGCAGGTCCCATTCGCCGTAGTCGAAGACGCTGGCGATGTTCGGGTGCGCCAGCCGCGCCGCGGCCCGCGCCTCGACCCGGAACCGGTCGAGGAACTCGCGGTCGCCGGTCAGGCTGGGCGACAGCAGCTTGACCGCGACCAGCCGGCCGAGCACGTCGTCGAATGCCCGCCAGACCCGCGCCATCCCGCCGTGGCCAAGCTCGTCGATCAGCCGGTAGCGGCCGCCGAGCGAGGTCCCGGAGGGGAGCGCGTCCATCGATCACCCCGCGAAATCATCCAAACCGTCGTCGAGGTGGCTCTGACCGTACCACGAGCCGCCAATGTGCCAACCCGAGCGTGGGAGGCGCTTGGCACGGAACGCCTGAGCGGCGAAGATTCCCACAGAGCGCTGATGACGACGACGACGACCCCACCCTCCCAAGAGGCCGCCGCCCCCGGCAGCCTCGACCGAGCGATGCGTATCGTCTTCGCCATCGCCGACAGCGCGGGTCCCGACGTGGGCGTCTCCGAGCTGGCGCGTGCGCTCGACATGCCCAAGGCGGTCGTGCACCGGATCATGAAGACGCTGTGCGTTCACGGGTTCCTCGCCTTCGACGAGCGCACCCGGCGCTACCAGCTCGGCGCCGGCGCGCTCACCGTGGGGCTCGCCGCCGTCCGCCACCTCGACGTGCCCGTGATCGCCCGGCCGTACCTCGAGCGGATGGCCGCCGAGAGCGGCGAGACCGCCACGCTGTCCGTGTTGCGGGGCAGCCAGCGCATCTACGTCGACCAGGTGCTGCCGCCGCAAGAGATCCGGCTCGAAGTGGTGCTCGGTCGGCCGTATCCGCTATACGCCGGCGCGTCGTCCAAGGCCGTGCTGGCCGCCCTGCCGGAGGCCGAGGCAAGGGAGTACCTCGGGCGGGTCCGGCTCGACCGCATCACCGACCGGACCCCGACCGATCGAAGGGGGATCGAGGCCGAGCTGGCCGCGATCCGCCGCCGCGGCTACGCCGCCACCCACGGCGAGCGCCAGAGCGGCGGCGCCAGCGTCGCCGCCGCCATCCTCGACTCGAGCACCCGGCCGTTCGGCTCCATCTCGGTCTGCGGCCCGGTCGACCGCTTCCCCCCCGACCGCGTCCGCCGCCTCAGCCGCCTGGTCACCGGCGTCGCCACCGAGCTCTCCGTCGCCATCGGCCACCGCCCGCCCAGGTGCTGACCCCCAGGGTCGCCGAGGGTCCGGGCCGGGTTCACCCGCCGCATCCGAGCCTCGCCGGTGGACGGCGAAGCGGTCCGGGAATGGAAAGGCCCCGCACCACCTCCTGATGGTGGCCGGGGCTGGATGGGATGTGCGCGGCGCTGTGGCTCGGACGAGACTGTTCCTGTAAGGAGCCGCCGGCGGAGCCCGGCGGGACCGCAATGCGGCCTCGCCGGGGCTCCGGCTACCGGCGGCTGCCGGAGTGGTCGCCGGTGCCGGCGTGAACGGGCACCGGAGCCGGCGGATCGGTCGGAACCGGCCGGTCCTTCCAGATGACCACCACCGCCGCGTGACCGTGGCGGCGGCGGACCACCATCACGGTGTCGTCGAGGCGCGTGCCGGAAACGAGGACCGAGAGCCGTACGAGCGCGCGGCCGACCGCGGACCGCATCGTCCACACGCCGGCGCCAGCGCTGGCGCCGGCCGCTCGGGCAGAACGGGCCTTGGCGACCCGACGCGCCCGCTCGGCCTGGCGCAGCAGCTCTCGCCTGCGCTCGTCGGCCAGCTCATTGGTCAGTAGGGCGTGCATTTCTCTCCTCCAGACGGTGTCGCTGCGAGTCCCAACTCACCTGCGAGTGACAGGCAAAGTTGTTATCGTCTGTCACGAACCTAGACTCGCTGTAGTGACACGTCAAATGAATTTCACCCATTACACCGACGCCCCGGTCCAGCTCGCCGTCGACCTGGTCAACACCCTGCATCCGGTGACCGGGATCGACGAGCTCGCGGACCTCGGATCGCTCCGCGCCTTCCTCCGGTCGCACGAGATCGACGCGCGGCCGCGGTCGCGCGACCTCGAGGCGATCCATCACGTGCGCGCCGACCTTCGCGAGGTGTTCGCCGCCCCGGACAGCGATGCGGCGGCCGAACGGCTCAACCACGTGCTGGAGCTCGCGGGCGCGACCCCGAGATTGAGCACGCACAGCGGTCAGGCGCACCTCCACTTCGAGGCGGCGGAAGGGAGCCTCGTCAACCGGATCGGGATCACCGCGGCGATGGCGCTTGCGGTGGTGCTCTGCGACTACGGGGCCGCGCGCCTCGGGACCTGCGCCTCTGGGGGCTGCCAAGAGGCATTTGTCGACATGTCGAAGAATCGACGCAAGCGCTTCTGCTCCGAGGCCTGCGCCCACCGCGAGAGCGTCGCGGCCTTCCGCGCCCGCCGCAAGCCGGTCGA
>JBEDUQ010000005.1:0-15223 GCA_040414855.1 Actinomycetota bacterium
CCAGGACCTGGCCAGCAACAACGGCTACAACACGGGCTTCGCCACCGACGCGGTGCAGCACTCGAAGTCGCTCCCGGCCAACGAGGCGGTCGCCCAGAGCCCGCCGGTCACAAACGACATCGCCTCCTCGATCCCGCAGTTCCTCCAAAGCTCCAACGGCCTGCCTGTGCCGGTGCTGGGCGGCACGCAGCACGTCACGCTCGACACCTCCGGGGTGGCCCTCCAGGAGCAGGCGCCGGGGCTGGGCGTCGGCCTGCTGCACGGCCTGATCGACCCGAACCTCGTGTTCATCTTCTTCTACCTCGGCATCATCCTGATCGTGGTCGAGGTGCTCCACCCGGGCGTCTCGCTCCCCGGGATCCTCGGCACGTTGCTGCTGGTCATCAGCATCGTCTCGTTCGGGATCCTGCCTGTGCAGCTCGGCGGGGTGGCGCTGCTGGTCGCCTCGGCGGTGCTCTACCTGCTCGAGCTGAAACATCCGGGGATCGGCCTGCCCGCGATCGGCGGGACCATCTGCCTGATCCTCGGCGGCCTGCTGCTGTTCGACCCGTCCGTCCCCGGGCCGCGCGTCTCGCGCTGGGTCGTGTTCGTGCTCCCGACCCTGGTGGTGGCCTTCTTCGCGATCATCGTGCAGGCGGCACTGGAGGCGCGCCGGCAGCCGCCGATGATCGACGTCGACCAGCTCTACGGCGAGGAGGGCGTCGCCCTCAACGACCTCGCCCCGCGCGGTGAGGTCCGCGTCGGCAGCGAGCACTGGAGCGCCGAGGCGATCGCAGAGACGATCTCCGCGGGGACCGTCGTCCGGGTGGTCGGGCGGTCGGGCCTCCGGCTCCAGGTGGTCGCGGACCCGACCCACCTCGGCGGGGGTCCGCGCGGCGAGCTTCCGCACTCGGACGAGGCCGAGGGAGCCGACCACGGCAGCCGGGGCGGCGCCTCGCCATGAGGGTTCGGAACCGGTCCGGAAGCCTCCCGATAGGCAGGTGCCCGGCGTAGCATTTTGTTGAGGACCTACCAGGCGCCCGGAAGGATCGCCGCGGCTCAGCGGGGGCGCCGGGTTCGATGGGAGATGGTCGTCATGGGTTTGGGATTGCTGATCGCGCTCATTGTGGTCGTGGTGCTGCTGGTGGCGGTGGCGCGATATTCGATCCGGGTGGTGCGCGAGTACCAGCGTATTGTCCTGTTCCGCCTCGGTCGGATGGTCGGCACCCGCGGCCCCGGTCTCGTGCTGCTGATCCCGGTCGTGGACCGTCCGGTGCTGGTCGACCTGCGTGAGCTGTACCTGGAGATTCCGCGGCAATCGGCGATCACCGAGGACAATGCGAGCATCACCATCGACTTCATCATCTTCTACAAGGTGATGGACGCGATCATGTCGGTCCTCCAGGTGCAGTATTTCGCCGGCGCGGCGCAGAACATCGCCGCGACCAGCCTGCGGAGCGTCGTCGGCGACATGAGCCTCGACGACGTGCTCTCCAAGCGGGAGCAGATGAACGAGGTCCTGCGCACCAAGCTGGACGACGTGACCGAGCGCTGGGGCGTCAAGGTCACCAACGTCGAGGTCAGGGAGATCATCCCGCCGTCGCAGGTGCAGGAGGCCATGACCAGGCAGATGTCCGCGGAGCGGACCCGCCGTGCGGTCGTGACCGAGGCGCTCGGCTCCAAGCAGGCGGCGGTCACCGTGGCCGAGGGCCAGAAGCAGGCGGCGATCCTGAACGCCGAGGGCGAGCGGCAGTCCGCGATCCTGCGGGCCGAGGGCTTCTCGATGGCGCTCGACAAGATCTTCCAGGTCGCCAAGACCGTCGACGCCAACACCATGAGCCTCCAGTACCTGGAGGCGCTGAAGCAGATCGGCGGCGCCCCGTCGACCAAGTTCGTGCTGCCGATGGAGTTGTCGAGCCTGCTCTCGAACGTCACCGGACAGACCGGGAGATCCTTCGCGACCCAGCAGCCCGACGGCCAGCGCGCGGCCGACCGCGGCTGACCAGCGGCTTCGAGCGCCAGTCGCCCCGAGCGGCTGGCGCTCGGCCTGTGGACGCCGGTCTCTGCGCTGTCGTCGAGCCTCGTATACTTCGTGGCGATGGACGCTTCCGCTCTTCCAGAAGAGACCCAAGAGGACTTCCACGCATCCCCTGAGCTGCTCGACGGGCTGAACGACGCCCAGCGCCAGGCGGTGCTCGCAAGCCAGGGTCCCACCCTGATCGTCGCCGGCGCGGGATCGGGGAAGACCCGCGTGCTCACCTACCGGATCGCCCACCTCGTCCGGGATCGCGGCGTGCACCCGGGCTCGGTGCTTGCGATCACGTTCACCAACAAGGCGGCCCGCGAGATGAAGGACCGCCTCCAGAGCCTGGTCGGCGGGGCCATCAAGCTCATGTGGGTTTCGACCTTCCACTCCGCCTGCGCGCGGATCCTGCGGCGCAGCGGCGCGCCGCTCGGCTACTCGTCGAACTTCACGATCTATGACGAGTCCGACGCCGAGCGGCTCATGACCCAGGTCTGCCGCGAGCTGAACTACGACCCCAAGCGGCTCGCGCCCCGGGCGATGCGCCATGCCGTCAGCTCCGCCAAGGACGAGCTGCTGGGACCGAGCGAGTTCGCCGACCGGGCGATGACCTGGTTCGACAAGAAGGTCGTCGACGCCTACGCGCTCTACCAGCGGCGCCTCGAGCAGGCCAACGCGGTCGACTTCGACGACCTGATCATGCAGACGGTTCGGTTGTTCCGGGAGCATCCCGACGTGCTCGCCGAGTACCAGCGGCGTTTCCGCTACGTGCTGGTCGACGAGTTCCAGGACACCAACGTCGCCCAGTACGAGCTGCTCAAGCTGCTGGTCGCCAGCCACCGCAACCTCACCGTGGTGGGCGACGGCGACCAGAGCATCTACGCCTTCCGCGGCGCGACCGTGCGCAACATCCTCGACTTCGAGGCCGACTTCCCCGACGCGCTGGTGATCCTGCTGGAGCAGAACTACCGCTCCACGCAGACGATCCTGTCCGCCGCCAACGCGGTGATCGCCAACAACCTCGAGCGCAAGCCCAAGAACCTCTGGACGGTGCTCGGAGACGGCCATCCGATCGTCCGCTACCAGGCCGAGAACGAGCACGACGAGGCCGCGTTCGTGGCCGAGGAGGTCGCGCGCCTGCGCAAGCAGGGCTACAACCCTGGCCAGATGGTGGTCTTCTACCGGACCAACGCCCAGTCGCGCGTCCTGGAGGAGGTCTTCGTCAAGGCCGGGCTGCCGTACAAGGTCGTCGGCGGCGTGAAGTTCTACGACCGGCGCGAGGTCAAGGACCTGCTCGCCTACCTGCGGGCGGTGGTGAACCCGCTCGACACCGTCAGCCTGCGCCGGGTGCTCAACGTGCCGAGGCGCGGGATCGGCGACACCTCGGAGCGGGCGGTGGAGCGCTTCGCCGGCGAGGAGGAGATCCCCTTCGCCGAGGCGCTGCGCCGCGCCGGCGAGGTTCCCGGGCTGGGCACCCGTCAGCAGCGGGGGATCGCCGACTTCCTGGCGGTGCTCGACGAACTGCGGGCCGGCGTCGACGAGGGCCGCAGTCCCAGCGTGCTGGTCGAGCAGGCCTGGGACCTCTCGGGGCTGATGCGCGAGCTGGAGTCCGACCACTCGATCGAGGGCGAGGGCCGGGTCGAGAACGTCCGCGAGCTCCAGTCGGTCGCCGAGGAGTACGAGCTGCGCGAGCCCGAGGGCGGGCTGTCCGGCTTCCTCGAATCGATCGCGCTGGTGTCGGACGCCGACGAGGTCGAGAGCGCCGGCGAGTCGATCACGCTGATGACCCTGCACACGGCCAAGGGCCTCGAGTACCCGGTGGTGTTCATCGCCGGGCTCGAAGAGAACGTCTTCCCGCACGTCCGCTCGGTCGGCGAGCCCCGCGAGCTCGAGGAGGAGCGCCGGCTCGCCTACGTCGGCATCACCCGCGCGCGCGAGCGGCTCTACCTGACCAATGCCTGGAGCCGGACGCTGTTCGGCGGGACCAGCTACAACCTGCCCTCGAGATTCCTCAAGGAGGTCCCGGACGAGCTGGTGACCGTGGCCTCGCCCGAGAGCACGGCTGGGCGCTTCCGCCGGGCCGCCTCCGAGTGGGGCGACGCGAGCCCCGCGTTCGGTGGCGGTCGCGCCACCATCGGACCGAGGCCGGGCGGCCGGCCGCCGGTCGGCAGCTTCAAGCGGGACTCCACCCCGGGCGAGCGGCTCGCCGACCAGCAGCGCGGCGCGCTCGACCTCGACCTCCAGCCCGGCGACCACGTCGTGCACCGGCAGTGGGGCAACGGGGTCGTTCGCGCGGTCTCGGGCCAGGGCGACCGCGCGCTCGCCGAGGTCGACTTCCCCGGCCAGGGCCGCAAGCGCCTGCTCCTCCGCTACGCCCCGCTGACCAAGGTCTGAGGCCTGGGGGCCCGATCCACGTGGGGGAGCCCGCTCCCCCCCACGCCCCAGAGTCAAGATGGTTACGTGGAGCTGTTGCCGGGCGGGGCTCCGAGCAGGGTCCGGCCCGCGGCGGTGCGGTCGTAGAGGACCACACGGCCCTGGCGGTGGCTGGAGACCAGACCCGCGGCGCGGAGGACCGACAGGTGCTGCGAGACCAGGCCCGGTCCCATTCCCAGCCGGCGGGCCAGCTCGACCGTGGAGGCGGGGCGGTCGAGCTCGCTGAGGATGCGCGCGCGTGAACGGCCCATCAGTGCGGCGAGCGCGGCCGAGGCGTCGGGGCTGTAGCCGCTCTCCCAGAGGGTCCCGACGCCGCGGGGAGGATAGACCAGGCTCGGCTGCCACGGCTGGTCGGTGACCGTGAACACCTCCGGCCACGAGAACGCCGACGGCACCAGCAGCAGCCCGCGCCCGGCCAGGTCGACCTTGACGTCGTACGAAATCGCGATGCGCAGCGTCCCGCCGGCGAAGGTGACCGACCGGTGCAGTCCCCGGAACAGCCGCCAGGCGCCGCCGTCGGTGATCTGCCTGGCCCGGTAGAGCACATCGGCGTCGAGCAGCGCCTTGACCCGGGGCCACACGGGGGCGAGCGCGCGATCCCAGTACTCGGCGATCAGGTCCGCGAGCCGGTCCAGCTCGGTGGCGGGGTCCTGGACCAGCGGCTTGAGCACCTGCGGCAGGCGCCGGTTGGGGAAGCGCATGGTCAGCTCACGCCGGACCTCGCGCGGCGGGGTCGCGCGCAGCCGGGCCAGCTCCGCGTCGAGGTCGGGGAGCGGCGTGCCGGGCGGCGGCGTCAGGAAGTCGGGGGTGTAGCCGCCGTGCCCGGCCAGCAGCGCCTCCAGTGGCGCGAGGTCCAGGTCGGCCGTGACCGGCCGGGCCATCTCGACCCAGGGCAGGTGCAGAGCGTGCGCCCCGGGATCGCGCAGCGTCCGCACACTGGCGACCGCCTCCCACAGCGGCGACATCGCGAAGCGCGTCCGGACCAGGTCCTCCGCCGCGAACGCCATCTCGATCACGAGCCCTCCTCGGCGCGAAATCCTACCGCGCCGGCATTCAGGATTCAGCCCTGGCTAAATAGTTCGTCAACATCAGAAGGTTGAAGGCACCATCGTCCGCATGACCCTCAGTCCCTACCGTGCCATCGTGCGCACCCCACAGGTCCCCCGCCTGGTCGTGACGGCGATGATCGGTCGCCTGGTGATCGGCATGGCCAGCCTGGCGATCGTGCTGCTGGTCCGCCACGCCGCGGGCTCGTTCGCGCTCGCCGGTCTCGTGGCCGGCTCGTTCGCGCTCGGCTCCGCGGTGGCGGCGCCGCTGGTCGGCAGGGCCGTCGACCACGCGGGCCAGACCAAGGCACTGCTGGCGTGCGCGGTGGTCTGCGCCGGCGCGTTCAGCGCCCTGGCCCTGTTGGCCGGGCACGTGCCCAATGGCGTGCTGCCGGCGCTGGCCGCGATCGGCGGCGCGACCGTGCCGCCGATCGGCGCCTGCATGCGCGCGCTGTGGTCCGTCCTGATCGGGCGCGGCTCCGAGCTCCAGACCGCGTTCGCGTTCGAGGCCACGGTCCAGGAGGCGGTCTTCATCTTCGGGCCGCTGATCGTCGTCTCGCTGATCGCGATCGCCTCGCCGGCCGCCGCGGTGCTCGCGATCGCGGCGGCGGTGCTGACCGGGACCTTCCTGTTCGCCGCGACACCGGCCTCCCGCGCCTGGCGGCCCGAGCCGCGCAAGCCCGACTGGGCCGGCGCCCTGCGCGGCCCGGGCGTGCGCACCGCGCTGGCCGTGATCGCCCTGATGGCGGCGGCCTTCGGCATGATGGAGGTGACCGTCCCAGCGGTCGCCGAGCACCTCGGCAGCAGCGGCCTGTCGGGGCTGTTCCTCTCCCTGTGGAGCGGCGGCAGCATGATCGGCGGCCTGCTCGCCGGCGCGCTCGCCTCCGGGCGCGGGCCCGAGCGGCGCGTGGTCGCCCTGCTCGGCGCCGTCATGGTCGGGCTCTCGCCGCTGGCGCTGGCCTCCAGGGCGGTGCTGCCGTTCGCGCTCTGCATGCTGATCGCCGGGCTCGCGATCGCGCCGACCATCGCCTGCCTGTACCAGCTCGTCGACCGCTCGGCCCCACGAGGCACGGTCACCGAGGCGTTCACCTGGGTGACCAGCGCCTTCACCGCCGGCAGCGCGGTCGGGGCCTCGGTCGCCGGCTCGGTGGTCCAGCACGCCGGCACCGCGGTCGCGCTGCTGTCGGCGCTCGGCGCGGTCGGTCTCGCCACCCTGCTCGCCAGGGCCCGCCGCCCGACCCTGGAGGTCGAGAAGACCGTCCCGATCCTCGAGTCCGCCCCCGCCGAGGCCGCGTGAGCCCGCCCGGGGTCGGGAATGAAGCCGGCGCGCGAGGTGTTGGCGACACCGTGATCACCCCGTGAGCGGCTACGGACGCTACATCCGCGCCTCCCGTCTCGAGTTCGATCCGAGCACCAAGCTGTCGCGCGGAGTGGTGCGGCGCGTCTGGAGCTTCGCCCGCCCGTTCTGGGTCCAGATTCTCGTCTACCTGCTGGCGATCGGGTTGTCGTCGCTGGTGACGGTGACGCCGCCGCTGCTGGTCCGGGAGCTGCTCAACAAGGCCATCCCCGAGCGCAGCCTCGGACTGATCAACTTCATCGGCGCGGCGGCCGTCGGCGTCGCGGTGGCCAACGCGGGGCTTGCGCTGGCCCAGCGGCTGCTCTCGGCCCGCATCGGCGAGGGCCTGATCTACGATCTGCGGACCGCCCTGTTCGACCACGTGCAGTCGCAGCCGCTCGCCTTCTTCACCCACAGCCAGACCGGCGCACTGACCAGTCGGATGAACAACGACGTGATCGGCGCCCAGCAGGCGCTCACCGGCACGCTCGGATCGGTGCTCTCCAACGTCATCGGGCTGGTGACCACGCTGACCGCGATGTTCCTGCTGAACTGGAAGATCACCCTGCTCGCGCTGGTGGTCCTGCCGGTGTTCATCTTTCCCGCCAAGCGGGTCGGGCGCCGGCTCCAGGCGATCGCGCGCAAGTCCATGCAGCTCAACGCTGCCATGACCACGATGATGAACGAGCGCTTCAACGTCGCCGGAGCGCTGCTGGTGATGCTGTTCGGCCGGCGCCGGCGCGAGCTGGCCGAGTTCAGCGACCGCGCCGGCGGCGTCCGCGACATCGGCGTCCGCCAGGCGATATACGGCCGCGTCTTCTTCGCGGCGCTGGGCCTGGTCGGCGCGGTCGGGACCGCGGCGGTGTACTGGCTCGGGGCGCGGCAGGTGATCTCGGGCTCGCTGCGGCCCGGCGACGTGGTCGCGCTGGCCGCCTACGTGACCCAGGTCTACCAGCCGCTGACCGCGCTCACCAACGCCCGCGTCGACATCATGACCGCGTTCGTCTCCTTCGACCGCGTCTTCGAGGTGCTCGACTACCCGAGCGCGATCGCCGACCGTCCCGGCGCGCGGCCGCTTGCCGACCCGCCGCGCGGCGAGATCGAGTTCGAGCACGTCGGCTTCAGCTACCCGACCGCCGATGAGGCCTCGATCCAGAGCCTGCTCGGCGTGGCCAACGGGCTCCCTCTCGCCGGCGGCCAGCCGGTCCTCCGCGACGTCTCGTTCAAGGTCCAGGCGGGGGAGCTGGTGGCACTGGTGGGGCCGTCCGGCACGGGCAAGACCACCATCGCCATGCTGGTGCCGCGGGTCTACGACGTCAGCACCGGCTCGGTCCGGGTCGACGGCGCCGACGTCCGCGACCTCGAGCTCGAGAGCCTCCGGGCCGCGTGCGGCCTGGTCGCGCAGGACCCGCACCTGTTCCACGACACCATCCTCGCCAACCTCCGGTACGCCAAGCCGGACGCGACCATGGAGGAGATCGAGGAGGCGTGCAGGGCCGCGCGCATCGCCGACCTGATCCACTCGCTGCCGCAGGAGTACGAGACCGTGGTGGGCGAGCGCGGCTACCGCCTGTCCGGCGGTGAGAAGCAGCGGGTCGCGATCGCGAGGCTGCTGCTCGCCGACCCCGCGATCGTGATCCTCGACGAGGCCACCGCGCACCTCGACTCCGAGTCGGAGGTCCACATCCAGCACGCGCTCGCCGCCGCGCTGGCCAACCGCACCAGCCTGGTGATCGCCCACCGCCTGTCGACCATCGTCAACGCCGACCGCATCCTGGTCGTCGACGCCGGCCGGGTGGTCGAGCAGGGCACCCATCAGGAGCTGCTCGCCGCCAGGGGCCTCTACGCGGACCTCTACGACACCCAGTTCGGCCGCGCGCCGTCGTCGCCGCCGCCCGCCGGCGACCTGCTCGCCGCCGTCCAGCCCGTGGAGCCGGTCGAGCCGGTGTAGCTACCGTTCGGGCGGCTCTCGCGGACCCGGCGACCCCGGCGTCGGCCCGGGTGGCGGCCGCGGGCGCTCGGCGTGGGCTTCGAGGTAGGTCCGGGCCAGGGCCCACTGGTGCGGGTGCTCGCGGAGCAGCTCGCTGAGCCGGCGCACCGGCTCCTCGATCGGCCTCCGCCCCAGCCGGTACTCCTCGATCTGCTCCGCGAGCCGCGCCCGCTCCGACGCCAGCGACTCCGGGAGCATGCCGGCCAGGTGCTGGAGCACTCCTGCGTGCCTGCCCGGCGTGGTCGGCTGGGCGAGCGCCTCGTGCAGGCCCGCGCCGTAGTCGGCGAGGACCTCGGGGAGCGGCCGTGCCGACGCGCGTGCCACCAGCCGTCCGAGGTCCCGATAGGCGTCGGGGCTCCGCGCCAGCAGCGTCATCTTGGTCCGCGTGTGGAAATCGACCAGGTCAGCGACCGTCGGGCGGGACGCGAGCAGGGCTCGCCAGCGCCGCTCGACCTCGCGGCGCTCTCCCTCGTCACGCTCGCTCATGCCGCTGGCAGCGTACGCCGCCGGGAAGCAACTAGAATGGCGGCATGTCCGAGCGGACGATTCCACAGTTCAAGTCCCCGCCGCGGGTGCTGCTGGCGGCGCCGCGGGGCTATTGCGCCGGAGTGGACCGAGCGGTCGAGATCGTCGAGGTCGCGCTCCAGACCTATGGCGCTCCCGTCTATGTCCGAAAGCAGATCGTCCACAACCTGCACGTCGTGCGGCGACTCGAGGCCAAGGGCGCGATCTTCGTCGACGAGCTCGACGAGGTCCCCGAGGGCTCCAACGTGGTCTTCAGTGCCCATGGGGTCGCCCCCGCGGTCCACGCGCAGGCCAAGGAGGCTCAGCTCAAGGTCATCGACGCGACCTGCCCGCTGGTCACCAAGGTGCACCAGGAGGCCCGCAAGTTCGCGGGCAAGGGCTACGACATCGTGCTGATCGGCCACGAAGGCCACGAAGAGGTCGTCGGGACCATGGGCGAGGCGCCCAGCGCGATCCACCTGGTCGGCGACGAGAAGGAGGCCGCCGAGGTCGAGATCGCCGATCCCGCCAAGGTGGCCTACCTCACCCAGACCACCCTCTCGGTCGACGAGACCCAGGGCGTGATCGGCGTGCTGCGGGACCGCTTCCCGGTGCTCGCCGGCCCGCGCTCCGACGACATCTGCTACGCCACCCAGAACCGCCAGTCGGCGGTCAAGGAGCTGGCCGGTTCCTGCCAGCTCATCCTGGTCATCGGCGCCGAGAACTCCTCCAACTCCAAGCGACTGGTCGAGGTCTCGCGCAGCCTCGGCTGCGCGAGCCACCTGATCCCCGAGGCGTCGGCGATCGACCCGGCCTGGTTCGACGGGGTCGAGACCGTCGGCGTCACCTCCGGCGCCTCCGCGCCGGAATGGCTCGTCGACGAGCTGCTGGACGCGCTCCGCGAGCGCGGCGCCCAAGAGGTCCGCGAGGTCGAGGTCATCCCCGAGGACGTCCATTTCTCCCTGCCCGGCGCGCTGCGGCGCGACGCTGCCGTCGCCGGGGTGGACGCCCCCGAGCGGTAGGCCCCGATGGCGGGCGGCGACGGCATCTACGTCATTGGTGCCGGACTCGCAGGTCTATCGTGCGCCCACCACCTGGTCCGGCAGGGCATCAACCCGACCGTGCTCGAGGCCGGTGACGGCGTCGGCGGGCGGGTCCGCACCGACGTGGTCGACGGCTTCCTGCTCGACCGCGGCTTCCACGTGCTGTTCACGGCCTATCCCGAGGCCGAGGCGATGCTGGACTACCGGGCGCTGGAGCTGCACCCGTTCGCCGGCGGCGCGCTGATCCGGGTCGACGACCGCTTGATCCGCATCGCGGACCCGTTCCGGCAGCCGCTGCACGCGCCCACCGCGATGCTGGCCAGGGTGGGCGGGGCCGGCGACAAGCTGCGCCTGGCCCGCCTGCGCCGCCGCGCCACCCACGAGGACCTCGAGACGCTGTTCGCGCGCACCGAGTCGCCGACCAGCGGAGCGCTTGCCTGGTACGGCTTCTCGGACACCATGGTCGAGCGCCTGTTCCGCCCGCTCTTCTCGGGCGTGCTGCTCGACCCGAAGCTCGACACCTCCAGCAGGATGTTCGAGTTCGCGCTGCGCATGCTCGCGCTCGGGCATTCGGCGCTGCCGAGCCACGGCATGGGCGCGATCCCCGAGCAGCTCGCCGCGGGGCTGCCGCAGGGCGTCCACCTGCGGCGCGCGGCCACCAGGGTGGAGCCGGGCCAGCTCACCCTCGCCGGCGGCGAGCGCCTGCGGCCGCGCGCGGTCGTGGTGGCGACCGACGGGCCGTCGGCCTCGTGGCTGCTCGGCGCCGACGTGCTGGCCCCGCCGGGGTCAAGGCCGGCGACCTGCCTGTACTTCGCCACCGACCACGCGCCGATCGAGGAGCCGCTGCTGGTCCTCAACGGCGACGACGCCGGTCCGGTCAGCCACTGCTGCGTGCTCAACCACGTCTCGCCGACGTATGCGCCTCCTGGACGCAACCTCGTCTCGGTGACCGTGCTCGGCGAGGCCGCCCCGGACGAGGAGCTGGAGCGCGCCGTGGTCGGGCAGCTCGCCGACTGGTTCGGCTCGGGGGTGCTCGGCTGGGACCTGCTGGCGACCTACCGGATCGAGCACGCCCAGCCCGCCCAGCCGGTCGGCGTCCTCGACCCGCCCGAGCGCCCGGTCCGGCTGGAGCCGGGCCTGTACGTGTGTGGCGACCACCGCGACAACGCCTCCATCAACGGCGCCCTCGCTTCCGGCCGCCGCGCCGCCGCGGCCCTGGTCGAGGACCTCCACGCCGGCGTCCTTGCCTGAGGGCGCGGTGTGCCCCTGTGCCGGCGGTGTCCCTGTGCCCTCCCCTCGACTGACAAAGGCCCGTAGGCCGTCTATCGTGGTCGAAGGCTCACGACGGGGAGGTACGGGGGATGGTCGAGCTGCTGGTCGCCGTGCTGGTGACGTTCGTTGCGCTGGTCGCGGCGACCGGGTTCGTCGCCTGGCGGGTCTTTCGGCTGGTCAGGGCACGACTGCGCTGGGGCAGGCAGGTCCGGGTCGTGCGGATGTGGACGGCTCCGCCCGGTCCCCGCAGGGAGGTCGCATACCTGCGCGCGCAGCTGGCCGACGCGATCACCCGGACGCCGCAGGCGGTCGCGATGGTCAAGGCGAGCGCCGGCGTGGTCGGCGACCTGCCGAGCCTGACCAAGCGGCTGGAGCGGGTCGCGACCGTGCTCGACGCCGAGCTGCGGCTGCTCGCCAATGAGCCGGACGTCCATGAGGTGGCGCGGGTGCTGCCCGCCGCGCGCGAGCGCGTCGGGGACCTGACCAGGGCCGCCCGCGGGATCCGGCGCGCCGCGGGCGGCGGGCTCGGCGTCCAGACCGCCGCCGAGATGCGCGAGCTGAGCGCCGACGTCGAGCGCGAGGTCGCCGCCGTCGCCGCCGGCGTCGAGCGCCTGGTGGTCACCGCCTCAACCGGCTGAGGCTCACCGGTCCGATCCAGCCGCCCGAGTCCCAAGACTCCCAGCTTGGCGGACTCGGGGAGCAGCCATGGACCCGAGCCGTTCAGGCTGTGGCGTCGAAGTCCACCTCCTTGGTCTTGACCGTACCGGCCGTCCGCCCTGGCGCCTCGTGGAAGCTCCAGTACAGGTTCGTGTGCGCGATCACCTGTCCCGGCGGCGGCGCGCCCCAGGTCGTCAGGTCCTCGGTCGTGTGGGCGTCGCCGACCAGGGTCGCGTCATAGCCCCTGGTCACCGCGCCGTGGAGCGTCGAGCGGATGCACTGGTCGGTCTGGGCGCCGACCACGACCAGTCGCCCAACCCCGAGGCCCGACAGCACCTTCTCGAGGTCGGTGTCCTCGAAGGAGTCGCCGTAGCTCTTCTCGACCAGAGGCTCGGCGTCGTCCCGCGTCAGCTCGGGGACGATCCGCCACTTGTCGCTGCCCCGCTCGAGCTGCGCGTCGTTGTGCTGGACCCAGACAACCGGGACGTGCTCCTGCCTCGCCTTCTCGATCAGGCTGCCGACGTTGGCGATGACCGCGTCGCGCTCGTGGGCCGCCTCGACGACGCCGTTCTGCACGTCGATGACGAGCAGTGCGGTGTTCGGACGGTTCTCGAGTGTGGCCATGATTTCCCTCACACACGTGGGCTCTGTGGGCATCCAGGGTAAACCGACCCGGCGACAGCGAACCCCCGACGTAGGTCGACCCGCACAGAGGCCCGCCAGCGGCGACCACTGATCTGGCGCCGGCCATCGCGACGGCTTGTCTGGTCTGTAGGCCATCCGACCCAAGCGCGTATGGTGAGTCTGCCGACCACTGCGAAGGGCAAAACCAGGAAGTGGACACGATGCCACCGACCGGACCCTTGCCGAACGGGGAACAGGAAGCCGACCAGCGGGACCAGCGCGCGGCCGGCCGCGATCAGCGTGCCGAGCAGCGCGACCAGGTCGCCCAGTGGCGCGACGACGCGGCCCAGCATCGCGACGACGCCGCCCAGCATCGCGACGATGCCGCTGAGCGGCAGGACCAGCAGGCGATCGACCGGCGGGTTGCCGCCGGCGACCGGGACCACGCCGCCGCGGCGCGGGACCAGGCCGCGGGGGCCCGCGATCAGGCGGCGGCCACGCGGGACCGGACGGCGGCTGTCCGCGACCAGGCCGCGGCCACGGGAAGCCAAGCTGTCGAACTGGACAGCTCTGACCAGCAGGTGCTCATCGAGCAGGCGCTCGTCGACCGGGAGATCGCGGCGGCGGAGCGGGTCCTGGCCGCGGACGACCGCGCTGCGGCGGCCGAGGACCGAGTGCAGGCGGCCGCGGACCGGGCCGCCGCTGCCGAGGACCGAGCCGAAGCGGCCATCGACCGCGAGCACGCGGCCCGTGACCGGGAAGCGGCAGCCACGGACCGGGCCGCCGCGGCCAAGGACCGAGCCGCCGCGGTCGCCGAGCGCCAACAAGCAGCCGTCGAACGGGCGAAGGGATTCCCCGACAAGGCCCCCTAGAGCAGATCCTCATTGGAGCCACACAGGCTTGACACAGGGAGGAACCGTTCTAGACGTTGAAGCGGACGTGCAGACAGTCGGCCTCGCGCACGACGTAGGACTTGCCCTCAGCGTGCAGCAGGCCCTTCGCCTTGGCCGCGTCCCAACCGCCCGCGGCGACCAGGTCGTCGTAGGCGATCACCTCGGCGCGGATGAAGCCGCGCTCCAGGTCGGAGTGGATGCGGCCGGCCGCCTCCGGGGCGGTCGCGCCACGGCGCACCTCCCAGGCCCTGGTCTCGTCGTCGCCGGTGGTGAAGAAGGTCAACAGATCGAGAAGTCGCCACGCCGCCCCGACCACCTGGTCGAGCCCGCCGTGCTCCACGCCGTACTCGGCCAGGAATTCGGCGGCCTCAGCCGGCTCCAGCTCCGCTGCCTCCGCCTCCAGCGCTGCCGGGACGGCCACCGTCGGCACGCCGAGCACGCGCTCGACCTCGCCGGCCCGCTCCATCGCGTCGGCCACCTGGTCCTCGCCCAGGTTCACCACCGCCAGCACCGGCTTGAGCGTCAACGGCGAGAAATTGCGGAGCACCTTCTCCTGCTCCGGCTCCCAGTTGGCGCCCCGCAGTGGCTTGCCGGCATCGAGCAGGTCGCGAGCGCGCTCCAGCGTCTCCGCCTCCAGCGCGGCGCCCTTGACCCCGGCCTTCGCCCGTTTCGCGGCCTTCTCGGCGCCGCCCGCAATGCTGTCGAGGTCGGCGACGGTCAGCTCCAGGTTCAGTTCGTTGGCGGCGGCGACCGGGTCGGATCCGTCGAAGGCCGCCAGCACCATCGCGAGCGCGTCCACCTCGCGCAGCGCGCCGAGCCCCTGGGCCGAGAGCCCGCCGCCGCTCCTACCGCCGGTGGTCGCGACCACGTCGACGAAGCGGACCTGGGCGAACACGGTCTTGCGCGAGTGCTCCAGCTCGGTGAGCACGTTCACGCGCTGGTCAGGCACTGGCACGGCGGCCACGTTGGCCTTGCCGGCGGCGCCTCCGGCCGGCGCCCCCGCCCGGGTCAGGGCGTTGAACAGCGTCGTCTTCCCGGACTGCGGAAGCCCGACGATCCCGACGTCCTTCACGTGCTGCTCCCCAAGTGGCGGTTGTGAGCGAATGCGGCGTGGCGGTCGCCACGGCGTCGCGAACGCGAAGTGTACCAACCCGCGTACCGGCCGCTGCCGCTGGGTACCTCGCCGCGTGGAGGTGAATCTCTTGACCAACCAGCATTCGCATCGACACGACCTGCCGATCGACCCGGACCCGCCGGCGAGGGCGACCGACATCGACAAGCAGGACCCGGTCACGCCGGACAACGCGCCGGAGCCGGTCGCTCCCGAGGTCGAGAGCGGTCGCCTGCTCGCCAACCAGGCCCGCCCGATCCTCGGCGCCGAGGGCTTCAGCGACGAGCGCATCGATGAGCTGGCCTCGGCGTT
>JBEDUQ010000006.1:0-21739 GCA_040414855.1 Actinomycetota bacterium
GCGCCGAGGAAGTCGGCCTCGGCGCCCTCGGCCAGCCGGGCGTCGGGCGCGATCCGCACCACGCCGCCGCCGAGGGTGACCACCAGCGAGCGGTAGCTGCCCTGGCGGCCGACCACCGCGCGCTGGATGCCGAAGTGCACGACCTGCTCGCTGCCCCACTCCTGGAGGGTGAGGTGCTGGAGGTTGGCGCGTTCGCCGACGAACAGCTCGGTGACGCCGTGGTGGAAGGCGCGGCCGTCCAGCTCCTCGGGCGAGCTGTGCTCCAGGACCAGGGTCACCGAGGCGTCGTCGGAGACCACGATCAGCGTGTGGGCGAAGGTCGCGCCGCTGCCCGTGCGCTGGTAGACCGCGCCGATCGGCACCTCGACCTGGACCCCCGGCGGCACGTACAGGAAGGTGCCGTCGGTGACCAGGGTGGCGTGCAGCGCGGCGAACCAGTCCTCGTCGAACGGCACCGCCGAGGTCATGAAGCGCGGCTCGACCAGGCCCGCGTGCTCATGCAGCGCGGTCCGCAGGTCGGTCAGGATCACGCCCTGCTCGGCCAGGTCGGCGGCCAGGCTGGGCTCGCCGGCGGCGCCGTCGACGGTTGTGACCAGGCCGCCCGGGCGCAGCTCCGTGTCCGGGGTGGTCGCGCCGCCGGCCTCTGCCCTGGCGTGACCGGCGCTCAGCCGCGCCGGCATCGCCGCCTCGGCGGTGCCGGTGGCCGGGCCGCGGATGATGCGGGCGCGTTCGAGCCCACCCGCCCTCGGGTTGGTGAAGCGCCAGGCCTCCTCGCGGCCGCTCGGCCGCTCCAGCTTCTCCAGCGCGGCGAAGGCTTCGAGCCGCCTGGCCAGGAACCACTCGGGGTCGCCGAGGGCCTCCGACCAGGCGGTCACCGCCGCCTGGTCGAGGTCCTTGAAAGTGATGTCATCGATGGCCGCCACTACCCGACCGAACCTTCCATCTGGAGCGAGACCAGCCGGTTCAGCTCGAGCGCGTACTCCATCGGCAGCTCCTTGGAGATCGGCTCGATGAAGCCGCGCACGATCATCGCCGTCGCCTCGACCTCGGAGAGCCCGCGCGACTGGAGGTAGAAGAGCTGGTCGTCACCGATCTTGGAGACGGTCGCCTCGTGACCGAGGGTGACGTCCTCTTCCTTGACGTCGTTGTACGGGTAGGTGTCCGAGCGGGACTCCTCGTCGAGCAGCAGCGCGTCACAGCGGACGTTCGCCTTCACGCCGGTGGCGCCCTCCTCGATCTTGATCAGACCGCGGTAGGAGGTGCGGCCGCCGTCCCGCGAGATCGACTTGGAGATGATCTGCCCGGTGGTCTCCGGGGCCGCGAAGGTCAGCTTCGCGCCCGCGTCCTGATGCTGGCCGTCGCCGGCGAACGCGACCGAGAGGACCTCACCGTGGGCGTGAGGCCCAAGCAGCAGCACGGCCGGGTACTTCATGGTCAGCTTCGAGCCGATGTTCCCGTCGATCCACTCCATGGTGGCGCCCTCGTAGGCGGCCGCCCGCTTGGTCACCAGGTTGTAGACGTTGTTCGACCAGTTCTGGATGGTCGTGTAGCGGACCTTGGCGTGCGGCCTGACGATGATCTCGACCACCGCCGAGTGCAGCGAGTCCGACGAGTAGATCGGGGCGGTGCAGCCCTCGACGTAGTGCACGCTCGAACCCGGCTCGGCGATGATCAGCGTCCGCTCGAACTGGCCCATGTTCTGCGAGTTGATGCGGAAGTAGGCCTGGAGCGGGATCTCGACCTGGACGCCCTCGGGAATCCAGATGAACGAGCCGCCCGACCACACCGCCGAGTTCAGCGCCGCGAACTTGTTGTCGTTGGCGGGGATCACCGTCGCCCAGTGCTCGCGGAAGAGGTCCTCGTGCTCGCGCAGCGCGGTGTCGGTGTCGAGGAAGATGACGCCCTGCTCCTCGAGGTCCTCGCGGACCTTGTGGTAGACGACCTCGCTCTCGTACTGCGCCGCGACGCCGGCGATCAGGCGCTGCTTCTCGGCCTCGGGGATGCCCAGGCGGTCGTAGGTGCTCTTGATGTCCGCCGGCAGGTCCTCCCAGGAGGCGGCCTGCTTCTCGGTGGCGCGCAGGAAGTAGAAGATGTTGTCGAAGTCGATCTTCGACAGGTCGCCGCCCCACTCCGGCATCGGCCGGCGATAGAAGTAGTCGAGCGCGCGGTGGCGGAACTTCCGCATCCACTCCGGCTCGTTCTTCATCTGCGAGATCTCTTCGACGACATCGTGCGACAGGCCCCGCTTCGGCTCGAAGACCGAGCTGACCTTGTCGTGCCATCCGTACTTGTACGCGCCGATGTCGACGTTTTCTGGCACGGGGTTGATCCGCTCCGGTGCCTGCGTCAGGTCGCGGGCGTCAGTGACCATCAGGCTTCGCTCCTTGCTGCCGTGTGCGTGGGGGACGTGCTCAGGTTCGTCGTGCTCGTGCGGCGTTTGATCCGTCTGTCGTTGTCATCCGTCGACCGCTCGTGCACCCGGGTGACACAGCGGACGTCGCCCCGCACGATGGTCTCGTCGCGCTGGACCGGCGTGCCGAGGAGCTGCTCGAACAGCTTCGCCTCGGAGGTGCACAGGTCTGGCAGCTCGTTCGCGAGGTGCTCCACCGTGCAGTTGTGCTGGCAGAGGCGCAGGCCGTCTGGGGCCGCCTCGACCTCCGCCATGAATCCCTGCTCGCTCAGGACCTCGGCGAGGGCCGTCGCGCGCTCGGCAAGGGTAGCCCCATCCACCCGCTTCGCGTAGCTCCTGGCCAGTCGCTCGTTCCGCCAGGCCAGGAACTGCGAGAGCGCGGAGGCGTCCTCGCGGCCGAGGAACGCCAGCGCCTCGCGCGCGACCTCGTCGTAGCTGCGCGGGAAGGTCTCGAGCCCGGCGTCGGTCAGCCGGTAGACGGCGGTGGGACGACCGCGCTTCGGCTTCTCGATCGTGGCGGTCACCAGGCCGTCGCGGTCGAGCGTGGTCAGGTGGCGCCGGACCCCGACCGAGGTCACCCCGAGCAGGCCGGCGAGCTGCGGAGCGGAGAGCCGCCCATGGCGTCGCAGCAGGAGCAGGATCTTGTCCCGCGTGGCGACACGACCATCCTCGACCATCGACATAGCTGGCCCTCCCCGAGTTGCCTCGGTGCTGCTTCCCAGCGGATCGACCGGCTGCCTCGCCGTGGTCGACCGCCTCGTCGCCGGACGACCCGTGCTCCGCCGATCCGAAACCCGCGAGGCCTTTCGGCCCCCCGGCCCTTCTCGGCGGCTCGGCTCTGGGGGCTTGTGGCCCTTTGAGCCGGCGCGCCGCCGGACGACGCGGCGACCTCCGCGTGGAGACCGCTCCATCACGTCTCACCGCTGGACGACTTTGGAAACATAGATGTTTCCTTGAGCTAGCTTATCCGTGTGGCTCTGGGTAGGCAAACCGCGCCACGGACGGCCAAGTGGGACCGGAGCCCGCTACGCTCGAACCGTCCCGTACCGGTACGAAGGGCAGGGAAGATCGATGGATGCACCCATCTTCAGCGGGGTCGGGGTCGCGCTGGTGACCCTCTTCGACGACGACGGCGAGATCGACGCCAAGGCGACCGCCGAGCACGCGAGCACCCTGGTCGAGCTCGGGATGCGCGCCGTGGTCGTCGCCGGCTCGACCGGCGAGGCGTCGAGCCTGGACCGCGGCGAGCGGATCGCGCTGCTCGAGGCCGTCCGGGTGGCCGTGCCCGCCGGGGTCCCGGTCCTACAGGGCACCGGCGCCCCCTCGGCCAGGCAGGCGGTCGCGCTGACCAAGGACGCGCGGGACCACGGCGCCGACGGCGTGCTGACGCTCTCACCGCCAGGGAACTCGGACCTGCGGCGCTACTACGGCATGGTCGCCGAGGCCGCCGGCGACCTGCCGGTGGTCGCGTATCACTATCCGTTGGTGTCGCCGCCCGGCATCCCCGTCGACCTGCTCGGCGACCTGCCGGTCCAGGGGGTCAAGGACTCCACCGGCGACCCCGAGCGCCTGCTCGCCGAGCTCGACAGCTACCAGGGCGCGCTCTACATCGGCGCCGCGCCGCTGCTCGCCCTCGCCGGGCCCCTCGGCGCCACCGGAGCGATCCTCGCCCTCGCCAACGCCGAGCCCGAGCGCTGCGCCGCCGCCTTCACCGGCGACGCCAATGCCCAGCGCCACCTGACCGCCCCGCACCTGGCCTCCAAGCGCGCCTTCCCGCAGAGCCTCAAGGACGTCGTCGCCCAGCGCTTCGCCACCTCCCGCACCACCCGCTTGCGCTGAGGGTCGGGGTGGGGTCCCGCCGGACCGGCGGGGTCACTCGCCGCGGCATGTTCGGCAGGTGGGAAGGCGGCAGCGGCGCTCGAACTCACCGCGGTCGAGCGCCTCCAGGACCGTCCCGAGCACCTCGCGCTGGTGGGCGAGGTCCTCGGGACGCCATTCGAACGGGTCGATGTGCGGGGAGTCGCCACCGAGGTAGCAGTAGGCGCTCATGCAGCGATCCCCCGGCAGCTGGCCCAGCTCACGGAGCGCGAGCGCGTAGACCCCGAGCTGGTCGAGCCCGAATGGATTCGACTCGACCCGCTTGCCGGTCTTCCAGTCGACCAGCTCGACCCCGTCGGCGGTCCGGAAGATGGCGTCGATGCGGCCGCGAAGCGCCCACGGACCAACGCGCAGGACCACGCCGACCTCGGCGTCTGGCGCCGGCATGCTCGCGTACGGGGTCGCGGCGAAGTTGCGCTTGGCACGCTCGACCAGACCCGGCTCCGCGATCCCACCGCCGCCGTAGCCGCCGAGCCCGTCGAGGTCGACCAGGTCGGGCAGCCCTCTGGCTCGCCGTTCGAGCAGGCGATGGACCACGGAGCCGAGCCGCGCCGCCGGACGGGGCGGCGACGGCAAGGGCCGCACCACCATCCAGTAGAAGTCCCGCGGGCAGCGCGCGTAGACGAGCACCTGGGTCACCGACAGGACCCTCGGCGGTTGCGGCATCGGCGGGGCGGCCTCGCCGTTGCTGGCGTCGACGAGCTGACGGCCCGCGTCGACCCCGATCCGGTAGGCGTCGAGCTCGCCCGGCGGGACGCGACCTGAAATGGCCCGCGGGTCCTTGCGCGCCAGCGCGACCGCGGCCGCAACCCCCTCGGGGACGACCGGATCGGTCAGCTCGTCGGGACGACGGGCCGGTGGCGGCCAGCTCACCTTGGCCCGCAGCGCCTCGGTCAGCGGGCTGGCCGGTGGCTCCGGCGCCTGGGAAACCACGGTTACGGCCGGATGCTCCGCCGCCTCGCGCCAGAAAGGGCTCGGGCCCTTCGGGACCTTCTCGGAGCCGCGGTACCACCAGGCCGAGGTCAGCACCAGCAGCCGCTTGGCCCTGGTCAGCGCCACGTAGAGCAGCCGCCGCTCGTCCTCGAGCGCGCGTTCGTCGAGCTGGGCCCTGAACGCCCTCGCGTTGCCCTGGAATCGCGGCAGGTGCGCCGCGTCCTCGCGGAGCTCGTATGGGAACCCCTGCGCACGCCGCGGGTCGGCGACCCGCACGTCCGGGAAGATGCCGTGCTTGGGTGAGCCGTCCTTGGCGGTGCCGGCCGAGAGCCCGGCCACGACCACCATCGGGAACTCGAGGCCCTTGGCCATGTGGACGGTCATCAGCTTGACCGAGTCGGCCAGCGCCGGCTGGGTCGCCTCGACCGGCTCGGCGGCGTCCTCGACCGCGTCCAGGTAGGCCAGGAACGCCCCGAGGGACGGGTCGCCCTCGACCGGAGCGAAGGCCGCCACACGGTCCAGGAAGGTCGCCAGGTTCCGGCGCGCCGACTCGGCCCGCCGGTCGGCGGACGCCTCCAGCTCCGACCAGACGCCGGTCCGCTCCAGCACCGTCTGGGTCAGGTCGAGCAGCGGCGCGTCGGACCGTCGCCGCAGCCGGCGCAGCTCGAGGCGGAACGCCTCCAGCCGGTTCCGGGCCTCGTCGTCGAGGCCCTCGACCTCGCCCAGGTGGTCCAGCGCCTCGGACAGGGCGAAGGACACGTCGCCCGGATCGGGGTCCTCGCCGGGCAGGACGTCCTTCAGGCCCCAGTTGTGCCTGGAGGCCCAGCGCGCCAGCCGCACCAGGTGCCGGTAGCCGATCCGCCACCTGGGCCCGAGCAGCAGTCGGGCGAGGGCGACGTTGTCGCCGGGATCGGCGATCACACGGAGGACTGACACCAGGTCGACGATCTCGGGCGTCTCGAGCAGGCCCGACAGGCCGACGACCTCGACCGGGACGTCGCGCCGCTCCAGCGCCTCGCGCAGCGGGCCCAGCAGCCGCTTGGAGCGGACCAGCACCGCGACGTCGCGCCACTCCGGATAGCTGCCGTCCTCGAGCCCGCGTTCGTGGGCGTTGACGACCTGCTCCGCCACGAAGTCCGCCTCGGCGATCTGGTCGCTGAGCAGCGCCGCCCGGACCTCGCCCTCGCCGGCGCCCTCCCGCGGCACCAGCGGCGTGCCGCCGCGCCGCTCCTCGGCGATCACGTCGATCACCGAGTTGGCCAGCTCGAGAATCCGCCGACCGGAGCGGAAGTTGGTCGACAGCGGCATCGCCTCGGACACCGCGCTGCCGTCCAGGTGCGAGAAGTGCTCGCCGAACGACAGCAGGTTGTACATGGTGGCGCCGCGGAAGGCGTAGATCGCCTGGCGGGCGTCGCCGACCGCCATGATCGAAGCGCCCGGCGGGCAGAGCACCTGCATCAGCCGCCGCTGCGCGATGTTGGTGTCCTGGTACTCGTCGAGCAGCACGTGGGGATAGCGGCCGCGCAACTCCTCGGCGAGGTCTCGGTGACGGCTCACCAGCTCGAACGCCTTGGCCACCTGGTCGCCGAAGTCGATCCGGCTGCGGCGGCGCTTCTCCTCGACGTACCGCTGGACCAGCCGCGTCAGCTCGATCCGCTCGCGGGCCGCCTGGACCTGCCAGTCGGGCATCCGCTCGCCGGCCTCGGCGGCGGCGACGACGCTGCGCGCGTGCTCGGCGACCGCGGCCGGCTCGACGAGGTGGTCCGCGCATGCCGCGGCCAGCTCCAGCGTCTTGCGGATGGTGGCGCCCGCGGTGCGGACGTGCAGGTGCTCGAAGCGCTCGCCGTCCATGAGGCCCAGCAGGATCTGGTACTGCTGCGCCTCGCTGAGCAGGTCGGCGTCCGGCTCGACGCCGATTCGGACGCCGTGGGCCTTGACCAGGTCGGCGGCGAACGCATGGTAGGTGTGCACCGCCACCTGGTCCGTGGGCGGCTCGCCAGGCGGCAGCAGCCCGTCGGCCGGCGAGGGCTCGTCGCGGGGCGGATCGCCGAGGCCCGGGATCGGGTCGCCCGACCCGATGCTGGCGACGGTGGCGGCGGGCGACACGGCCACGGGCGGGGTGTCGCCGGGTTCGGCGGGCAGTGGCCCGATGGCGTCGCGGACCCGCTCCTCCAGCTCGGTCGCCGCCTTGTTGGTGAAGGTCAGCGCCAGGATCGCGGACGGCGGCACGCCGAGCTGCTCCACCAGGTAGACGATGCGGGCGGCCATCACGGCGGTCTTGCCCGAACCGGCGCCCGCGATCACATGGACGGGACCGATCGGAGCCGTGATCGCGGCCCACTGCTCCGCCGTCGGCTCGCGTCCCTTGAGCGCCCGGCGGATGCTCGGCATCGCGCCCGACGCGGCGGTCGTGGTGGTGGGGGCGCTCATCGCTCGCCTCCGGTCGAGGTCCCGGGGGAGGTGGAGGGTAGGGTCCCTGGGGAGGACGAGGGCGGGGCCTCCGGCGGGGACGACGTCGAGGTCCCAGGCATGGCTGTCGGGACCGATCCATTGGTCATGCCAAGCCCCTCGGCCGTGGCGTCGCCTGCCTGCGCGGCCGCGACGGAGGCTTCGCCGGCGACGGCGGGCAGGACCGGGGCGAGGAAGTCCTCACCTTGCGGCCACATGGGGCAGATCGGTTTGAAGGCGCAGAACCGGCAATCAGCGTGCGGGCTGGGGTCGAACCGCTCGGCAGCCGCGCCCTCGAGCAACGGGACCAGCCGGCTCTCGACCAGGCTGGCATGGTCCTCCTCCGGCCGCTGGCTCACCCGCGCGAACCGGCCCATCCGCGCCTGCGCCGGGTAGACGAGCTGCATCTCGACGGGCGGACCGAACGCGGCCAGCTCGGGATCGCGCAGCGCAGCCAGATAGTAGATCGCGAGCTGGAGCGACCTCCGCGCCTCGTCCTCGGTCGCGGGGTTGCGTGCGGTCTTGTAGTCGAGCAGGACCACGCCGCCCTCGGCGCGGTCGACACGGTCGATGCGGCCGCGGACGAGGTGCCCGGCGACCTCCATCTCGAACCCGACCTCGAAGCACAGCGCCTGCCTCGCCCGCTCGGCCTCGCCGAGGTGCCACAGCTCGAGCATGGCCATCCCGTCGCGCCAGTACTGGTGGGCGATCGCCCGGGACGGGAACCAGGCCGCGTCGAAGCGCTCGCGGAAGGCCGCCTTGAGGGCCTCCGGCTCATGCTCGATGTCGCCTCTGGCCGAAAGCTCGAAGATCGTGTGCATGAGCTTGCCGAACGCCATCTGATAGGAGGTGCGGTCGTCGAGCCCGACCACGCTGGAGAAGAAGTAGCGGAGATGGCAGTCCTCGTAGGTGCCGATGCGGGAGTACGAGGTGCGCAGGCGGCCCTCCGCCGCGATCGGCTCCGGATCGACGGTCCAGTCGCGGCGCCACCACCAGGTGGAGGGGTCCACGCGCGGCATGGCGGCCAGGGTGGCGATGGCCGCGAGGCGCTCCCCGGCCCCGCGTGAGCGGTCGGTGGCGGCGCGCCGCAACACGCCGGCGGCCTCGAGCGCGCCGAGCGGCGCCGTGTCGCCTGGGACCGAGTCGGACGAGGCGTCGAGGCCGATCTCGGCAATGAACCTCGACGGCTCCCCACGACCGTCGGCCCTGGAGGATGTGAACACGACCCTGTCCCTGGCCCGGCTGGCGGCGAGCACGAAGCGGCGGCGCTCCGACTCGACGATCGTCCGCGACCGGGCGACCGGGTTCAGGTCGCCGTCGAGGCGCCACGCCTCGAACACGCCCTCGGGCCACGCGGTACGCGGCAGCACGCCATCCAGGCAGCCAGCCACGACCACCAGATCGAACTCCTGCCCCTTGGCACCGTGCACCGAAAGCAGCTCGACCGCGTCCAGCCTGGCCGAGGACGGCGGCAGCCAGGGATCGCTGGCGAAGTTCGCCCGTTCGACCACGTCGAGATAGGAGCGCATGGTCGCGGTCGGCCGCCCGTCGACGAACAGCCCAAGGGTCCGCGAGAAGGCGGTCAGCGCGTCGAGCTGCCGCGCGATGCCGGCGTCCTCGGGATGCCGCTCGGCCCTGCTCACCAGCTTGCCGAAGACGGGGGCGAAGCACCAGACCTCCCAGAAGCACCGGTCCGCCTCGAGCTCGGCCGCCCAGTGCCCGACCTTGTCCAGCAGGTCGCGGAGTGCGGTGACCCTGGCCGTGATCGGTGGGTCGACGCCGAGCTCGTCGGGCGACGCGGCGACGTGCTGGGCCAGCGGCCGGTCGGCGAGCAGCGCGGCGCGGCGCAGCGCGCGCAACTCGCGAGCGTCGAGGCCGCCGAGCGGCGAGGTCAGCAGCGACGGCAGCAGCTCATCGGCCCTGGCCGGCTCCAGCGCCAGCCGGAACAGGTCGAGCAGGTGGCGCACGATCGGTTCGTGCAGCAGCTGCCGCTCGCCGGCACCGAGGCGGTACGGCACCCCGCGGCGCTCCAGCGCCCGCCGAACCGGACCGGCCAGCCGGCGGGGCGACGGAAGCAGCACCGCCATCCGCCCGTAGGCGACCCCGTCGCGGTGGTGCGCGAGCCGGAGCAGCCGGGCGATCGCGTCCGCCTCCTCCGCCGGGCCCGGGAAGTGGGCGGCCTCGACCGCCGTGGTCCTGATTCCCCGCAGGCCAACGGTGGGCTGCGGACCGGCCGCCTGGAGGCGCCTGACCGCGTCCAGGCCGGGACCGCCGAGGCGGCGGCTGTGCTCGAGCAGGACGGTGCTGGCGCCGAGCCTGGCGCCCCGCTGGGGCAGGGCGGCGGGGTCGGCGCCGCGGAAGGCGTCGGTGGTGCCGGCCGGGTCGCCGGCCATGATCACACGCGCCCCGCCGGCCGCGAGCAGCTCGAGCAGGCGGAACTGGGCGGCATCCAGCTCCTGCGCCTCGTCGACGAGGATGGTTCCGACCTGCGCGACCGTGTCCGCTCGCAGGTCGACATGGTCCTCGAGCAGGTCGCCGGCCTGGACCACCATCCCGGCCTGGTCGACCAGGTCGGCGAGGGCGAGGTGACCGAGGTAGCTGCCAAGGAAGTCGGCGGCGAGGTGCCAGGCGGGACGCCGCTGGGCGTCCGCACGCTCGACCAGCTCGTCGGGCCCGATCAGGCGCCGCTGGCAGGCGAGCACGAAGTTCGCGAGCTCGTCGGTGAACGCCCGCGTTCGAACCAGCGGTTCGAGCTCGCCCCAGTCCACCACCGGACGGTCCTGAAGCAGCAGCTCTCGGACCAGCGACCACTGCTCGGGACCGCTGAGCGGCCGGGGCTCGCCCCGGTAGGGCAGCAGGTCGGCGTGGCTGGTGACCAGGCCGCGCGCGAACGCGTGCCAGGTCACGCAGCTGAGCGCCCCACCGGCCGCCCGCTCGACCCGGGCGAGCAGCCGTTCGGTCGACGCGTTCGCCGCCTGCCGGCTGGAGGTGACGAACAACGCGGTCCCGCCGGGGTCACCGGCGAGGTCGTGCATGACCTCCTCAAGCAGCGAGGTCTTGCCGCTGCCGGGGCCGCCGAGCAGAAGGACGTTCCCGGCCGGCAACCGGGCGGCCATCTCAGCGGGTGCCCCGTCCATCAGGGATACCGAGCCCGTGCCAGCCGAGGACGACGCCTCGGGTAGCGACGCCGGCGCGCCCATGCCGGCCGGGGAGGACGTGTCCGCGAACGACGATGCGGGGACGCCGGGCAGCGGGGACGTGTCCGCCGGTGAGGCGGCCGCGGTCGGTGGAGGGACGTCGCTGGCCCGCCCGAGCTCGGCGTCGAGCGGCGGGTCATGCGGGTCGGCGAGGCCGTCGGGTCCAATGTTCATGCCCCGATCCTAACCACCGCCCGCGACGCCCGTTGTGCGTTGTCCACACCCCCCTCGCCGGATCTTGCGGTCGCGCCCGGACGGGAATGCAACGGGTTGCGGGGGGGTGTGGACAACGCTGCGCGGCTTTCGCCGGGGCTGCCTATTCTGCTCGCATGATTACGACCGCCGCGATCCCGCCGCTGCCGCCGATCGGCACTCCGAGGCGACCCGCCCCCAGGGCCGCCACCGTCTGGCTGCTCGCGCTGGCCACCATGGCCGCCGTGCTGCTCGCCGGATGCCGGCCGGACGCGCCGCCGCGCCTGGCGACCAGCCCGGCCGAGCGGGCGTCCTGGCCGAAGGTTCCCGCCGGCGCGGTCGCGGCCAGGGTCGAGCGCGTGGTCGACGGCGACACCTTCGTGGCCGAGCTGGCCGGACGCAGCGAGCGGATCCGGATCATCGGCGTCGACACACCGGAGACGGTCGATCCCAATCGCCCGGTCCAGCCGTACGGCAAGGAGGCGTCGAACTTCGCCAAGCGCATGCTGAGCGGTCGGACGGTGTCTCTCGTCGGCGACGTGGAGCCGCGCGACCGGTACGGCCGGCTGCTCGCCTACGTGTGGCTGCCCGACGGGACCTTCTGGAACGCGCTGCTGGCGGCCGAAGGGTATGCGCAGCTGATCACGATCCCACCGGATGTCACCTATGCCAGCCTGTTCCGCCAGCTCGTTGACGAGGCGCGCTCCGCCCATCGCGGGCTCTGGGCCGGTCGGCCACCCTGAGCGAAGCCGGGGGCTGGCCCTTGCTCCGCGGCCGGAGCGACAGCGCTGGCCATGCGGCGTGAGAAGCCACGCTCACGCGCTGCGGTTGGGGCACCCGAGGGCCGAATGGCGTACGCCGGGGGATGTCCGGGGTGCTGCGCGCCTGACCCCGAGGGCGCCGGCGGGCCCGAGGGTGCGGGTGGGCGCGCTCGGCGCGCCGTCCCCCAGACGTCGGACAAAGCTGTCGTGACATGCAAGAGACATTGAAATGAAGAAATCAAAGGCAACCGCGAGGCGCGATTGCGCGCACAAAAAACGACGGCCTGCCGTCCGGCGGGGCCCCGGCAGTCCCCCAACCACCGGTCCACACAGCCGGACGGCGCGGCCGCCATATCGCGAACGTGCTTCCCGCGCCTCCCGTATCCTCCCGGCCGAGGCTGACGGCCCCGGCCGTCATGCGGGCGGAACTGATCCTGATGAGCGCCCCCCAGCGCCGCTCTGAATCAGCTCCGTGTTCGCGTCTCCAAACAGTACGCTGCCCGATCCCGTTCGTGCTGCCCTTGATTCCAAATCGTTACCAGCCAAACTACCAGATTCGGTCGATAGTGTCTAGTCCGTGCGGACTACTGAGTGTAGGCCAGATCTCATCATTCATTTGGCCGATTCGTCAAGGTCGCTGTGATGGTCTGCTGGTTACCGCCCCGAACAATGCCGAGTGCTGCCTTTTGTCCAGGCCCGAGGACCCTGATCTGCGCGGCCAGATCGTCCATGCTCTGAACCTTCTGGCCATTGATGCTGGTGATCAGATCGCCGACCTGGAGGCCTGCCTTGTCGGCGGGGCCGCCCTGCTGCACCTGGTTCACCAGCGCGCCGGGCTGCCCGAGGGTCGGGTCGGTGCCGCTGACGCCGAGGTAGCCGGTCTCGGAGGTCTTGCCCTGGACGATCCGCGCCGCGGAGGCGGCGGCCACGTCGATCGGGATCGCGAAGCCGACGCCCTCGTTGCCCCCGGACTCCGAGCGGATCGAGTCGTTGATGCCGATGACCCTGCCCTCGCGGTCGGCGAGCGCGCCGCCGGAGTTGCCCGGGTTGATCGGGGCGTCGGTCTGGAGGACCTCGAAGACGGCCCCGTTGTCGGTCGGCAGGCTGCGGTTGACGGCGCTGACCACACCAGAGGTGACGCTGCCCTCGAGACCGAAGGGGCTGCCGATAGCAACGGCGATCTGGCCGACCTGCAGGGGAACCTTGAGGGCGAGCGCGGCCGGCTGGAGGTTGTTCCGGTCGACCTTGACGACGCCGATGTCGGTGCCCTGGTCCGTGCCGACGACCCGGCCGTTCAGCTTGGTGCCGTCGGCCAGGCGCACGGTCAGCTGGTCCGCGCCCTCGACGACGTGGGCGGCGGTGAGGATGTAGCCGTTCTTGTCGTAGATGACACCGGAGCCGAGGCCCTGGTTGGTCTCGAGCTGGACGACGGTGGGAAGCAGCGCCTTGGCGACCGCGGCGACCGGCTCGTCACCGGCCTTTATCTGCGACGGCGTAACGGACACAGGGATGCCGGCGCCAGAGGCGCTGGCATTGCTGGAGCCGCGGTCACGGAGTTGGCCGAGGCCGTAGCCCGCGCCGAGCAGCAGCACGACGGCGAGGGCCGCGGCGACCAGACGGGAGTTGCCGCGACGGGGCGGCGGCTGACCGCTCCCCGAGGGCGGGGCCCCCCAGGATGATCCGGTTCCCGAGGGATCGGGGATCGGGCGAGTGTCAGCCGGTGCCCACGGCGGCGCGGAGCCGCCCGAGGCCCATGGGCCCTGCGGCTCGGTCATGGTGGTGGCCTGGCCGATGGACGGGCGGGACCCCGCACTGGGGCCGCCGGCCCCACCGCCGCCACCCGCACCACCACCACCACCGTCACCGCCACCACCTGCACCGGCACCGGCACCACCGCCGCCGGCACCACCGCCGCCGGCACCACCGGCGCCACCAAGTGCGGGGTCGGGGGCACCGGGGGCTGAAGCGAACGGGCCGCCGCCCGGTCCCGCCACGCTCCAGCCGCTCCCGGTGCCGCCCTGACCCCAGCCTGTCGGAGCGTTGCCGCCCCAGGGGGACGGTGCGGCGGCCCGCGCGGCGTCGTCGCCGGCGGAGCCGCCATGGGCGTCCTTGCCCCAGCGGATGTTGTCCTGCTCGCTTCCGCGACCTGCGTCTATGGGTGCGGTCGCGTCGCGGTCGACATCGTGCTCGGGCGGCTGCTCGTCCGAAGGCCGGTTGGTGCCATTGGCGGGCGTCGGCCCGGGTCGCCACATGTCGGAGTTGGACATTTACGTTGGCCTCCTGAACGGAGTTCTTTGCGGACAGGCTTTGGTCGCCTGTCTGTATCGAGCGTAGGGGTGGCCCACTAAAAGGTCGGTAAGTGGACTCTCAAGCCTATGTAAAGGGCAACGCCGCCTTTGGTAAGCGATTCCGGCATTCGGGCGACACGGGCGGAGAGCCGGCACCGGACCGCGGCAGGTAACCCACCGCGGCGCGGCCCGGCCCGTCCTTCCTCAACGCGGGGCGCTGGAGGTGATGCGGGGGGCAGGCTCGTTGCTGAAGCTGGCGACGGGGAGCCAGATGGTAAAGGTGGAGCCGACGCCGACCCTGGACTGGAGCTGGACGTCGCCGCCGTGGGTCTGGGCGATCTGGCGGACGATCGACAGACCGAGCCCGGTGCCGCCGTCCGCCCTCGACCTCGCCTTGTCGGCGCGCCAGAACCGGTCGAAGACCTTGGGCTGGTGCTCGGGGGCGATCCCTGGGCCCTCGTCGGAGACGGCGACCCAGGCGAGGTCGCGCTCGCTGCCGACGGCGAGCCGGATCCTCGAGTCGGCGGGCGCGAGCCTGACGGCGTTCTCGAGCAGGTTGGCGATCGCGCGCTTGAGCGCGTCGCTGTCGCCCATGACGACGACTCCGGGGGCGACGGCCCGGTCGAGCACGATCCCGCGCGCCTCGGCCGGCGCGAGGAACTCGTCGCTCGCCTCGCTGGCCGCGCGACCGAGGTCGACGGGCTCGATCGCGAAGGTCGGCGCCTCGCGGCGCGCCAGCGCGAGCAGGTCGTCGACCAGCCGGGCCATCCGGTCGCTGGCGCGCTTGACCACGACCACAGCCTGTCTGAGCTCCTCCTGCTGCGGATCCGGATCGGACAGCGCGAGATCGGCGTTGGTGCGGATGATCGCCAGCGGGTTCCGCAGCTCGTGCGAGGCGTCGGCGAGGAACTGCTGCTGCGCGGCGAAGGCGGCGTCGATGCGGGCGAGCATGGCGTCGAAGGTGTCGGCGAGCTGCTTGAGCTCGTCGTTGGGGCCCTGCATGCGGATGCGCCTGGACAGGTCGGTGGCCTGGATCTCGCGCGCGACCCCGGTGATGCGGCCGATCGGGGCGAGCACCCGGCCGGCGATCACCCAGCCGACCACCAGGCTCGCGAAGAACAGCACGATCAGCGCCTCGAACGAGAAGGTCCGTAGGCGCTCCAGGGTCTGCTGGTGGACGAGGCGCTCGAACTGGCGGGCGGTGACGATGTCGACCGCGAACGACTGGCCGGTGAAGTGGTCGGTGACGTGGCCGTTGAGGATCGGCATGGGCTCGCGCAGGCTGAACCACAGGATCAGGTAGATCGCGCCGACCACCAGCGCTGCCAGCCCGAACAGGACCGCCGAGTACATCAGCGTGTAGCGGAAGCGGATCGAGCGCATCCACTCGGGCAGGCGGTTGCTCGACCAGACCCGCAGGTCGTCGGACACCGGCGTCACACCCCCTCCCGCAGGCGGTAGCCGCGGCCGACGACCGTCTCGATCGGCTGGCCGTCGGCGAAGTCGGCCAGCTTGCGGCGCAGGGTCATGACCGTGACCCGGACCGTGTTGGTGAAGGGGTCCGCGTGCTCGTCCCAGACGTGCTCGAGCAGGTCCTCCTGGGAGAGCACCTGGCCGGCGCGGGACATGAAGTAGCGCAGCAGCGAGAATTCCTTCGGCGTCAGCGACAGCTCGTGGCCGCCGCGGCGGGCCTCGTGTCTGGCGGTGTCGAGCTCCAGGTCGCCGACGCGCATGAGCGCGCCGGAGCGGCCGGCATCCCGCCGTAGCAGCGCCCGGACCCGGGCCTTCAGCTCGTCGAAGTCGAATGGCTTGATGAGGTAGTCGTCGGCGCCCTCGTCGAGGCCGACGACCCGGTCCCTGGGCTGGTCTCTGGCGGTGAGCATCAGCACGCGCGGCGCCGACGGCTCGCGGCGTTCGGCACGGAGCCGGCGGGTCACCTCGATCCCGTCGGCTCCGGGGAGGTTCAGGTCGAGACACACGACGTCGTAGTCGTTGACGGACAGCTTGTCGAGCGCCTCCTCGCCGTCATATGCGACGTCGACGGCGTAGCCTTCCCGGCGCAGCCCCCGGGCCACGGCATCGGCAAGGTCGACCTCGTCCTCTACGACCAGTACACGCATAGTCTTGATGGTAGCTGTCGAGCCGTTCAAGAGGCTGTCAAGACGCTGGTCGCGGCGGGGCACCGAAGACTCCGGGGCGGCGGGCACCGATGGCGCTGCAGGCCCAGCGGCCGGCTGGTGCACACCGGCACCGGGGACGCCGGGTCCCTCGGCTCGCCGGGGGACTCGGGACGCCGGGCTCCTCGGAACGCCGGGCTCCTCGGAACGCCGCGTCCCTCGGTTCGCCGGGGCTCGGGACGCCGGATCTCTCGGGACGCCGGGCCCTCGGGACGCCGGGCCCTCGGGACGCTGAGTCGCTGGGGGTGCCGGGGGAACCGGAACCGGGAAGAGCGCCCGCGGGTCGCCGCCGGACCGGGGCATGCGGTCCTTGACGTCGACAGATGGACAAAGCCACCTCGGAGGGACGAGTAGCGCGACACTATACTTGGCCGCAGTCTCATGGATCCTCGAACCGACCCCCAAGCGCTCCTGCCTTTGTCGCAGCGGCGGTTTAACGGTGCCGTCGAGCAATTGGAGCACCTGGTGAACCAGGACTCGGGCTCGTTCACGCCCGCGGGAGTCGGCCGGGTCGCCGACCTGCTCGAACGGCGGCTCAAGCCGGGCGGCTGGCTGGTCGAGCGCCGCTCACACCAGCCGTGCCCGGGTGAGGCGCCGCTTGGCGACCTGCTGATCGCCACCAGGCGCGGCGGGCTCGACAAGGAAACCGGCGGACGCCGGGTGCTGTTGCTGGCCCATACTGACACGGTCTTCGACGAGGGCGAGGCGGCGGCGCGACCCTTCCGGACCGAGGGCAGCAGCGCCTACGGGCCGGGCGTGATCGACGACAAGGGCGGCGTGGTGACCGGCATCGAGGCGGTCGAGGTGCTCTGCGACGACGCTGGCTTCGATGACTTCGAGGCCTTCACCGTTGTGTTCTCGCCCGACGAGGAGATCGGCTCGCCGTTCAGCAGGACGGTGATCCGCGAGCTGGCCGCCGTCCACGACGTGGCGGTGGGGCTGGAGGCAGCCCGCACCAACGGCGACCTGGTCTCGGCCCGCAAGGGCATCGCGGCGCTGCGGATCGACGTGACCGGCAAGGCGGTCCACGCCGGCGTCCGTCCGAAGCAGGGCGCGAGCGCCGCGCTAGAGGCGGCCCACATGACCGTCGCGCTGCACCAGCTGAACCACCGCTGGCCGGGTGTGACCTGCAACGTCGGCACGGTCCGCGCCGGCACCCGTCCGAACGTCGTGGCCGGCGCGGCGACCATGGAGCTGGACCTGCGCGCCACCTCGACGGCGGATTTCGAGCGCGCGCTCGAGGCGGTCGGCGAGATCGTCGCCAGCCAGACGGTCGCCGGGACCACCGCAACCGTGCGGGAGCTGCACCGGCACCCGCCGATGGAGCGCACCCCGGAGGTCATGGCGCTGGTCGCGGAGGCGCGGGAGGTCGCCCTGGCGCTCGGCTTCGAGGTCGGGCACACCGCGACCGGCGGCGCCGGCGACGCCAACACGACCGCGGCGGCCGGCCTGCCGACCATCGACGGTCTCGGGCCGATCGGCGGCGAGGCGCACGGCCCGACCGAGTGGCTCGACCTCGACAGCCTGGTCCCGCGCACGGCCCTGCTCGCCGGGCTGCTCGCCCGGCTGGGCAGCGCGGCCGCGCCCCGACCGGAGCCCGGAGCGTAGCCGTGCGCACGCAGGCCCCCGTCCCGGTCTCGGTGAGGCGGGTCGTGCTGCTGCTGATCGGCGCCTTCATCGTGATCCACTTCGTGGTGCCGCAGATCGCCGGCCTGCACCGCGCCTTCTACCGCCTCGCGCAGGTGGACGTCCGCTGGCTGCTGCTCGCCGCCCTGCTGGAGATGGCCTCGATCGTCGCCTACACGATGCTGACCAAGTCGGTGATGCCCCGAGGCAAACCGATCCCGAGGTTCGACGTGCTGCTGCGGACGCAGCTCTCGACGCTGGCGGTGAGCCACGTCGTCCCCGGCGGCACCGCCGCGGGCGGCGCGCTGGGCTATCGGCTGCTGACCAGCGCCGGCCTTTCGGGCACGGACACCGCCTTCGCGCTCGCCACCCAGGGGATCGGCTCGGCGGTGGTGCTCAACGTGATCCTCTGGCTCGGCCTGGTCGCATCGATCCCCCTGCACGGCTACAACCCGCTCTACGGCGCGGCCGGGGTGCTCGGCGCCCTCATGATCGCGGCCTTCGGCGCGGTCGTGATCACGCTGATGCGAGGCGAGGAGCGCTCGATCACGATCCTGCGCGCCGCCGCCCGCAGGATTCCGATGGTCGATCCGGACCGTGTGGTCGAGATCACCAGGCGGCTCGCCGACCGGCTGCGCGCCCTGGCCGCCGACCGGGCGCTGGTCGGGCACGCGGTCGGCTGGGCGGCGGCCAACTGGATCCTCGACGCGGCCTCGCTGTGGGTGTTCGTCGGCTCGTTCGGGCACTGGGTCAGGATCGACGACCTGCTGGTCGCCTACGGGCTCGCGAACGTGCTGGCGGTGCTGCCGATCACCCCGTCGGGCCTTGGCGTGGTCGAGTTCGTGCTGACCTCGACGCTGGTCGGCTTCGGTACCCCGAGGGACATCGCCCTGCTCGGGGTCATCAGCTACCGCGTGCTGAACTTCTGGCTGCCGATCCCGCTCGGAGGCCTCGCCTACCTGTCGCTGCGCGCCGAGTTCGGGGTCCGCGAGCGCGGCAGCGCTCAGCTCAGGGAGCTGGCAAAACAGTCGTTCGAGGAGGCGGAGCCGCCGAGAGAGTGGGCTGTCCGCCACGGCATCCGCCCGCCGCAGCACCACCACGGCGACCGCGACGGCAGCCAGGACGGGCAGGACCTGCACCGGTTCGACGCCCGCCGGGGTGCCGAACGCGACGGCGAGGACGAACAGCAGCAGCCGCCGGCCGCGGTCCATCCGGGTGAGCGGCGACAAGAGCCCCCCGAGCCGCCGGGCCGCGACTCCGGCGATCCATAGGACCCGCGCGGGAGGGCTCGGGGTGGGGCCCTACTCCCCCGCCGCCTTCTTGCGTCGGGTCGAGCCGCTCCGCGACTTCGAGCCGGACCCGGACCCCGACCTCGAGGACCCGGAGCCACCGGAGCCACCGGAGGCGGCACGCTGGCCGTTGGAGGGCCTGCTGGCCTTGGCTGCCTCGACGCTCGCCCGCAGCGCGTCCATCAGGTCGACCACCTTGGAGGGCTCGGAGGGCTCGGCGAAGGTGATCTCCTCGCCCTCGACCTTCTTGCGGATGATCTCCTCGAGGGTGGCGCGGTAGTCGTCGCTGAACTCCTCCGGTTCGAAGTCGTCGGTGAGGCTGTCGATCAGGCTGCGGGCCATCTTGATCTCCTGCGGCCGCAGCTCGACCTCCTCGTCCAGCTCATCGAACTTCGGGACGCGGATCTCGTCGGGCCAGAACATGGTCTCGAGCACCAGCACGTTGTCGCGCAGGCGCAGCGTGGCCAGGTGCTCCTTCTCGCGGAGGGCGACCTTGGCGATGGCGACCTTGCCGTCGTCCGCCATCGCCTCGCGGAGCAGGTGGTAGGCCTTGAGGCCGGTCCCCTCGGGCACCAGGTAATAGGAGCGCTGGAAGTAGAGCGGGTCGATCTGCTCCGAGTCGACGAAGCGCTCGATCTCGATCGCGCGTGCGGTCGGGACCGGGAGGGACTGGAGCTCCTCGTCGGTGAGGGTCACGTAGCGGTCCTTCTCGTACTCGAAGCCCTTGACGATCTCGCTGTACGGGACCTCTTCACCGTCGATCGTGCAGACGCGCTTGTACTTGATGCGACCGCCGTCATTTCCGTGAAGCTGGTTGAATTTGAGAGTCTTTTCCTCAGTGGCGGTGTAGAGCTTGACAGGGATTGTCACCAATCCGAACGAGATGGCGCCCTTCCAGATCGTCTTCATGGCTTGCTCCCTGGTCCAGGCGGCGGCCCCCCGTCACGCACGTCTACCAGGACAATGTACGCTAGAGAACCGTCGGCGTACCGGTGTTTCCCCATCCGGCCGGGCGGGACCCTCCCGGGCCAGCGAAGCAAGCGCCGGAGCAAATAGCAAGGAGTTCGCGCAACCTGGCCAGTCGCTCCCGCCGCCTGAAATTCCCCGCGTCGCTGCCGGCGCGGCGGGTCGGCGACGCCTGGCGTCTGCACGCCGACGGACGGGAGCTTCGCGTCTCGAACCTCGACAAGGTCTACTGGCCCGAGGACGGTTTCACCAAGAGGGACCTGCTCGCGTATTACTGGAACGTCGCGCCGCTGCTGCTCCCGCACCTGGTGGACCGGCCGCTGACCATGCTGCGGATGCCCGAGGGCATCCACGGCGAGGCGTTCTTCGAGAAGCGGGTCCCTGGCCACGCGCCCGACTGGCTGCCGACCGCGCCGGTGCCCGCCGAGGACGGCAAGGTCAACGACATGGTCATGGCCCAGGACCTCGCCAGCCTCATCTACATCGCCAACCTGGGCTGCATCGAGCTGCACCCGCTGCACAGCAAGGCCGACTCGCTGGACCGGCCGGAGTTCGCGCTCTTCGACCTCGACCCCTTCGAGCCGTACACCTACGCCGACGTCCGCACGGTCGCCAAGCTGATCAAGGTGGTGCTGGACGGGCTCGGCCTGCGCGGCTACGCGAAGACCTCGGGCGCCACCGGCATGCAGGTGTACGTGCCGCTGGAGCCGGTCCACTCCTATTCAGAGGTGCGCTCGTTCGTGGAGCGGGTCGGCCGGATGGTGGTCCGCGCCTACCGCGAGAAGACCACCATGGCGTGGCGGGTCGCCGACCGGAGCGGGAAGGTCTTCATCGACCACCAGATGAACCGGCGGGGCGCCAACATCGCCAGCGTCTACTCGCTGCGGCCGCGCGTCGGCGCGCCGGTGTCGACGCCGCTGGACTGGGACGAGCTCGACGAGGACCTGGAGCCGGACGACTTCAGGATCGACAACGTCTGGGGCCGGTTCGCGGAGGGCGACCGGTTCGCGCCGGTGCTGACCGACCGCCAGACGCTCGCCCCGGTTCTGGAGACGCTCGGCATCAGCGCGGGCGACGGCGGCGACGGCGGCGAGGAGGCCGGCGAGGACGCCACCCCTCGCCGCCGGTCCAGCCGCTGGGGCCGGAGCGGCGGGACCACCCCGGCCCGCGGCACCCCGGCCCGGGCGAGCGGGCGGACCGACTCGGCCGACGAGACCGACGCCACCGACGGGGCCAAGCGCACCACCGCGACTGGCGCGACCGAGGCGACCACGCAGACCCCCGCGACCGCCAGACCCTCCCGCGCCCGCGGGACCTCCCCCAAGGAGCCGCCCAGGGGGGACCTCTCCACCTACGAGGCCAAGCGGGATTTCAGCCGGACGCCAGAGCCGGGGCCGGCGCCGAAGCGGCGGAAGGCCAGGGCGGCGGCCGGGAAGCTCCCGGACGCGCCGCACGCGGCCGGGATCCCCGAGCCGGCGAAGCTGGAGCCGGGGCCGGTGTTCGTGATCCAGCAGCACCACGCCCGCGCGCTGCACCACGACGTCCGCTTCGAGCACGACGGCGTGCTGGTGTCC
>JBEDUQ010000007.1:0-17823 GCA_040414855.1 Actinomycetota bacterium
GAGCAGGCCGTGACCGCAAGAGCCAGCAACCCGCCGAGCACGACTCGCATTGTCATGCTCACAAATGCTCCCACAACCACTTGGCGGAGCACGGCGCGGACTGCCTCGCAGGCAGGGGGATGGACCCTGTGCGGACCGAAGTGTGCGGAGCTGGGTGGCCAAGCGCTCCAGGACTTCCTCAGCCCGCAACAGGTCGGCCCGACGTACTACGCGGGCGGGTGGTGCACGGCCTCGGGGCGATCGGGGAGGGAATCCTTTCAACGACCCCTTGGGAGCGGCCAGCAGCGCGTTCGAGACAGGAAAGGAGGCGGCGCGATAGCGCGATGACCTGCGGGAACAGAGTGGGCGTGACAGGGCTCGAACCTGTGACCTCGTCGTTGTAAGCGACGCGCTCTGACCACCTGAGCTACACGCCCGAGTGAGGCGTTCTGCCTGGTAGTGAGGTTGGTAGTGGACTCCCATGTGATGGTAGCGACGTTCTCTGGGGCCGACCCATCCGGAACTCAGTAGGAACTCATCCCGAGTCCGGGTCGCAAGTCATCCGTTGACCTGCGACACGGAGGCATCCTACATGGCCTGGATCGTGACCATCCCACCGTCGGCCCGCCACCCCTACCAGGCGCTATCAGGTCCGATACCAGGACGGCAACCGCCAGCCCTCGGCGGGGATCTTCCCCACCCAGCGGAGAGCGCAGGCAGAGAAGCGGGCGAGGGATCGTGGCAACCGCCAGCAGCTTCCCAACCCGGGTGACCTCGACCATCAGAAGGCGCGCACGCCGTTTGGGGGCATCTTCACCACGCCGGGCGGCTCCGGTCGGCTAGCTGAGCCGCCACCTCCGAGGGGCTGGCGCCTGCTGTGTTTCGGTGTTGCGGTCGGCGCCGGCTTCAGGTGGCGTCGAGGGGTCAGCATCGACCCGGCAGCCGCCCCGGCGCTGGCCGCGCGCTCCGCCAGGCCGAGCGGGCCGAACTGGCCGGGGACGGCGAGTGGCCAGCCAACCCCCGGCTGGCCGGCACCGACCGGCACGCCGTCGCCGACGACGTGAGCTGGTCGCTTGGGTTGCTGGAGCTGGAAGAGCTCAACCTCCGCGCCGGCTACCAGCGCGGCCGTGGCTATGTCCACCCACCCCAGCCGAGGCAGCCTTCGAGCTGCTGGAGGAGGCGCTGCAGCCCTATCTGGACGACATCGGACGGCTGGCGGGGCTGGGGCTGCCCGCTGCGGCGCAGGAGGTCGCCGCGGGCGTGCTGCTGGGCCTGTACCAGTACCGCGACAGCCCCCGTGGGACACGGTCATCGTAGAGGCACCGGACTTCCCGGTAGAGGCTGCGGCCCAGGTCATGGACGCCCTCAAACGCGCGGGAGTCAACCGTCCCGACGGGATCGATGAGCTCCTGCCCGACTGGTCCAACCTTGTCCAGCGCAGATAGCCCTGGCACGGCGCTCGGTGGCTGGCTGGACGGGGCTTCGCGCTACCGGCTGTGTCTGCCGGCCCCGCGCGCTCGCATCCGGGGATTGTCGTAGATTGCCGTCCGATTGCACGCCCTGGCTGCATGCGACCTGACGAAGGGGGCTGGTAGGCTCACCGCAGATGAGGGAGGCGGTCGTGGGGACCATCCAAGAGCGCATCGTGGTTGACCCGCAGATCTGCGGCGGCAAGCCGTGCATCCGCGGCACCAGGATCATGGTAAAGAACATCCTGGGCATGCTGGCCGGCGGCTACGACATGGAGCAGATCCTGCACGCCTACCCGGAGCTGTCGCGCGACGACGTCGTCGCGGCGCTGGACTACGCCAGCGCCGTCGTGGACGAGGAGAAGGTCGTCGCCCTTGGCGCCTGATGAGGCCGACCAATCTCACAGCAGCGACCAGGGCGGCAAGTCGTTCGCGATCCTGCTCGATCAGAACGTGCCGCGAGCGATCTGTGCGTGGCTGCGGCAGGAGCATCCTGGCTGGCGGGTCTTCTGGTCTGGCCGACGACCGTCGAGATGACTCAGTTCGCGCTCGGCCGGCTTTTTGAGGAATTCACTCACGACGACCTGCGGGGCGGTTGGGCCATCGTTGATCGTACGCACATCCGCATGCGGCGCCACCCACGCTGAGTCCCTGTCTCCAGGGAAATACGAGTCAAATTGTCCAGCTCTTCCTCTGAAACTCATCAAGATCGTGCGCCAGCCCTTGCCACTCGCTGCTACTTGCTGCACGCCCTATCATGGCCGCGACCTGCACAATAGCGAGTTCCTGCTGGTCACCGGTGGTGAGGAATTGTCTGGGGAATTTCGTTGTAAGCGACGCGCTCTGACCACCTGAGCTACACGCCCGTATCGACTGTCTGCTGGTCGTGAGGCTCTCAGCGAGCCTCAGGTGCGATCGTAGCGACGATCTCTCGGGCCGATCCTACATGGGGATCGTGCCCATCCCACCGTCGGCGACATCCCACTCGGCGGCTCACGCCGGAGGCACCTCAGAGGAGATGAATCCGTTGAGGGCCTGCATGACCGCGGCGGTCTGCTCCGATTGCGGATTGTGACCAGCGCGCTCGACGATCAGGAGCTGCGCGTTCGGGATGCCGGCTGCCAGATCACGCTGACACTGCGGGGGAAACACGAAGTCGTCGCGCCCGGCCATCACCAGGGTCGGCACCGTGATCTCGCCAAGGCGGTCCATGACCGTCCAGTCCCTGAGCAGGTGGCGACCCGCGAAGATGAACGGCTCCGGTCGGACTTTGGTGCGCCACTCGCCCTGGATCAGCTCGCTCGCCAGCTGCATGGGGTTCAGGTGGTGGTAGTACGCGCCTCCGATCCGCAGGGAGATGGGGAGAAACTCCTTGGGCGTGAGCTCGCCGTTGAACCAGCGCCGGACCGCCTCCGTCTTCTTGGGGCTGTAGCCGCGCCTGGCGAGCAGGTCGGCCGCGTTCCGCTGCGCCCAGTGGCTGTCGCCGCCAGTATCGAGCAGCACCAGGTGCGACAGGCTGTCGGGATAGCGCAGGGCGTATTCGAGCGCCACATGCCCGCCGAAGGAGTGGCCCAGCACGGCCCACTTGTCGAAACCCAGCTTCTGGCGCAGCGCCTCGGCGTCCGCCGTCAGGTTCTCCCAGGTCATCGAGGAGACGGGAGCACCGTTGGAGCGTCCGTTGCAGCGGTGGTCGTAGAAGACCAGCGTGAACCGATCCTTGCAGCGCCGGAACGGCAGCAGCGAGCAGTGATCGAGCCCGGGGCCGCCATGCATGAGGACCAAGGGGTAGCCATGTCCGACCACGTCGACGAAGAGGCGCACATCGCGAATCGGCATGGTTGCTCGTGACCGGACCTGCTCAGCACTGAGCATGGTCATGCGTCACCACTCCCTCCGGAGATGCCGAGCGGCCTGGACGACGAGCGCGCGTCGCCCTGACGGCCTGGTGCCGCGGAGGTCGGCACGCCGAGCGCGTGCAGCTCCTCCCGCGCGCCCGTCACGAAGACGTCGAGATCCGGGTATGCGTCGCGGTCCGCGACGACGCCGATGGTGAACGCTCCCGCATACGACAGCGCACCCACGCCAAGGGATTCGTTGGCGATCAGCGGCAGCACCGGGAACGCCTCCAGGACCCGCGCCCCCGCCAGCGAGAGCGGCGCCTCGGGACCGGGGATGCTGGCGCTGGTCACGTTGACGCGTTGCCGCATCACGGCCTTCAACATGGCCCTCCTGGGGATCGGGGCGCCGATCAGCGTTCCGAGGGACGTACGGGTCCTCGCCTTGCGTCTGGCGGTCTCCGCGGCGATCTGTCGGAGCCTGCGGCCGGGATCGGACCCCTCGAGGGCGAGCGGGACCGCCATCTGGGCGATCAGGTTGCCCTGCTGCGGCCCGCGCACGCGGCGGCGCAACGAGACCGGCACATAGACCCGCACCGTAGTGCCCTCGACCGCTTCGCCACGGCTGCGCAGGAGCGCGCGCAGCCCGCCGGCGGTGGCCGCCAGCAGCACGTCGTTCGCGGTCGCGGCGTGGGCATGCGCGACCTCCTTGACCGCGTCGAGGGTGGTTCGGATCAGGGCGAGGGTGCGGCCGGGGCCGACCATGCGGTCCAGGCTCGTCTGAGGCGCGTGCTGCTCCGCGACGAGCTCGCGGATCGCCGGCCATGCCGCCCGCAGCCGGCGCATGGCAATCGCGGGCCGGGCAAGCCTCGCGAACGCGCCGGTGAGCCGCTCGGCGTGACGCAGGAGGTTGTCGGCGAGCAGCTCGCGTGCCGACGGCGGTCGCGTGGGCGTCCACGGGTGTGCCGGTGCGGTGGATGCGGCCGGCGCGATATCGAGGAAGGCGCTGACCGTCGCCATCGCGGCCATCCCGTCCGCGATCGCGTGGTGCAGCTTCACGAACAAGGCGATCCGTTCCTCGGACAGTCCCGTCAGGAAGCACATCTCCCAGAGGGGCCGTGATGGGTCCAGGCGTTGGCTTCGCAGTCGCTCGATCGCAAGGAGCAGCTCGCCCTCGCCGGCGCCGGCGGCAAGGGGAAGGACCCGGAGGTGCTCGCCGAGATCGAACGACGGAGCGTCCACCCACAGGGGTCCGCCGAGCCCTCGCCGCGGGACTTGGACGACCTGCCGGAAACGAGGGACGAGATGCAGCCTGGACTCGATCACCTCGCGGACGGCCTCGATCCGGAAGCGGCCGTCCGCCTCCACAAGCTTGGCGCCGTCGAGGAACGCGACGGCGCCGATGTCCTGTGGCCAGATCGCACTCGCCCGCAACATCAACTGGTCCAGTGCGGTCAGCCGGTCGATCGAGCCGCGCATCGTCCTCGCCTCCACGGCCAGTAAAGGGCCGCCCGGCCGCGCCGGTAGGGGCGAATCGCGGGCATCGATCGGGACCTCGACCTACCCCGAGGCCTTCCCCAGCGGACCGATGGCCCGCACGCAATGGGGACGTTTGGCACTGCCGGGGCGGGAAGGTCGGCGGCTACGGTGTGGGATGAGCGAAAGGGGCTTCTGATGAAGGTCACGGTGCTGTTCGAGTCCGACTATGGCAACACCGCAGCGATCGCGGAGGCCATCGCCGAAGGCCTCCGCCCTCACGCCCAGGTCGATCTGCGGCCCGTGGACGGCGGTAGCGTCGATGCCGACCTGCTGGTCGTCGGGGCACCGACCCACGTGCATGGACTGCCCTCAGCGAGGTCGCGCAAGGCTCTGGAGCAGGAGGCAGCCGACCGCGAAGCGAAGGGCGAGACGCTGGAATACCACCCGACGGCGGCGATGCGGCGGTTCATCGACGACATCCCGGCCGGCGATGGTCGCAAGGTGGCGTGCTTCGACACCCGCTTCGATCGCTCGGTCATCCTGACCGGGTCGGCTGCCCGGACGATGGCGCGCAAGCTGCGCCGCCGCGGGTATGAGATCGTCAGCGCGCCAGAGAGCTTCTTCGTGGTCGACATGAAGGGGCCACTGTCCGAGGGAGAGCTCGATCGGGCCAACGCATGGGGAGCATCGCTGGCCAGCGCGACGAACCCCCGCGAGTGACCGCAACGCCGGGCACGCGATGAGACGCGCAGGTCGGCTCGGTTGTATCCGCGCCTGCACAAAAGTGCGTTCCTGCTCGTAATCACTGGTGAGAACCAGCTCACGTTTTTCCTTCCAACCTACGCGTATCGTTTGCCGTCGGTTGACCTTCTGTAGGGATTGCGAATACCAGCCGGGTCTTAGGCTCCCTCGACAACCATGCCCGATGCGTCCGGTGGAGGACTCAACGATGACCCGGAGCCGGAAGACGACCACGGCGATGGCGACCCTGACCGTTGCCGTCGTGCTGGCCCTTACGGGCTGTGGCGCCAGCCGGCAGAGCAACGCCACGCCGGCGGGATCGCCAACGCCCTCAACGACCCTGAGCCCTGGAGCGGCCACCACGGCGGTGGGGCTGGCCCGGCTGCCCGGGATGCCGCCGCCGCTCGATCCACACGACCTGTACGCCGCGGACCGGCCGGGCCGGCTGAGCCGGGTCGTCCGACGCGACCCTGCGCTCGTCTACGTCCCCAACTCCGAGAGCAACACCGTCGACGTCATCGACCAGCGGACCTTCAAGATCGTGGGGCACTTCGCAACCGGTGCCCAGCCGCAGCACGTGACCCCCTCGTGGAACCTGCGCAGGCTGTGGGTCGGCAATGACCAGGGCAACAGCCTGACCCTGGTCGACCCGCGTACCGGCAAGCCCGTCCGGCGCGTCCCGGTCGCCGACCCCTACAACCTCTACTTCACCCCCGATGGGCGCTTCGCGGTGGCGGTGGCGGAACGGATGGCCCGGCTCGATTTCCGGGATCCGGCGACCATGGCGCTGCGCCACCCGCTGCCGGTGCCCTGCCTCGGCGTCGACCACATGGACTTCAGCGCCGACGGCACCTACGCGATCGTCAGCTGCGAATTCAGCGGGCAGCTCCTGAAGGTCGGCATGGGGCCGGGCATCGCGCGGCAGCGGGTGCTGGCCAGCCTGCGGCTGCCAGGCGGCCAGCCGATGCCGCAGGACGTGAAGCTGTCGCCCGACGGGCGCGTGTTCTACGTCGCGGACATGCGTGCGGGGGGAGTCTGGCTGGTGGACGGCGATTCCTTCACGGTGATCGGGTTCGTCGCGACCGGGCGTGGCGCCCACGGCCTGTACGTGAGCCGTGACTCGAAGGTTCTGTACGTCTCCAACCGCGGCGAGGGCTCGATCTCGGTGCTGTCGTTCGCCACCCGCAAGGTGGTCGCGACCTGGCACCTGCCCGGGGGAGGCAGCCCGGACATGGGCGGCGTCTCCGCCGACGGCCGGGTCCTCTGGTTGTCCGGCCGCTACAACCGGCAGGTCTACGCCATCGATGCGCGCAACGGCCGGCTGCTTGCGAGGATTCCGGTCGGCGCCGGCCCGCACGGCCTGTGCGTCTGGCCCCAGCCAGGCCGGTACTCGCTCGGCCACACCGGCGTGCTGCGATGACTCCCGCCCGACACGGGCGCCGCATGGAAGAAACTGGTCGGGGTAACGAACCCCTGCAATCCGGGCCGGGCGTACCGTGTCGCGCGGGGTCACAAGCATCGAGGCTGTGGAGGAGTACTCATGCAGGTGGGGATTGGCTTGCCGAACGCGGTGCGAGGAGCATCCGGACCGCTGTTCGCCAGATGGGCGCGACGGTCGGAGGAGCGGGGCTTCGAGGCCCTCTCCACCATCGACCGGGTTGCCTACCCCTCATACGACACGCTGGCCACGATGGCGCTCGCGGCCGGCGCGACCGAGCGGATCCGGCTGGTCACCGGGATCCTGCTGGCTCCGCTCTACACACCCCCGCTGCTGGCGAAGGCGTCGGCGAGCGTCGCGAACATGTCGGGCGGGAGGCTGACGCTCGGGATCGGCGTCGGCGGCCGCCCGGACGACTTCGAGGTCGCCCAGCGGTCGATCCACACCCGCGGCCGCGACCTCGACGCCACCCTCGAGGAGCTGCACCGCGCCTGGGCGGGAGAGCCGGCCTGGGGGTCGCCGGCGCCGGTCTGCCCGCCGGTCGAGGGCGGCCGCGTCCCGATTCTGATGGGCGGCACCAGCGACGCCGCGCTGCGGCGGATGGTCCGATGGAGCGAGGGCTGGATCGCCGGAGGCGGCGGCCCGGCGATGGCGGAGCCGTTCATCCAGAAGGTCAGGGAGGCCTGGAAGCAGGGCGGGCGTGAGGGCGAGCCGAGGACCGGCGCACTGGCCTACTTCGCGCTCGGCGACGAGGCGGTCGAGGCGGGCGCCGGGAACCTCCGCGACTACTACGGCTTCCTCGGCGACTACGCCGAGATGGTGGTCGACGGCATGCTCACCTCGCCGGCGGCCATCCGGGACAGCATCAAGGCCTTCGCCGACGTCGGCGTGACCGAGCTGTTCCTCGACCCGGCCGCGGCGAGCCTGGAGCAGGTGGACCGGCTCGCCGACGCGATCGCCTAGCCGCCAAACGAGCGCTGGGGGCCCGGGTCGCGGGCCCCCAGCCTCTGTCCGTGGGTGCGCAGCCACTGGACGGGCTCGACGCGCTAGAAGGCGCCCGTCCCGTTCGGCGTGCCGAGGCCCGTCGGGCCGTCGTAGCCGGCCACCGCGGTGCACAGGTAGCTCGGACGGCACTTGCGGTTGGTGTTGGAGCCGCCGACGACGTCGAACAGCGAGCCGGTGTGGGCGTAGGGGAACGAGCCGTAGTTCACGGTCGTGCCGTTGCCGGCCAGGCCGTAGACCGAGGCGATGATCGGCGAGGAGACGCTGGTCCCGCCGAACTGGAACCAGGGGCCGCCGCTGACGCCGAAGGTGTCGAACACCGCGACGCCGGTCGACGGGTTGGCCACCGCGCTCACGTCGGCGACGGTGCGCCGCGCGCAACCGGTGTCGAGCTGCCAGGTCGGCTTGGCGTAGACGCTGGAGCAGCCGCTGCCAGCGCCCGACCAGGCCGACTCGGTCCAGCCGCGGGCGTTGGTGGAGTGGTTCAGGGTGGTCCCGCCGACCGCGGTCACGTGCGGCGACGACGCCGGGAACTGCACGCCGAAGCCGGAGTCGCCGGAGCTGGCGGTGATCGCGTGACCGGGGTGGTTGTAGTGCGTCTCCACGCTCGAGGAGCCCGTCTCGCTGCCGCCGTAGGAGTTGCTGATCGCCTGGGCGCCCATGAGGGCTGCCCGGTCGACCGCGGCGGCGAGGTTTGCGAACGAGTTGGTGGTGGCCTCGACGAGCAGGATGTGACAGTTGGGGCAGATCGCCGAGACCATGTCGACGTCGAGCGAGATCTCCTCGGCCCAGCCGACGTCCGTCGCCGGCGGCGTGGTCCCGCCATTCTGGTTGACCTTGCTGAAGCACCCGTTGGCGGTGGTGCAAGCCGGGATCCCGAACTGCGCCCGGTACTGGTTCAGGTCGGACTCGGCGTTGGGGTCGTCGAACGCGTCGACGATCGCGATGATCTGCCCCGTCCCGCCGGCGGTCGAGAGCTTGTAGGCGCTCTGGAGGTCGGCGGGGACGTAGCCGACGGGTGTGGTGGCCAGCGGGGAGACGGTCCCCGCCGCCGGTACGAACACCTCGGCGAAGCAGCGGGCGAACCCGGGCCTGACCGCGCCGCAGGCGTCGCGGACGGTGGCTCCGGGCGGGAGGGCTCGTCCATCCGGCTGGGCGCTGGCCGGTCCGGCCAGGGCGAACAGGACCAGCAGCGCGGTGGACAGCAAGAGCAGGGAACGGCGTCCAGCGATTGGCACGCGCACCTCCTCACACAAAGGGACGTTGCAGAAGGGACTTTTGGTCGACAGAACTATAAATGGGTAGGACCTGCCGATCAAGGACTCTTAGACGTATCTCATAATCCTGTTTGAAAGCTACTTTCACGCAAAGCGTTTGAAAGCAACGAAGGGGTACGGAGACGCGGCGGCGGGCACCGGCGCCGATCCGGTACCGTTTCAGGCGCTCTATCCCCCAGGAGCGAGGCAGTGGCCTAGTCCACTATGCTAGGATTCGTGAAGTGAAGCGACGGGCACGCCGCAGGCTGGCCCGGCCGCGGTTTGGACCCGCCACGAAGCTGGTGCTCACGCTGGTGCTGGCGGTCTCGACGCTGGCCGCCTGCGGCGAGACTGGGCGGCCGCGGCACAGCCAGGCCGCGCCCTCGACCAGTGCGGTGCCGACGACCAGGCCGGACGTTCCCACAACCCGGGAGCCGCCGATGCAGCCCTCGAAGCCAGTCGACCTGCGGGTCATCCCGGCGCCGGTGTCCGCGCGCTCCAACGGCGTCGCCGGTTTCACGCTGGAGCCGACCGCCAGGATCGTGACCCAGACCGGCTCGCCCGAGGTGGGCCGCATCGGCCGCTACCTCGCCGGGATCCTGCGGCCGTCGACCGGCTACGACCTGCCGGTCGTATCCGGCGGCGGCACGGACCAGGCGATCGTGCTGCGCCTCGACGGCGACCCGGGCCTCGGCGCCGAGGGCTACCGCCTGGAGGTCTCAGCGGCGACGGTGACCCTCCAGGCCCACGGTCCGGCCGGGCTCTTCCACGGCGTCCAGACGCTGCGGCAGCTGCTGCCGGCGTCGGTCGAGCGCTCCGGCGTGCAGCGCGGCCCGTGGCGCCTGCCGGCGGTGCGGGTCGAGGACCGGCCGCGGTTCGCCTGGCGCGGAGCGGCGCTCGACGTCGCCCGCCACTTCTTCACGGTCGCCGAGGTGAAGCGCTACATCGACCTGATCTCGCTCTACAAGCTGAACACCCTGCACCTGCACCTGACCGACGACCAGGGCTGGCGGATCGCGATCGACGGCTGGCCGAGGCTCGCCACCCACGGCGGCAGCACGCAGGTCGGCGGCGGGCGCGGCGGCTACTACACCAAGAAGGACTACCAGAGCATCGTCGGCTACGCGCGGGACCGCTACGTCACGGTCGTGCCTGAGGTCGACGTGCCCGGGCACGTCAACGCGGCGCTCGCGTCCTACCCGCAGCTGAACTGCAACGGCCGCGCGCCCGAGCTCTACACCGGCACCCACGTGGGCTTCACCTCGCTGTGCCTGCGCAAGGCGGTCACCTACCGGTTCCTGGACGACGTCCTCGGCGAGCTGGCCGCGCTGACACCGGGCCCGTACCTCCACATCGGCGGCGACGAGGCCGACACCGTCCCCGAGGACCAGTACGCGAAGTTCATGGAGCGGGTGCAGCGGATGGTCGAGGCCCACGGCAAGCACGCCATCGGCTGGCAGGAGGCCGCCAAGGGCACGCTGCTGGACGCCTCGGTGGTGCAGTACTGGGACACGCGAAGCTCGCCGGCGGCGGTGCGCCGGGCGGCCCAGCAGGGCAACAAGGTGGTGATGTCGCCCGCGTCGAAGGTCTACCTGGACATGAAATACGACGCGCACACCAGGCTCGGCCTGGAGTGGGCCGGGCACGTCGAGGTCCGCGACGCCTACGACTGGGACCCCGGGACGCTGCTCGACGGGGTCGACGCCGGCCACGTCCTCGGGGTCGAGGCGCAGCTGTGGAGCGAGACCCTCGAGGGCATCTCCGACGCCGAGCGGATGGCCTTCCCGAGGCTGCCGGGCGTCGCCGAGGTGGGCTGGTCGACGGCGTCGTCGAGGGACTGGGAGGGCTACCGCCACCGCCTCGCCGAGCAGGCGCCCCGCTGGGCGGCGATGGGGGTCTCCTACCACCGCTCGCCGCAGGTGCCCTGGGCCGGCTGACCGGGCTCAGCCCGCGCGGCGCTCGCCCGCGTCGAGCTCGGCGCGGACGAAGCAGCCGACCAGGTGGTCGTCGACGATGCCGCACGCCTGCATCAGCGCGTAGACGGTGGTGGCGCCGACCATCCGGAAGCCGCGGCGCTTCAGCTCGCGGGCGAGCGCCGTCGACTCCGGTGTCGAGGGCGCGACCTCGTCCATGTGCTCGGGCACCGCGTGCGTGGCCGGCTCGTGCGCCCAGACCAGCTCCTCGAGGGTGCCGTCCATCGCCAGCAGCACCCGCGCGTTGCCGATGGTCGATTCGATCTTGCGCCGGCTCCGCACGATCCCGGCGTCGGCCAGCAGCCGGTCGACGTCCCGCTGGTCGAAGGCCGCGATCCGGGCCGGGTCGAAGCCGACGAACGCCCGCCGGAACCCCTCGCGCTTGCGCAGGATCGTGTACCAGGAGAGGCCGGCCTGGAAGCCCTCGAGGCAGAGCTTCTCGAACAGCCGCACCTCGTCGTGAACCGGCCGGCCCCACTCGAGGTCGTGGTAGGCGGCGTAGTCCGGCTGGCTCGCGGCCCAGCCGCAGCGTGTCAGGCCGTCGGAGCCCGTGATGAGGTCGTTTGCGCCCATGCGGTGACGCTATCACCTGGGTGTCACAAACCAGCGTCCACGGCGCCGCCGGCAAAGGGGGCTGTGGAAACTCGGGAGCGACCGGCGAAACGTTGGGGTAAGGTGCCCACCAGAGCGATATCGAGCGTCGCCCCGCAGGGGACAGCCGCCGTGACCTGCACCATCACGGTGACCCGGCTGCGCGGGCACGTCGAATTCGAACAGACAAACGACGGTCGACAGGAGATCCGGGCAATGGCGCGAGGTGAGCACGCGGCAGTGGGCGCCGTGGAGTCCAACGAGCACGCCGACCGCCTGCACCGCCTGCGGCACAGCTCCGCGCACATCATGGCGCAGGCGGTCCGCGAGCGGTTCGAGCGGGAGGGTGGCAACGTCAGCCTCGGGGTGGGACCCGCGACGGCTGACGGCTTCTATTACGACTTCCTGCTGCCGCGCACGCTCAGCGACGATGACCTCGGCGGCATCGAAGAGCGAATGCGCGAGATCATCGCCGCCGACTACCCGTTCGTCATGCGCGAGCTGTCCAGCGACCAGGCGCGGCGCGAGTTCGCCGACGAGCCGTTCAAGCTCGAGCTGATCGACGGCATCGAGGCGGGCAACGTCGACGACAACGGCGAGCCGCTGCCGCCGGACCAGGCGACCGCCCTGACCGTCTACCAGCACGACGGCTTCGTCGACCTGTGCCGCGGCCCGCACGTCGATCGGACCGGCGACATCGACCCGCAGGCGCTGCGGCTGCTCGGCGTCGCCGGCGCCTACTGGCGCGGCGACGAGCACCGCCCGATGCTCCAGCGGATCTACGGCACCGTCTGGCAGCGCCCCGAGGACCTCGAGGCGTTCATGTGGCGGCGCGAGGAGGCGGACCGCCGCGACCACCGCAAGCTCGGCCGCGAGCTCGAGCTGTTCCACCTCGACCCGACCGCCCCGGGCATGCCGTACTGGCTGCCAAAGGGCGTCAAGGTCCTCAACGTGCTGCTCGACTTCTGGCGCAAGGACCACGAGGAGCGCGGCTACCAGGAGATCGTCTCGCCGCTGGTGAACGACCGGTCCTTGTGGGTGACCTCCGGTCACTGGGACCACTACAAGGACAACATGTTCATCATCCCGATCGACGAGCACACCACCTACGCGCTCAAGCCGATGAACTGTCCCAACGCGATGGTGGTCTTCGGGCTCAAGGTGCGGAGCTATCGCGAGCTGCCGCTGCGGCTGTCCGACAGCGACATCCTGCACCGCAACGAGCGGTCGGGGACCCTGCACGGGCTGTTCCGGGTCCGGCGCATGCAGCAGGACGATGCGCACATCTTCATCGCGCCCGACCAGATCGGCGAGGAGTACGGCCGCATCTTCGACATCTGCGACCGCTTCTACTCGCTGTTCGGCCTGCGCTACGAGCTGCGGCTGGGGACCCGGCCGGACGACTTCATCGGCGAGGTCGAGACCTGGAACCGGGCCGAGGCCACCCTCAAGGAGATCATGGACCAGCGGGTCGGTCCGGGCCGCTACAGGATCGAGGAGGGCGACGGCGCCTTCTACGGTCCCAAGATCGACATCCTGATGTACGACGCGCTCGGCCGCGAATGGCAGATGGGCACGATCCAGCTCGACATGCAGCTGCCGCTGCGCTTCGGCCTGACCTACACCGACCGCGACGGGCAGAAGAAGACACCCGTAGTGATCCACCGGGCGATCTACGGCACCCTCGAGCGGTTCCTCGGGATCCTGATCGAGCACACCGCCGGGGCGTTCCCGCTCTGGCTCGCGCCGGTCCAGGTCAAGGCGATCCCGGTGCGGCTGGAGCAGAGCGACTACGCCGACGAGGTCGCGGCCGCGCTGCGCGCCAACGGCCTCCGGGTCGAGGTGGACTACGAGGACGCGGCCCTGTCCGCCAAGATCCGCCGGGCCCAGGTCGAGAAGGTCCCGGTCATGCTGGTGCTCGGCCAGCGCGAGGTCGACCAGAAGCTGGTGAGCCCGCGGCTCCGCACCGGCGAGAACCTCGGCGCCATGCCGCTGGAACGCTTGGCTGACCTGCTGCGCCGCTCGGTGGACGCCAAGTCCTACAGCCTGGAAGACCTGACCGAGGCCGCCGCCAAGGAGTCCTGAGGGCGGGCCGGGCCCGGCCGGGGCGCTCGCCGCGCCCGCGGCGCCGGGCCTGACACGACCTGGCCGCCTACCAGGTCGCCCAGCCGGCGTGCTGGAGGACCTCGGCGAGGCGGCCGGCGAGGGCGTCGACGGAGAAGTGCTGGGTCGCGAGCGCCTTGTTGTGGTCGAGCAGGTCGAAGTCGGGGCGCTCCAGGAACGCGCCCAGCGGGCCGGGGTCGTCGGACGGGAACCAGCTGAACCCGAACGCGGCCAGCTCGTCCACCATCGAGAAGCCGCCGACCGCCAGCGGCCGGCGGTACAGCGCCGACTCGATCAGCGGCAGGCCGAAGCCCTCCCAGGTCGACGGGAACACCACCGCGTCACAGGCCTCGTAGGCGTCGCCGATGCCGATCCCGTCCGGCAAGCCCCGCCGGACGTCGCAGGTCGCCTCGCCGAGCACCCGCTCCAGCTCGGGACCGTAGCCGTCCTCGGCCGGCCCGGTGAGCCAGTAGGTCGCGTTCAGCGCCTCGGCCAGCCGCAGCCCGGCCGGGACGTTCTTGCGCTCGATCGCGCGGGTCGGCTGGAGCATCAGGAGGCTCTCCGCGGCGACGCTGATCGCGGCCCTGGCCCGGGTGGCGTCCCCGGGCGCGGGCGGCAGCACGGCGTTGTAGACCGTGGTCGCCTCGATGCCACGCTCGATCAGCTCGCGGCGGCTCAGCTCGTTGATGGCGATATGGACCCACTGCCGGTCGTCGGGCGGCCATGGCCCGAGGTCGTCGAAGCCCTTGCGCTGCCAGGGAAAGTCGTGGTGGTGGAGGATCGCGCGCCGGCCGTGGAGGCAGGCCTCGACCACGGTCGCGGCCAGACGGTTGAGCGGCAGCGAGAGGATGTTCTCGACCACCACCACGTCGCTGGAGCCGATCGCGGCGTCGAGCTCGTCCGGCCGTGGCGGCACGTCGGCGTCGAGCGCGAGCCCAGGCACCAGACGGTCGGCCACGCCCTCGCCGGCGACCGTGCGGACCTGGAATCCGAGCAGCTCGAACGCGGACATCCACGCCTCGGCGGCGACCGAGACGCCGTCGGGCTCGCCGAGACGCGGGGAGACGAAGCACACGGTGGATGTGCTCATGGCAACGGAAGAGCTCGCGCGGATCCGGGACGCTGACAGAAGTCGGCCGTGGTCCTCACGGCGCGCGGAACGCGGCGCACGACAACGAGATCATGCTCCGTTGATACAGGATTCGGGCCTCCGCCTGCCACACCGACGCCCCCGCGAGGCCATGACGGGGCGACCCCCTGGACAGATTCAGGCTACCTCCACTCGGAATCCTCCATACTGTCATCACGCGTGGTGGGACTACTCGGAGGGCGTGGTTGAGTCGAGCGGGCGGTGGTCGCGGTCGCGCGACCTCGCGCCGTGTGCCCTGGCGGGCGATCGGGACCGCTCCGTGGCGGCGGGCGCCGCTGCTGCTCCGCAGGCAGCCGGCGGTGCTCGCGGCGGTGGTGTTCGCCGGCGTGATCCTGGGCGCCGCGGCGGCCGCGGTGCCGGTCTTCGAGTCGTCGGTCGCCAGCGCCGCCATCGCCACCCAGATCGCGCAGCGCTGCGCGACCACCGCCGGCTTCAACGTCACCAGCGCCGGACCGCTCACCGGTCCGGTCGCCGACGACGACGCGCCGGGGACCAAGGGGCTCGACGGGCTCACCCTGCTCGCCCGGCGCGACGCCGAGGTCCGCCGGCTCGGCGCCGGCGTGCCGAACCTCGCGGCGCCGTCGCTGACGATGTCGGGACCGCCCGTGATCCTGCGCAGCCCGACCAACCAGAGCAGGTTCGCCAACGGCCGGCTGATGTACCGGCAGGGCTTCCTCGACCACCTCGAGAAGCTCCAGGTCGCGGGCGGCAGCGGGGTGTGGCTGCCGAGCGAGGCGGCGGGGTTCACGGGGGTGCGGGCCGGTGGCCGGGTCGACCTGGTGCTCAACGACCGCAGGGTCAGCGCGCGCGTCGCGGGGATCTACCGGGACCTCAACCGCCTGCCGCGGACGCCATTCTGGTGCTCCCAGGCGCCGCTCATCTACCAGCCGGGCTTCGGCGAGGACATCCCGCCTCCGCTGATCCTCGCCGACCGCGACACGCTCGCCGCGCTCGACCGGCAGCTCCGCCAGGACCGGGTCAACTTCACCTGGGAGCTGCCGCTGGCTGGCGGCCTGACACTGCCGCGGGCGCGCGCGACGGTCGCGGCGCTGGACGGCTTCCGCGCCGGCCTCGGCGCCGGACCGAGGCTGTTCCTGCTCACCGGCGGCAACAGCTTCATCGGCGCCAACAGCCCCGGGGTCGCGTTCGTCAACACCGAGTTGCCGTTCATCGCCCAGCGCTCCCGCGGGATCGTCGGCGCGGTCCGCGGGGCGATCGGGCCGGTCGCCACCGCCGGGATCGCGGTCGCGCTGCTGCTGGTCGCCGCCGCGGGCAGCTATTGGGTCGACCGGCGGCGCCGCGAGGTGGCGCTGCTCGCCGCCAAGGGCGTCGGTCCCGCAGCGATCGCCCTCAAGGCGGCGCTGGAGATGCTGCTTCCGGCCGTGGTCGGGGTGCTCGCCGGCTGGGCCCTGGCGGTGGCGCTGGTGCGGACCTTCGGGCCGAGCGACCTGCTCGACCCGGCGGCGCCGCGCGCCGGCCTGGCGCGGGCGGCGGTGGCGCTGGCCGGCGGCGTGGTGCTGCGGGCGGTGGTCGCGGCGCTGCGGGTGCGCGCCCAGACCGAGCGCGGCCTGGGCGTCCGCTCCGGTCGGCTCGGCCGGGTCCCGTTCGAGCTGGCCGTGCTCGCGCTGGCGGCGCTGGCGTTCCAGCGGCTCCAGAGCCACCGCCCGCCGATCGCGACCGGCACCTCGGTTCCGCGCATCGACCTGCTCCTGCTGGCCTTCCCGCTGCTGTTCCTGACCGGCTCGGTTGGGGTGGCGGTGAGGGCGCTGGGCCCGGTGACCCGGCGGCTGCGCACGGCCGGCGGCCGCTGGCCCCACGCGGTCTACCTGGCCGCGAGGCGCCTGGCGAGCTCATCGCGCCTCGCCCTGCTGCTGCTGGCGGCCGCGGCGGTGTCGATCGGCGTGCTGGTCTACGCGGCCACGCTGACCCAGTCGGTCCGCTCGACCCTGGACGCCAAGGCGCGCGTGTTCCTCGGCAGCGACGTGTCGATGCTGCTGCTGGACGACGTGCCCGCGCCTCCGGGGGTGCGCGGCACCACGGTGGCGCGGCTGGACGACGGCCAGGTCGGCGGCAACCGGGTGGACCTACTGGCGATCGACCGGTCCAGCTTCGAGGGCGCGGTTTTCTGGGACCGGAGCTTCGCGTCGCGGCCGCTGGGCTCGATGCTGGCCTCGCTCGGCCCGGCGGGGGCGGGCGGCGCGGTGCCGGTGCTGGCGCAGGAGCGCGGGGTGCCGACCGACGGGACCATCTCGCTGTTCCTGCCGGGCCAGAGCCGGACGGTCGGGATCCGCTACCACGTGGTCGACCGGGTCAGGACCTTTCCCGGCGTTCGCGCCAACCCGCTGCTGGTCATGGACCGGCGGGCGCTCAGCGCCTATCGGGTGAGCGCGGAGTACCGGCTGTGGGCGCGCGGCGACCTCGCCGACGTGCAGGCCGCGATGCAGCGGGCCGGCATCGCGACCGGCATCAGCTCCAGCGCGTCGGACGTGCTCGACGTCAGCAGCTTCCTGGCGATCTCCTGGACCTTCGGGTTCCTCCAGTCGTTCGGCGTGCTGACCGGCCTGATCACCGTCGGCGGCCTGCTCCTGTACCTGGAGACGCGCCAGCGCGCCCGCAAGGCGACCTACGTCCTGGTCCGTCGCATGGGCCTGTCGCGCGCGGCCCACCGGCTGTCGGTGTTCACCGAGGTGGGCGCGACCCTGGTGCTGGGCTGCGTGGGCGGGATGGCGCTGTCGCTGCTGGCGGCGCGGCTGGTGTACTCGAGATTGGACGCGCTGCCGAGCGTGCAGCCGCCCCCGCTGCTGCGG
>JBEDUQ010000008.1:0-11845 GCA_040414855.1 Actinomycetota bacterium
CGGCTCAGCTCGCCGGTCGCCTTCGCCGCGGCCGAGGTGCGGCGGCTGGCCGATCCCCACCGGCCGGCCGAGCGCCGGCGCCGCGCGGCCCGCCGCGCCGAGCCGCCGCGCCCCCATGGAGGATTGAGGAGCCGATGACCGCCGATCGCATCCCCCAGCCCGAGACCACCGCCGACCGGGGACCGCGCGTGCTGATCGCCGCCGCCGGCACCGGCGGGCACGTCTTTCCCGGGCTCGCGTTGGCACGAACCCTGAAGGAGCTGGAGCCCGGCAGCGTGGTCCGCTTCGCCGGCACCAGCAGGGGCATCGAGAACCAGGCCGTCCCCGCCGCGGGCTTCCCGCTGGAGCTGCTGCCGATCCTGCCGCTGTCGCGGCGGCTGGCGGTCGAGTCGATCCTGTCGCCGGCCGCGGCGGTGGCCGGCGCCGCCGCCGCGCTGCGGCTGCTGCGCAGGGAGCGCATCGAGGTGGTCGCCGGCATGGGCGGCTACGTGACCCTGCCGGTGGCGGTGGCCGCGCGGATCGCCGGCGTGCCGGTGGTGCTGCACGAGCAGAACGCGATCCCGGGGATCGCCAACCGGCTGGCGGCGCGGTTCGCGCACGCGGTCGCGCTCGGCGTCGCCGACGCGGCCGAGGCCTTCAAGGGGGCCAAGACCGTCGTGGTCGGCAACCCGGTGCGGCCGGAGCTGGCCCGGCTGGACCGCAACCGCCTGCGCGAGCTGGGCCAGAAGGAGCTCGGCCTCGACCCCGAGCGAGCCACCCTGTTCGTGTTCGGCGGCAGCCAGGGCGCCCGCCGCCTCAACCAGGCCGTGATCGAGGCGACCCCGCACTGGCCCCGTCCCGAGCGGATCCAGATCCTGCACGCCTGCGGCCGGCGCGACGAGCCCGAGGTGCGCGAGGCGTGGGCCGGCGCCGCACCGGCCGACCGCGGCCTCGAGGTCCGCATCGAGCCGTTCGTGGAGCGCATGGACCTCGCCTACGCCGCCAGCGACCTGGCGCTCACCCGCGCCGGCGCGATGACCATCGCCGAGCTGACCGCCGCCGGCGTGCCCGCGATTGTGGTGCCGCTGCCGCACGCGACCGCCGACCACCAGGCCGGCAACGCCCGTGCGGTGGCGGCCGGCGGCGGCGCGGTGGTGATCCGCAACGACGAGCTCACCGGCGAGCGGCTCGCCAAGGTCGCGGGCCCGCTGCTCGAGGACTCGGCGCGGCTCGCCAAGATGTCGCTGGCGATGGCCGCGCAGGCGTTCCCGGCGGCGGCCAGGGAGCTGGCCGCGCTGGTGCTCGAGGCGGCCGGCCGCGGCCCGCGCGAGAGCTTCCGGGCGGTCGCCTCGCCGGAGGTCGACCGCGAGGGCACCGGCTGGTTCGAGGCGGTCCGCTCCACCGTCGGCCCGCAGGTGAGCAAGCGGGTCGACCGCCGCTCCAGGCGCCTGGAGGCATACCCGCCGATCGAGCGGGCCCACCAGATCGGCGCCGCGCTCGACCTCGGGCAACCGCCGAAGCAGGCGACCATCGAGCAACCGCCGAGGGATGAGGCGACGGTGGAGCCGCCGCCGAGGCAGGCGACCGTGGACCCGCCCAAGGAGTGGACCGTGGAGCCGCCGGCCACCGAGAGCGCGGCACCGGAGAGCGCGGCGACCGAGAGCGCGGCGCCGGACGGAGAAGGCGTAGCACCGGGGCCGGCGGCCGCCGACCCCGAGACCGATCCCCCCGACGGGGAGCAGAGGGGGTCGCGGTGAGTCCTGGAGACCGGACGCGCCCGGGCAGGGTCCACCTGGTCGGCATCGGCGGCACGGGCATGAGCGCGCTGGCGCGCCTGCTGCTGGAGAGCGGGTACCAGGTCACCGGCTCGGACCACAAGGAGACGCCGGTGCTGGCGACCTTGCGCGGGCTGGGGGCGGAGATCTGGCTCGGCCAGCGGGACGACGACCGGATGGGCAGCCCGGACCTGGTGGCCACATCCAGCGCCATTCGCGCCGGCAACCCGGAGCTGGTGGCGGCCAGGGCGCGCGGCATCCCCGTGCTCGGCCGCGCCCAGCTGCTGGCCAGGGCGATGGCCGACAAGGCCACGGTCGCGGTCGCCGGCACCGCCGGCAAGACCACCACCACCGGGATGGTGGTGGCGATCCTCGAGGAGGCCGGGCTGGACCCGTCGTTCGCGATCGGCGGCGACTTCATGGCCAGCGGCGTCAACGCCGGCGCCGGAGCCGGCCCGCACTTCGTGGTCGAGGCCGACGAGTCCGACGGGACCTTCCTGGAGTTCCACCCGACCGTGGCGGTGGTGACCAACGTCGAGGCCGACCACCTCGACTACTACGCCGACCTGGAGGCGGTGCGCGCCGCCTTCCGCGCCTTCGTCGCCCTGCTGCCGCCCAACGGCACCGCGGTGCTCTGCGCCGACGACCTCGGCTCCAGCTCGCTGGCCGAACAGGCGCCGTGCCCGGTGGTCAGCTACGGGTTCGACCCGACCGCCACGGTGCGCGCGGTCGAGCTGGACACCGGCGCGACCGGCTCGCGCTTCCAGGTGGAGGCCGAGGGCGAGCGGCTCGGCGAGGTCGAGCTGGTGATCCCGGGGCGCCACAACGTCTGCAACGCGCTGGCCGCGATCGTCGCCACCCGCGCGCTCGGCGTCGAGCTGTCAGCGTGCCGGGCCGCGCTGGCCCGCTATACCGGCATGGCCAGGCGCTTCGAGCTCCGCGCCCAGCGCGGCGGCGTCACCGTGGTCGACGACTACGCCCACCATCCCACCAAGGTCGCCGCCACCCTGCTGGCCGCGCGGCTGGGCTCCTGGGCGCGGGTGGTCGCGGTCTTCCAGCCGCACCGCTACACCCGCACCAAGGCGCTGGCGACCGAGCTGGGTGAGGCGCTGACCGGCGCCGACGTGGCGGTGGTCACCGACGTGTACGCGGCGGGGGAGGACCCCGAGGCGGGGGTCGACGGCATGCAGGTCGCCAGCGCCGCCACCGCCGCGCGCCCCGATCTGGACTGCGTCTACGTCGCCGACCGCGGCGAGCTGGCCAAGCAGGTGGCCGCGCTGGTGCGCCCCGGCGACCTGGTGCTGACGCTCGGCGCCGGCGACATCACCAACCTGGCCGATGAGCTGGCGCCACTGCTGCCCGCCGTCGACCGCGAGGGCGAGGGCGACCAGGGCCGCCGGGGCGACCAGGGCGGCCGGGGCGACCCGGCCGACGAGGGTGGCCGAGCCGCCGGCTCGCCGCCACGCACTCCGCCGCGCACGCCGCCGGAGGCATCGGGGTGACCGGGGCGCGCGCGGACGCGTGGCCCCCGCTGCCGCCGCCGGTCGGCCCGGTCGACGACGGCGCGGTCGAGGCGGCCGCCGCCGAGCTGGCCGCGCGCTGCCCTGGACGGCTCGGCGAGCGGGTCCCGCTGGCGCCGATGACCACCTTCCGGCTCGGCGGCCCCGCGCGCCTCCTGCTGCGCGCCGAGGAGACAGCGGACCTGGTCGCCCTCGGCGAGGTGCTGGCCGCGACCAAGCTCCCGCTGCTGGTGCTCGGCCGCGGCTCCAACATCCTGGTCGCCGACGGCGGCTGGCCCGGCGTGGTGGTCCACCTCGGTGAGCGGATGCGCTCGATCACCATCGACGGCAACGAGGTCGAGGCCGGCGGGGCCGCACCCCTGCCGAGCCTCGCCGCCCGCACCGCCGCCGCCGCCCTCGGCGGGCTCGCCTTCACGGTCGCCATCCCCGGCAGCGTCGGTGGCGGCGTCCGGATGAACGCCGGCGCCCACGGCAGCGAGCTGGCGGACCGGCTGGTATGGGCCGAGGTGGTCGACCTCGCCGCCGGCGCCGCCGCCGAGCCGGCGCGGCGCAAGCCCGACGAGCTCGGCCTGTCCTACCGGCGCTCGGCGCTGCCGCGGACCGCGGTGGTGACCGCCGCGTGCTTTTCCTGCGAGCCGGCGCCCGAAGAGCGGGTCCGCGAGGAGATCGCCGAGGCGCGCCGCTGGCGGCGCGACAACCAGCCCGTGAACCAGCCGAATTGCGGCAGCGTCTTCGCCAATCCGCTGCCGCTGGCGGCCGGCCAGGTCGTGGAGCGGCTCGGCATGAAAGGCGAGCGCGCCGGCGGCGCCCGCATCAGCGAGATCCACGCGAATTTCATCGTCGCCGCGGACGGCGCGCGCTCGGCCGACGTCCTCGAATTGATCCGCCGCGCGATGCGGCGCGCCCGCGACGAGCTCGGCGTCGAGCTGCGCACCGAGGTCCAGCTCGTCGGCGACTTCACCGAGCCGGAGGCCTCCGGGTGAGCCCGTCCGGCCACTCCAGCGCCGGCGCCCCGCCCAGGCAGCGGCGGCTGCTCACCGACCGCCGCCTGCTGGAGCGGCGCAGGGCGATCATCGCCGCGCGGGTCCGGCGCCGTCGCCGGCAGGTCCTGGTCGGCGCGCTGGTGGTGGTCGGCGCGGTGGCGCTGTACCTGGTGGCGCGCTCGCCGCTGTTCGGGCTGTCGGCGGTGCGGGTCGAGGGCGGCAGCGCCGAGACCAGGGCGGCCGTGCTCGCCGCCGCCGGGCTCCGCACCGGCGAGGCCTACCTGTCGATCCACCCGAACCAGGTTGCGGTGCGGGTCGGCGCCCTGCCGAGCGTGGCCACGGTCCGGGTGCGCCGCGCCTACCCGTCGAGCCTGCGGATCATCGTCACCGAGCGCCGGGCGACCGCGAGCGTGTCGTCGTCGGGAAGCTACTGGCTGGTGGCGGCGGACGGGGTCGTGCTCCAGCGGCTCTCGGCGCGCCAGCCTGGGCTGCCGTTCGTCGCCAACGTGCCGCTGCCGCGCGGGGTGCGGCCGGGCACGCGCCTGCCGGCCGGCAACCCGCTCGCCAACGCCCTGACCGCGCTGGGCGGCATGGACCCGGCACTACGAAAGCAGGTCACCGGCGTGACCGCCGGCTCGATCGACGGGCTCCAATTCCGGCTTGGCGGCGGCGCGGTGGTGCTGTACGGCATCGCCGAGCAACAGGCGGCAAAGGACACCGCGGTGCTGCTGATCCAGCGGCGATTGCGCGAGGAAGGAAAGGAGGTGGTGCGGGTCGACGTTCGGGTCCCATCGACACCGACGGTGGTGTCGAAAAACGGCCAAGGAAATGTTCGACGGTAGTTGACCGACCCCCGGGCCGCCGGTAGAGTCGCGCGAAGCTTGAGGTTTACATAATGTTGAACTTCAGGTAGAGGCTGAGGGTTTATCGGTGCGGGCGCGCCTGGTGCCTCCTAGCGGAGCCAGGCGGTGTTGTTGGGCCGGGTTCCTCGGCGACTTCCCCCTTTTCCTGGTGCCCCTGAACGGTTGCGTGCGGTCGTGGGGGGGTTGGATTCGCGGGTCCGGCGGTGAAGCCGTCGGTCGACCGTGAGACGACGGCGTCCGAGAACGGGCGAAGGAGGTTGCTTGGATGATGGCGGCGCCCCAGAACTATCTCGCCGTGATCAAGGTGGTCGGGATCGGCGGCGGTGGCGTCAACGCCGTCAACCGCATGATCGAGGCCGGCCTGAGAGGCGTCGAGTTCATCGCGGTCAACACCGACGCGCAGGCGTTGCTGGCGTCGGACGCCGACGTCAAGCTCGACGTCGGCCGCGAGCTGACTCGCGGGCTCGGCGCCGGGTCGAACCCGGACGTCGGCAGGCAGGCGGCGGAGGACCACGCCGAGGAGCTGGAAGAGGTGCTCAAGGGCGCCGACATGGTGTTCGTCACCGCCGGTGAGGGCGGCGGCACCGGCACCGGCGGCGCGCCGGTGGTCGCCCGGATCGCCAAGAGCCAGGGTGCCCTGACCATCGGCGTGGTGACGCGGCCGTTCGCGTTCGAGGGCCGGCGCCGCTCGTCCCAGGCCGACAAGGGCATCGAGTCCCTCAAGGCCGAGGTCGACACGCTGATCATCATCCCCAACGACCGCCTGCTCCAGGTGGCCGAGCGGACCACCTCGATGCTTGACGCCTTCAAGCTGGCCGACCAGGTGCTGCTCCAGGGCGTGCAGGGGATCACCGACCTGATCACCATCCCCGGCCTGATCAACCTCGACTTCGCCGACGTGCGCGCCACCATGCGCGAGGCCGGCACCGCGCTGATGGGCATCGGCCAGGCGCGCGGCGACGACCGCGCGGTGGTCGCCGCCAAGCAGGCGATCTCCTCGCCGCTGCTGGAAGCCTCGGTCGACGGCGCCCGCGGCGTGCTGCTCAACATCTCCGGCGGCTCGGACCTCGGCCTGTTCGAGGTCAACGAGGCCGCCGAGGTGATCGCCTCCGCGGCCCACCCCGACGCCAACATCATCTTCGGCGCGGTGATCGACGACGCGCTCGGCGACGAGGTCCGGGTCACCGTGATCGCCGCCGGCTTCGACCGCAGCGAGCAGGAGGGGGCCGGGGACACTGCCGAGATCATCGGCGAGCGCGTCGAGGAGTCGTGGCCGAGCGCCGATCGCGACCACGACGAGCGGAGCGACCGGTCCGAGCGAAGCGATCGCGGCGACCGCTACGACGAGGGTGTCGATTCGCGCCCGCCCAGGCGCCCGACCTATCACGGCGATGACGACCTGGACATCCCGTCCTTCCTCAAGCGCTGACCGCGTGACCGAGGGACTCGTCTGGCGGCCCGCCCCGCCCGGCGCCGGCTCGCCCGCTCCCGGCGCGACACACGCCGCGCCGGCCGGGGGCGCCGCGCCCGGTGCCGGCGCGGCGCCGGGTGGGAACGCCGCGGGCGGCGGGCTGGCGTGGCCGCCGGTGCTGGTGGCCGAGGACCTGCTCGCCGCCGGGATCCTCGCGGCCTTCTCCGGCCGCGCCGGCGGCCGCTCGGCCGCGCCGTACGAGTCGCTGAGCCTCGGACTGCACGTCGGCGACGACCTGCGCACCGTGCTCGGCAACCGGCGCAGGCTCGCCACCGTGCTGTCGGTCGCCGGGCTGCCGTGGGCGACGCTGCGCCAGGTCCACTCGCCGATCGTGGTCGAGGCCCGGGCCGACCTGCTCGGCCAGGGACCGCCCGAGGCGCGGCCGCCGCTCGCCGAGGCCGATGGCATGGTCAGCACCGAGCCGGGCCTGCTGCTGGCGGTGTTCACCGCCGACTGCGTGCCGGTCTTGCTCGCCGACCCCAGGGCCCGGGTGGTCGCCGCGCTCCACGCCGGCTGGCGCGGGCTCGCCGCCGGGGTCCTGGAGCGGGGGGTGGAGGCGCTGGTCCACGCCGGCGCCAGTCTCGACCGCACGGTCGCCATGGTCGGTCCCGCCATCGGCCCCTGCTGCTACGAGGTGGGGCCCGAGGTCGCCGCCGCCGTTGGCGAGCGCTACCAGCGCGCGCCCGCCACCACCCGCGAGGGCGCCCTGGCGATCGACACCGCCGCCGCCGCGGTCCAGGCGCTCGAGGCCGCCGGCGTCGGCTCCGTCCGCGCCGCCGGCGAGTGCACCGCCCACCAGCCCGAGCGCTTCTTCTCCTACCGCCGCGACGGCGTCACCGGCCGCCAGGCCGGCGTGATCGCCATGTTCCCCGGCGGCGGGCCGGGAGCCCGGCCGGGAGGCCGCCGGTGAACCGCCCCGCCCCGACCGAGCTGGGCGCCGTCGCCGGCCGCGTCGCCGCCGTCCGGGAGCGGATCGCCGCCGCCGCCGCCCGCGCCGGCCGCGACCCCGACGAGGTGACCCTGGTCGCGGTCGCCAAGCTCCAGCCGCCCGAGGCCGCCCGCGCCGCCGTGGCCGCCGGCGTCCCCGACCTCGGCGAGAACTACGTCCAGGAGCTGGCCGCCAAGGCCGCCGAGGTCGAGGGCGCCCGCTGGCACTTCATCGGCCGGCTCCAGCGCAACAAGGCCCGCCAGCTGGTGGAGCTCGGCGTCCTGGTGCACTCGCTCGACTCGCTTGCGGGCGCCAGAGCGCTGGGGTCGCGCGCGGTCGAGGCCGGCACCGAGGCCGGCGCCCTGGTCCAGGTCGAGCTGGAGCGTCGCGCCGCCGCGCACGGCGTGCCAGCCGACGACCTCGAGGAGTTCGTCGCCGCCTGCCGGCAGGTCGAGGGGCTGCGGGTCCGCGGCCTGATGCTGATGCCGCCGCCCGTCGAGGACGCCGAGCGGACGCGGCCGCTGTTTCGCCGGCTGGCCGAGCTGGCGCGCCGGCTCGGCGGCGGTCTCGACGAGCTGTCGATGGGCATGACCGCCGACTACGAGGTGGCGGTGGAGGAGGGCGCGACTCTGGTCCGCGTCGGCACCGCCATTTTCGGACCGAGGCCTACGAAAAAACCCACCGGAACGGGGGCCGGTGCGGCATGAGCAAAGACCGCTCGTCGCTGAATCCGGCCTCGAGCGACAAGAAAAGCATTAACAGGGGGAGCAATGATGACTTCTGCTTAGGCGCAAGGCGGATTGAAGGTGCGGCGTCGACGCCGCCGGGGGGCGCACCGGGACCACATGTCGACCTAGGTGCCGTTGTCGCGGCGGACGACGTAGGATGACGAGCGTACGAAGGTAGGTGAGGTGCGTGGCCGGGACGTTCAAGAAGAGTCTCGTCTGGCTGGGATTGGTCGAGCCGCCGGACGAAGAGGAGGAGCTGGTCGACGTGGCGGAGTCGGGTCGGCAGACCGCTGCCGCGCCGGTCCGGCGCGTCCGCGACGACTACGGCGAGGGGCGCCGCGGCAGGGATGGCCACCTGGACGAGCCGATGGAGGCGGTGATCCGCCCGATCCCCACGGTCCCCAACCGCCAGGTGCACCTCATCGAGCCGTCGGGCTTCAATGACGCCGAGGAGATCGCGGAGAAGTTCAAGGCCGATATCCCGGTGATCGTGAACCTGCAGGCGATGGAGAGCGAGGTGGCGAAGCGGCTGATCGACTTTGCCGCCGGGCTCACCTTCGGGCTGGACGGGCGGATCCAGCGCGTTGCTGAGAAGGTGTTTCTGCTGACCCCGAGAAATGTCGAAGTCTCGGCCGAGGAGCGTCGCCGGCTCCAGGAACGCGGCTTCTTCAATCAGGCGTAATCCACTATGTCTACCGTGCTGGTCATCATCTCGATTCTGCTGACAGTCTACTGGCTCGTCCTTCTTGGGCGAATCATCCTGGATTTGTTGCTCTCGTTGACGGGGGGTCGAGGCCTATCCGGTTTGGCAATCCTCTACGGGATCCTGTATGACTTGACCGAACCTGTCCTTCGACCCATCCGGCGACTCCTTCCCCCTCTGCGCGTCGGTGCTGTTGCCCTCGATCTGTCACCGATCCTGGTATTCATGCTGATCGTCCTGTTGAGACAGGTGGTGAGTTGACAAGCCAGTAGGACGACGATCGTGTGGTGCTCGGGTACAATGACCGACCACTTGCAGTAAGGAGCGCAAATGCCGCCATTGACCCCGTTGGACATTCAACATAAAGAGTTCACCAAGGCCATGCGTGGGTACGCCATGCACGAGGTGGACACCTTCCTCGACCAGATCACCGAGGAGTTCACCCGGATGCAGGACGAGATCGCGCGGCTGCGTGAGCAGGCGGCGAACTCGCTCGGCGGTCCGACAGCGTCGATGATGCCGACCCCGCAGGCACCCCCACCGCCGCCCCCGCCTCCGATGCAGCACCAGCCCCAGCACCAGCCGGCTCCCCAGCCGAGCGGTGCCGGCGGCGAGGAGGCGATCGCCAGGGCGCTGGTGATGGCCCAGCGGATGGCCGACCAGACGGTCGAGGAGGCCAAGGCCAAGGCCAAGTCGATGGTGGCCGAGGGCGAGGCGCGGTCCAAGGGCATGACCGAGCAGTCGCAGATGCGTGCCCGCGAGCTCACCGAGGCCGCCCAGATGCGTGCCCGCGAGCTGACCGAGACCGCGCAGATGCGCGCCCGCGAGGTCACCGAGGCCGCCCAGGCCAGGGCCCGCGAGCTGACCGAGGGATTAGAGACCCGCTACAAGGAGCGCATCCAGTCCGCCGAGGCACGCGCCCGCGTCGCCGAGGAGCAGTCGCGGATGCAGATCGCCCAGGTCACCGAGCAGGTCGCCCGCCGCAGGCAGGAGCTGGAGAGCTCGATCGAGGCGCTGCGCGCCTTCGAGCGCGACTACCGCGCCCGTCTGCGCGGCTTCGTCGAGGGCCAGCTCAAGGCACTCGAGGACGCTGCTCCGTCCGGACCGGTCGCCCCGCCGCAGCCCCCAGGCATCGGCAACTCCCGCCCGCTGCCCGGCTCCGAGGACCTGCCCGCCCTCTCCACCGGTGCCCGCCAGGTCAACAACTCCTACTCGGCGCTGCGCGACCCGACCACCGACCAGCTCGGCAACGGTCGCGAGCGGGTGGACCGCCTGCGCCACGACGACTGACCCCGTCGATCGCGGCTCAGCCCGTGGACCGCTGACCAGTGGTCGTCGGCGCACTGCTGGCGTTGCTCGTCGCCGTCGGCCTGTTGACGGCGTCGCTGTTCACTGTCCAGGGCATCACGCTGGCATGGCTTTCGGTCGCCGCTGACGTCGCCGCGGCGGCCATGCTGGTCACCGCGCTGCGCCGCAGGCGCCCCGACGGTCCCCGCTGAGCGGCTCCCACGCAGCACGCGGCCGGGCCGGTGCCGCCCAGAAGGGCTTCAGGTGGCGCGCGACGCCCGTCTTTCCGGACGGTCGACCAGGCGCACCACGAAGCGGAGCCCGCTCCAGACCTCGTCGATCGCACAGCTCTTGTTGTCGACCAGGCCCCACTCGAACGCGACCTCCTGGATCCGCTGGAGGTCCAGGTCGGTCGGAACCTTCGACGCCCGCTTGGGCCAGGCGACCCAGAGCCCACCGTCGGTGTCGAGCGCGGCCTCGGCGGCGCCGAAGCGGCTCCGCAGGTCCGACAGCTCGGTCGCGAACAGGATGATCACGTCCAGCCGCCCGTCCGTCGTCCGCGCCACCCTCACCCCGTCGGGCAGCGGCGCGAGCAGCTCCTCGAAGCCTTCCGGCGCACCCAGCAGCGCCACCTCCGCGCCGGCCTTGATCCCCAGCTTGCGGACCAGCGGCGTGCCCGACTCCCCGGCGACGCTCACGCGACCCCGACCTCGTCCTCACCCGGACCGCCGGCCTCCATGACCCGGCGGGCGGCCAGCTCCGCCGCCCGCTCGAACGGGTTGCGGCGGTAGCCGGCCAGGCTGGTCAGCAGGTAGGCGGGGTAGAACAGCGGCCCCCAGCGCTCGTGCTGCGCCACGTGGGCCAGCTCGTGCGCGAGCAGGTGGTCGTCCAGCGGCTGGTTGGCCACGATCACGTGGCCGAGCGTGATCGCGGTGAACCCCCGCCAGGCCAGGAAGCGCCCGAGGCCGCGGCTGCTGTCCTCGATCAGCAGCACCCCGCGGCAGCGCACCGGCCTGGTCGCGGTGGTGAGGGCGCCCGCCAGCCCCACCAGGCTGTTGGGCGCCGCCCACAGGTAGCCGAGCAGCGGCCGCCTCGACGGCAGCCGCTCCCCGAGCCCGTCCGCCCGCGGCGGCCGCGGCGGCGGGGCCGGCCGGGCCGCGTCTAGCGGATCGGGCGCAACCACAGCCGGACCGGCTCGCCGTCGAGGTCGACCGTGGCGACGGTGCCGCCCTCCGCGCGCTCCGAGGCCGCGGCGCCCTCGCGCAACTCGACCGCGAGCGTCTCGCCCATCAGGTAGTCGCGGTGCGCGGCCAGCGCCCCGGCGACCTCGCCCGACGCCTCGACCGCCAGCTCGATCCGGTCGGAGACCCTGAGGCCGGCCTCCTTGCGGAGGTCCTGGACCGCCCGGACCAGGTCGCGCGCGAGCCCCTCGAGCCGCAGCTCGGGAGTGACCTCCAGGTCGAGCGCCACGCTGGCGCCGCCCTCGCGGGCGACCCGCCAGCCGGTCACCGGCTCCTCGACCACGCCGACCTCCTCGGGGCCCAGCTCGACCGGGCCGAGGCCGGCGGCCTCGACCGCCACCGGCCCGCCGGCGGCCAGGCGCGGCGC
>JBEDUQ010000009.1:0-3279 GCA_040414855.1 Actinomycetota bacterium
GTGCCGCCCTGCGCCGCGAAGCCCTCGTGGACCGCCAGGCCGGAGCGGGCCAGCGCCTGCCGGGCCAGGGCGGTCTTGCCGACGCCAGCCTCGCCGGCGATCAGGACCAGCGACCCCCGGCCGCCGGCCGCGGCCGCCGCCGACGCGCGCAGCCGTGCCTGCTCGGCTTCGCGGCCGACGAGCTGCTCGTTCGCCTGATCGTTCGTCTGGTCGTTCACGTGCTCATTCTCTGGCGTGGCGGAGGATCGACGCCACCGAAAGGTCGACGTCGGCCTGGTCGGTCGACCAGTTGGACACCGAGATGCGCATGGCCGCTCGGCCCCGCCAGGTGGTGCCGCTCATCCAGCAGGTGCCGTCGTCCTGGACCCGGTCGATGACCCGTCGGGTGTGGGCGTCGCCGGCGTCCGGGTCGCCGTCGGCGGTGCTGAACCGCACCAGGACCTGGTTGAGGACCACCTGGTTCAGGACCTCGACGCCGTCGGCGGCATCGAGGCGCTCGGCGAAGCGGCGCGCCAGCGCGCAAGAGCGCTCGACCAGGTCGGCGACGCCCTGGCGGCCGAGCGCGCGCAGCGCCGCGTAGACCGCGAAGCCGCGGGCGCGGCGGGAGTGCTCGGGGTTGTAGTCGAGCGCGTCGCGCTCGCCGTCGCCGCCGAGCACCAGATAGCCGGCGCGAGCGCCCATCACCGCGCGGTGCGCCTCCGGTTGGGCGCAGAAGACCAGGCCGGAGTCGTAGGGGACGTTGAGCCACTTGTGCGCGTCGGTCGCCCACGAGTCGGCCAGCTCGATCCCGGCGACCAGCGGCCGCAGCCGCGGGCTCGCCGCCGCCCACATCCCGAAGGCGCCATCGACGTGGACCCACGCGCCGTGGCCGTGGGCGAGCTGGCAGATCTCGCCGACCGGGTCGATGGCGCCGCTGTTGACGTCGCCGACCTGGGCGCACACGATCGCGGGGCCGCCGGACCGGTCGAGCGCTTCCCGCAGCGCGTCCGGTCGCATGCGGCCGTGGTCGTCGGTTTCCACCGCCACGATCGCGCCGCCGCCGGCGCCGAGGAACCGCAGCGCCCGGTCGATGGTGCCGTGGCGGCCGTGGCCGGCGAGCACCCGCACCCGCGGCGCCCCCCACAGCCCGGCCGAGCGGAGGTCCCAGCCGGCGCGGCGCAGGACCTCGTGCAGGCCGATCGCCAGCCCGCTCCAGTTGGCCATCTGCGCGCCGGTCACGAACCCGACCGAGACGCCCTCTGGGAGGCCGAGCAGGTCGGCGAGCCAGGCGCCGGCGACCTGCTCGGCCACGGCGGCGGCCGGGCCGAGGACGTAGAGCCCGGCGTTCTGGTCCCAGGTCGAGGTGAGCCAGTCGGCGGCCAGCGCGGCCGGGGTGGCGCCGCCGACGACGAACCCGAAGAAGCGGCCGCTGGACGAGGCGAGCACGCCGGGCTCGATGGCCGCGGCCAGCTCGGCGATCACCTCGCGTGGCGCAAGGGGCCGCTCGGGCAGGGGCCCGCCGAGCGTCTCGCGCAGCTCGGCAAGGCTCGCGCGGCTGGCGACCGGGCGGTCCGGCAGCCCCTCCAGGTACGCGAGCGCGTGGTCGAGGGACTCCCCCAGCGGGCCCTTCCAGTCCGGCTGTTCCATGGCAGCGTGCTCCCCAGTTCGCGAAGACTCGAGAGGCAGGCTAGAGGTCGAGGCCGGTACCGAGCATCCGGGAATCCACGGGGTTTGCCCCACGGCCGGCATCCCCGTGGTGCCGGTCGAGGCTACGACTTCCAGTACCCGCGGCTGTCGAGCTGGCTGTACCCGTCCTGGACCCAGGCCAGCAGGCGCCGGTTGCCGAGCTCGAGCGCGAGCCGGTGCTCCGCGTCCACGGCCGGACGCTCCCGGTCATCGGGGTCCCGGACGCAGTGCTCCTGCTCGTGGATCAGGGTCGAGGCGGCCAGAAGGACCGCTGGCAGACCGTAGTCGCGCGCGCCCTGCTCGATCCCGGAGAGGTCGAGTCGGATGTCGCAGCTCACGGCGCCGTCGAATTCATCCTCGATGGAGGCCTCGCCGATCCAGTCGTCGCCGCCGCAGCCGCGGCACACGGTGATCTGGAGCGGGCCGACCTGGTTGCGGTGATGGCGACGGAGGCCGTCGCCGCGCTGGTGGGCCAGCTCGCCATGCCGGCGCAGGATCGCGACCGCCTCCTCGACCACCGGCCAGTCGCGCCGGCGGGCGTCGATCTGCGCGAAGACCACGTCGAGCAGGACGGGCTCGTCGAGCTGGGCGGCGAGCCGCCGTTCGGCGTCGAACAGCAGCAGGCGGCTGCCGAGGGTCCGCATGCAGACCTCCTGCTCGTGGAGCAGCACCATCGCCACCAGGTGCTTGAGCGGCAGCTTGGCGGTCTTGGCCTGCGCCTTGATGAACGGCAGGTTGAGCTGCACGCTGCACGGGGTGTTCTCGTCGTCCCAGTAGTCGCCGGTCGACGAGGACGTCAGCGACCGGGCGTCGCAGACGTCGCAGGCGTTGACCTCGAGCCCGCTGATCTGGACCAGGTGCTTCCGCCGGATCTCGGCCGTCCGTTGGGAGGCGAGCAGCCGGTGGTCGCGAAGCAGCCCTGCCGCGTGCTCGACGATCGTGCGGTCGGCTTCGGTGGCCGCGTCGACCATCAACTCGGGCGGCGGTTCAGTTGAGTCCGGCACCGCCGCGGGTGCGGCCGGTGGGACCTGAGGCGGGGTCGCGGCGGCGGCGGGCACGGCGTTGCCGGCCGGCGTCGTGGGGTCGGTCGGGAGCCACCGTGTCCAGGTGATGACGGCCGTGCCCGCGACGATCAGCACCACGACCGTGGAGGCCCACCGCCGCGCGGTGCCGTTCCGGCGGGGCTCCGGGCTTGGCTCCGGGCCGGGTTCGGATACTCGTGGGGCTGGCCGGAGCGCGATGGCGATGGCGAGCAGCAGGAGCGTCGCGGCGGCGAACAGCAGCGTCAGGTCCCGCTGCCCGCCCTCCAGACCGGCGAACAGAAGCAGCTCGGCAAGGGCGGTCTCCAGCTCGGGCGCTGACCGGGCGGTCAGCGCCTTGCCGCCGCTTTCCCGCGCGATGGTCCGGAGCTGCTCGGGGTCGGGCGCGACCGGGATCCGCTGCCCGTTGACCTCGATGATCCCGTCCGGCTTGCCGACCGCGAGCGCCAGGATGGGCATGTGGCGCTGCCCTGCCAGACGCGCGGGCTCCAGAGGGTCCTGGCCAGCCGTGTTGGCTCCATCGGAGATCAGCAGCAGCCAGACCGGTCCGGTGGGACGGCTCGTCTGGAGCTCG
>JBEDUQ010000010.1:0-6207 GCA_040414855.1 Actinomycetota bacterium
TGCCAGTGCATCGCCGGTCCTCTCAGTGCCTTGTACTGTCTAGACAGACTAGACCGTACGCGCTGCCGATGTCGACCGCAAGCCACTGGGAGGGAACTGCTACCTCACCGGCCGTTCCGGGCGTGAGATCCCGGCACGACGCGCTGTTGAGGACAGCGATGCGGTGAAGATCTCCATCCGTCCGGAGCGGGGGTCGTTCCAGAATGGGTGGATTCTGCCCGCGGCGCTCGCCAGCCCCTGGTAGTCCCCGATCCACCAGGCGCCGTGCTTGCCGCCCAGCGTGCTCTGTGCCGGATCGAACGGCCGGCTGGTCACCGACGCCGGCCGGCCAAAGCGGGCGGTTCCGGGCTCGGCGACCATCACGACCACGTCGACAAGTCCGCGCCGGTAGGCGAACGCCGACAGGGAGAGCCGACCGGCCTCGTCGATCGCCAGCTGTGGTTGGAGATAGAACGTGTCGTCACCGGCGCGTGGCACCAACCGGGGCGCTGTCCAGGTCCGACCCTGGTCACGGGAGAGACAGACCGCGATGTCGGCGAACGGGGTGTCCGGCTGGCGCACCACGAACGCGGCGGCGGCGATGTGCCGGTGCCTGTGGGCCACGACCGTGGGCAGGCCCAGCCCGTTGGTGTCCGGCCGGACCCGGATCTCCATCGCCCCGGTTCCCAGCCCGACCGGCCGGGCCCAGGTCGCACCGCGGTCGAGGGACGAGATGACCCTGATCGGGGCGGGGAACTCCGGCCGAGGCAGCCCTTCCGGCAGCGGTGGCCATACGCCGTAGATCGCGTGGACGGTCCCGCCGGGCCCGGCCGCGATCATCGGGGAAGCGAAGTTCGCCTCCCTCGGTCCGCTCACCGTGCTGATCGCGCGCGGGGCTTCGAAGCTGCGGCCGGCGTCGGTGGACCGACCGAATTCGAGCTGGGTGTTGTCCGGCCCGGTCCAGGCGCCATACAGGTGGGTCGTGGAGGGCGGTCCGGACGACGGATCGGCGGCCAGCCAGGGGTGGTCCAGCTTGTGCCCCCGGGTGGCCAGCACCGGTGCGCTGAAGCTGCGGCCACTGTCGTCGGTACGCCAGACGTGCAGGTCGTCGGTGTTGGCACAGACGTATCCGCGGCCGGTGGCATCGAAGGTGACGGTGGGGTCGCGACCGTTCGCGGAGTCCTCGAGGGCACCGAGGCTGTGCCAGCTCGCACCAGCATCGAAGGACGCGTAGGCGCTGATGCGCGTCTCGCCCTCATCGCCGTAGGCGATGCAGGCACCCAGGAGGTTGCGCGCGTCGCGAGGGTTGACCGCGAGGCACGACTCGGCATGGCCGACGAACTCGTCTTGGCTGACCCGCACATTGGCTGGCCGACCAGGCAGCGGCGGCCGTTCCGGGGTTGTGGGGTGGACGCGATCCTCCGTCGCGGTATGGCGGCTGTCGGTACAGGCACCGGCCACGAGACCGGCACTGCCCAAGGCGGTGAGCCTGAGCGCGGCCCGACGGGATATCGGCGGATGTTGGGAAATCGAAGGCTCCAGGCGTTGGGGGGTCCGACCAGGGCGAGAGGCGATGCGGTGGCCTCTCGTTGAACCTAGTAGCGGGGCGACTCGGCTCGGTTCATGCCGGCGGGCGCCCGACCGCGACCAGGCGCACCAGGACCACGATGGACAGCCCGAACCGCCGGCCTTCGTCCGGGTACCTCGGCGGCGGCGCGCTCTGATAGCGTCCAGCCGGCATGGGAGACGTGAGGGTGCGGCCGCGCAGGCTCGTAATGGTCGGCAGCGTCGTCGTGGACGTGCTCCTGTACGTCGACGGGCTCCCCGAACGTGGCGGCGACGTGCTGGCGCGCCGGATGCTCACCAGCGCCGGCGGCGGATTCAACCTCCTGCTGGCGGCCCAGCGGCTCGGCATGGACGCCGCCTACGGCGGCCGCACCGGCACCGGCCCCTTCGGCGACCAGGCCAGCCGCGCCCTCGACGACGCGGGAATCCCCACCCTCCTGTCTCGCGGTGAGGGGGGCGACACCGGCGTGGTCGTCGGGCTGGTCGAGCCCGACGGCGAGCGGACCTTCGCGACCTCGCCTGGCGTCGAGGCCCGCCTCATGCCCGACGACCTGCGGGCGCTGGCGCTCGGCCCTGCCGACGCCGTCTACGTCTCCGGCTACGACCTGGTCTATCCCGTCTCCGGCCGGTCGCTGGAGGAGTGGCTCCCACAGCTCCCCGACGAGCTGCTGCTCGCCATCGACCCCGGCCCCCTGGCCGCCGACGTCCCGGCCGAGCGGATGGAGGCGGTCCTGCGCCGCACTGATCTGCTGAGCCTCACCGCAGTCGAGGCGGCCGCGCTGTCAGCTCGCCGGGGTCCCGCCGAGGCCGCCGCCTCCCTGCGCGACCGGCTGCGCGTGGGTGCCCTGGTCGTGGTCCGGACCGGCGCCGCCGGTTGTTGGCTCGCCGGCGGCGACCTTGATCCAGTCGAGATCCCCGGCCGCCCCGCCCGTGCGGTGGTCGACACCACCGGCGCCGGCGACACCCACGTCGCCGCCTTCCTCGCCAGCCTCTCCCACGGCGACCGCCCACCCCGGGCCGCCCGCGTCGCCAACGTCGCCGCCTCGCTGTCGGTCGAGCGCGCCGGTCCGGCCACCGCCCCGACCCTCGACGAGCTCAGCGCCGCCCTCGGCGAGGGTTGAGCCGACCCCCGGCGTCGCCGTCAGTCCGACTCGTGGTCCCAGACCGGGAGCGGTCGCGGTGGGACCGGGGTTGAGTTGATGATCGACGTCGTGGTCCGGCCATGCGGGGTGAAGTGGTCGAGGATCGGCTCGAGGTCCTCGATGGTGCGCAGCCAGACCTTCATGAAGTAGCAGTCGTCGCCGGTGATGCGGTAGCACTCGGTGACCTCGGGCAGCTTGCGAGCGATCTCCGGGATGATCTGGAGGTCGCGGGTGCTGGGGCTGACCCTGACGATCGCGCAGATGGTGTAGCCGAGCGCCCTCGGGTCGACGCGCGCCTGATAGGTCAGCGCGCCACTGTCCTCGAGCCGGCGCAGCCGCTCGCTGACCGCGGGGGGCGAGAGCCCCACCCGGCGGGCGAGCTCCGCCGTGCGGAGCCGCGCATCGCCGCACAGCTCCTCGATGATCCGGCGCGTGATGTCGTCGATCGGTTCGAAGGTCTGGCGACCAGAATTTCTTCGTTCTGACGGCATCTTGTATGCAACTCCGTGGCTTGGCCATTCTCTTTAGGGGTTTCGCCTTCGTATCATGCTCCGGTGCCCACGCTCATGCAATCGTCCTCCGCGGCGACGTCGTTGCCGAGGCGGCTCGACCGCCTCCCGCCGCAGTCGTTCTTCCTGGTCAGTGCGGTCTTCCACTACCTCGGGCCGTCGCTTGCCGTGCTGCTGTTCGCGCGGATCGACGTGCTCGGCGCGGCCTGGCTGCGGATCGCCACCGCCGCGGCGGTGTTCGCGGTCTGGCGGCGCCCATGGCGCCTCGTAGGAGCGATGCACCGACGCGAACTCGTCGTGCTGGTCCAGCTCGGCGCGGTGCTGGCCGCGATGAACTCGGTGTTCTATCTGGCGGTCGACCGGCTCCCGCTGTCGACCGTCGGCGCCATCGAGTTCCTCGGCACCGTCGTGCTCGCGGCGGTCGGCGCGATGAACCGGCGGAACGCCGTCGCGCTCGCGCTCACCGTCGTCGGCGTTGCCACCATCACCGACATCCGGCTGGCCGGAAGCCCGCTCGGCTTCGCATTCGCGTTCGCCAACTGCGCGCTCTTCGTGGTCTACGTGGTCCTCGGCCACCGGATCGCCAACCCGCATGCCGGCTCTGGAGCCCGGCGGCCGGCGCTCCGCGGCGTCGACCTTCTCGGCGCGTCCATGCTGGTGGCGGCCGTCGTCGTCAGCCCGGTCGGGCTCGCGGGCGCGGTGCCGGCCTTCACCCGGCCCGAGCTGCTGCTGGCCGCGGTCGGGGTCGGCGTGTGCTCCTCGGTCGTCCCCTACGTCACCGACCAGCTCGCCATGGCCCGCATGCCACGGGCGACCTTCGCGCTGATGCTGGCGCTGCTGCCGATGTTCGCCACGATCATGGGCGCCATCGTCCTGCGCCAGATCCCAACCCCGCAGGACCTTCTCGGCGTCGCCCTGGTCGTGGCCGGGGTCGCGCTCCACCAGTCCCCCGCTCCACCCCGCGGTCCCAATACCGAACCCAACCCGCGCGGACCCCGGGCCCGCGCGCCCACTCCCCCGCCCAGGCCGACCCACCCAATTCCTCCCCCTACCCCGCGGCGCGGCTCCGCGACGGCCTGACCGGCCCGGCGACTTGCCCACAAGGGGACTCGTGGTCATAGCGCCCTAACGACAAGGAGATGAATCGATATGGAGACAGCGCGATTGGGCGCTTCGGGCCTGAAGGTGTCGCGGATCGGGCTCGGAATGATGAGCTTCGGCGATCTCGGGACGCGGAGGTGGTACCTCGGCGAGGACGCGGCCGAGCCGATCATGCGGCTGGCCGTCGAGTCGGGCGTGACCTTCTTCGACACGGCGGACATGTACTCGGACGGCATCAGCGAGGAGATCACCGGCCGGCTGCTGGCCAAGCTCTTCCCGAGTCGCGACGACTACGTGCTGGCGACCAAGGTCTACTACCCGATGGGCCCGGGGGCCAACGACCGCGGGCTGTCGCGCAAGCACGTGCTGGCGAGCATCGACGCGTCGCTGGCGCGCCTGGGCACGGACCACGTCGACCTTTACCAGATCCACCGCTGGGACGAAGAGACGCCGATCGAGGAGACGATGGCCGCTCTGCACGACGTGGTCCGCGCCGGCAAGGCCCGCTACATCGGTGCGTCGAGCATGTTCGCGTGGCAGCTCGCCAAGGCGCAGTGGACCGCCGACGCGGCCGGCTGGACCCGGTTCGTGTCGATGCAGAACCACTACAACCTGGCCTATCGCGAGGAGGAGCGGGAGATGATCCCGTTCTGCCTCGACCAGGGCGTCGGCGTGATCCCCTACAGCCCGCTGGCGAGAGGATTCCTCACCGGCAATCGCGAGCGCGGCGGCGACCCGCGCACGGTCAGGGCCGGCAACGACCCGCTCGCCGGCGAGATGTACACCGACGAGGACTTCGAGGTGGTCGACGCGCTGCGGGCGGTCGGCGCCGAGCGCGGGCTGGCACCGGCGCCGGTCGCGCTGGCGTGGCTGCTCAGCCGGCCCGGGGTGGCCGCGCCGATCGTTGGGACGACCAGGCCGGGGCACCTCGAGGACGCGATCGCCGCGCTCGAGGTGCGCCTCAGCGACGACGAGGTGGCAAGGCTGGAAGCGCCGTACCGGCCGCACCCGGTCCTCGGCCACTCCTGACCCGAGGCCGTCCAGGCAGCCGCCGTTCGGGCGCCGCCGGACGCGCGGCGGACGGGCACGCGGCGGGCGCGGACCGGCGCAATCGGGCGGCGAGCCGGCGGGAGCCGGGCCGCCCGGCTCCGGGGTCAGTACCGGTCGATGCTGCGGACCGGGCCGCCCGGCCGCCAGCTCTCGATGATCAGGAACTTCTGGTCCGGACTGATCGAAGTCCGCACCACCTCTTCGATCGAGAGACGGAACAGATGGAAGGGTTCCGGCGGGTGCCGATCGTCCACGAAGCCGCGAAGCTCGCCGGGGTCGGTGACCTCGGTCGCCCGGCCAGAGATCTTCGCGTCCCCACCCTCCATCGACCCGTCGCCGGGGTTGGAGTGCAGCGCGAAGCGGCCGTCCCGCTGGAGGTCCTTGGCCTTCACCGCCTGCCACATCGAACCAATGATGAGCTCCGGTCCGAAGAAGTCGACCTCGGTGCCGCTGACCCGCGGCGAGCCGTCCCGTCGCAGGGTCGCGATCACGTGGTGCTTGGTCGCCTCGAACCGGGCGCGTACCGCTTTGGCGAGGTCAGGTGCCTCGCTCGAGAACTGTTCCCATGTCGCCATGTCCAGATTCTCTCCCGCACCCCCGACAACAGCCGGAATGGAAGGGGAAGGGGGGCGGCCCGGGGGTCAGGGCGGTGCCGGCGGGCCAAGGAACCGCAGGGTCGGGACGGGACCGGCGAGCCGACGAACCACGGCGACGGGACGGTGCCGGCGGGCTCAGCAGCGCAGAGGGGAGACGACCGGGGAGTCAGTGGGAGAGCCAGGCCTCGGGGTCGTCGGTGAGCTCGTGGATCTGCTTGGGGAGTGAGCCGGCGACCAGGTCGGCGAGGGTCACGCGCTCGAGCA
>JBEDUQ010000011.1:0-2409 GCA_040414855.1 Actinomycetota bacterium
ACCGCGGCAAGCTTGACGGGACGCCGGAGCTCACCTCGTTCGCGCAGACCCTCGAGCAGGTGTGCATCAAGACCATCGAGAGCGGCCAGATGACCAAGGACCTGGCGCTGCTCGTCGGCCGGGACACGCCGTACCTGAACACCCAGGACTTCCTCGGGGCGCTGGACGCTAACCTGCAAGTCGCGATGACCACCAAGTAGGGAGACTCACCAATGTCACGGAAGGGCAAGGTAGCCGTCATCGGGGCCGGCTTCTACGGGTCCACCACCGCGCAGCGGCTTGCCGAGTACGACATCTTCGAGGAGGTCGTGCTCACCGACATCATCGAGGGCAAGCCGGAAGGGCTCGCGCTCGACATGAACCAGTCGCGGCCCGTTGAGGGGTTCGAGACCAAGGTGACCGGTCAGACGACCGGCCCTAGCGGCGAAGGGTACGAGGCGATCGCCGGCTCGGACATCGTGGTGATCACCGCCGGCCTGGCCCGCAAGCCCGGCATGAGCCGGATGGACCTGATCGAGGTCAACGCCAAGATCGTCAGGGGCGTGGTGGAAAACGTCGTCAAGCACGCTCCAGAGGCGGTGCTGATCGTCGTGTCCAACCCGCTTGACGAGATGACGGCGCTGGCCGCGAAGGTATCCGGATTCCCGTCCTCGCGGGTGATGGGGCAGGCGGGCATGCTGGACACCGCCCGGTTCTCCTACTTCGTCGCGGAAAAGCTCGGCGTGCCCGTGGGTTCCGTGCGGACGCTGACCCTGGGGTCGCACGGCGACACGATGGTGCCGGTGCCGTCGGCCTGCTTCGTGGACGGCAAGCCGCTGGCCGAGCTGCTGCCGGCCGGGGAGATCGAGGCGCTGGTGCAGCGCACGAGGAACGGCGGCGGCGAGATCGTGGCGCTGCTCAAGACCGGCTCGGCGTACTACGCGCCATCGGCGGCGGCCGCCAGGATGGCGCGCGCCGTGGCCGAGGACGCGGGCGCGGTCATGCCGGTCTGCGCGTGGGTTGACGGCGAGTTCGGTATCGAGGGCGTCTACCTGGGGGTGGAGGCCGAAATCGGGTCGTCAGGCATTCGGCGCGTGGTGGAGCGCGACCTGTCGGCCGCCGAGGTGGCCGCGCTGCGCGAGGCGGCGGAGGCCGTCCGCGCCAAGCAGGCGGACGTCGCCAGCCTGTAAGTCAACGTCGCCGGCGGCCCGCCGGGCTCACGCCCGGCCGCCCGCGCCATTGCCCGCGCGGGTGGCCTACGCGAGCTGGCGGGCCGCGGCCGACGGAACCGCGTCGATGAACTCCGGCGGTGTCCACGAGCGCTGCGTGAACGCTTCGGTCAGCGCGGCGCGGACGGCGCCGGCGCGGTCCGCGGGAACCAGCGCGAGCACAGAACCGCCGAACCCGCCGCCGATCATCCGGGCGCCAAGGGCCCCGGCCGCGATGGCGATCTCGACCGTGGCGTCGGCCTCCGGCCAGGAAACCTCGAAGTCATCCCTCAGCGATGTGTGCGCCTCGATGAGCAGCTGACCGGTGAACTGATAGGCATCGGCCTGGGGACTGTCGCTCAGCAGCGCGGAGGCGATCGCGCGGGCGCGGGCGCTGTCGGAGATGACGTGCCTGGCTCGCCTGCGCAGCACGGGATCCGTTATCCGGCTGGCCATGGCCGGGTCCGTGATCTCGCCGAGGGCTGACACGCCGAGCAGGCGCGCGGCCGCCTCGCATTCGGCGCGCCTCTTGCCGTATTCGCCGGACACCAGGGCGTGGGGGACGCGGGTGTCGATGACCATCGCGACCGCGCCGGCGGCGGACGGGCGGAACGGCACCTGGGTCAGGTTAAGCGTCGCGCAGTCAAGCAGCATCGCGTGACCCGCCTGACACAGCAGCGCGGCGTACTGGTCAATGATCCCGGTTGGCGCGCCGACGAAGTCGTTTTCCGCCCGCCTGGCGATCGTCGCCAGCGAGCGGCGTTCCACCGGCACACCGGACAGCGAGCACAGTGCCAGCGCCACCGAGCACTCGAGCGCGGCGGAGGACGAGACGCCAGCCCCCACCGGCAGGTCGGAGTCGATATCGACGGAGGCCCCCGTGATGTCCGCCCCTGCCTCGCGCAGCGCCCACGCGACGCCCGCCGGGTAGGCGGCCCAGCCGGTCACCGCACCGGGCGCGAGCGCGTCGAGCGACACCGTGACCGTCTGGTCGGGCACCTGCCTGGATCGCAGCACGAGCAGCCGCCCGGGCCTGGCGACAGCGGTCGCCGTCACGCCGAGGGAAAGGGCGAACGGGAGCACGTATCCCTCGTTGTAATCGGTGTGCTCGCCCATCAGGTTGGCGCGCCCTGGGGCGAACCATACGCATGTGGTCATCGTCGGCCGAGAATAACGGCACCGCCGGTGTACTCGCCACCGCACAGCATCCAGAGCAGCACCC
>JBEDUQ010000012.1:0-7039 GCA_040414855.1 Actinomycetota bacterium
GGAGGACAATCTGAAAAATGCCACTCAGGTGCGTCCCGTGACCCCGGTCTATCCGAAGATCTCCGAAGCGATGGGCCAGGCCGTGGTGGGCGTCCTGCTCGGCAAGGAACAGCCCCAGAAGGCGCTCAGCGACGCCGCCCAGCAGGTGGACAGCATCCTCGCGGTGCCGGGCTAGAAGGGTGGCCTGGGCAAAACGAGCGCTCGGCTCGGAGCATCTGGCCGGATGGGCGTTCGTCGCGCCCGCGGTCCTTCTGATCGGGCTGTTCGGGATCGCGCCGATCGTCTGGTCGGGCGTCATCTCCTTCCAGGCGAATGACCTGACCTCGCCGCCGCACGGCGTCGGCTTCGCGAACTACAAGGCGCTGGCCAAGGACCCGGCGTTCCGCACGTCCGTCAAGCACACGGTGATCTACACGGCGCTGTTCGTGCCGATCAGCGTGGCCGGGGCGATGGCCATCGCGGTGGCCCTGAATCGCCGCATCCGTGGCATCCGCTTCTACCGGCTCGCGGTCTTCATTCCGGTGGTCACCTCGACGGTGGCCACCGGCATCGTGTTCCTCTGGCTGCTCGACCCCACGTTCGGGCTCGTGAACTGGATCCTCCACGGACTCGGGCTGCCGCAGCAGAAGTTCCTACAGGACCCGAACCAGGCGCTCTACTGCATCGTGGCGATGACGGTCTGGAGCTGGCTCGGCTTCGACGTGATCATCTACCTCGCCGCGCTCCAGGCGGTTCCAAGGGAGCTGCTGGAGGCGGCCGCGATCGACGGCGCCGGCCGGCTCACCATCCTTCGCCGCATCGTCGTGCCCCTGCTGGCCCCGGCAACCCTCTTCCTGGTCGTCTGGTCCACCATCAACGCGCTCCAGCTGTTCGACGAGGTCTACGTCGCCACCCGCGGCGGGCCGCTGCATGCCACCACGGTGATCGTCTACTACCTCTTCGACCAGGCGTTCCGCATCTTCAACGGCGGCTACGCCGCCGCCATCGCCTACACCCTGTTCGTCGCGATCCTGGCGCTCACCGGCATCCAGCTCTGGATCGGCTCTCGCCGCGTCCATTACGGGTCGTCATGAGCGGACCGCTGGTCCAGCAGGCGCCCGCGGATCGCCGGCGGGCGGAACCCGCAGGCGGCCGGCGACCCACCTACCCCGGAGCCCGTCGCCGCCGGCGCCTGCCCTTCTCCCCATGGCACCTGGTCCTGTTGCCCACCGCCGCGGTCATGCTCTTGCCGCTGGTCTGGGTGGTCATCACTTCGATCCAGCGTCCCGACGACGCCCTCCAGTTCCCGCCCGTGCTGGTCCCTCACACCTTCCATTGGCAGAACTATCCCGACGCTTGGCGGGCTGCGCCGTTCGGCGACTGGTTCGTCAACTCCACGGTGGTCGCCGCGGCCGCCGTGCTCGGCAACCTGACTGTGGGGGCGCTCGCCGGCTACGCCTTCGCCCGCATCCGCTTCCTCGGGCGGGGAGCGCTGTTCATCGTCCTGCTCGCCACCCTGATGGTCCCGCAGCAGCTGTTGATCATCCCGACGTTCATCATCGTCAGGCTGCTCGGGCTGGTGGACACGCTGCCCGCCTTGGCGCTGCCGAACCTGGTCACGCCGTTCAGCATCTTCCTGTTCCGGCAGTTCTTCCGCACGCTGCCGGTCGACCTCGAGGACGCCGCGCGAATCGACGGCGCCTCCCGTCTGAAGGTGCTGACCAGGATCGTCGCGCCACTGTCGACCCCGGTGCTCGCGACCGTTGCGGTGATCACCTTCCTCTGGAGCTGGAACGACTTCCTGTGGCCGCTGATCGTGATCAGCACGGACTCGCACATGACCCTCCAGCTCGGCCTCTCGAGCTTCCAGGGAGCCCACAGCACCCAGTGGACGCTGCTGATGGCGGGCACGGTGATGACACAGGTCCCGGTCCTCGCCCTGTTCTTCCTGTGCCAGCGGTGGTTCGTCCAGTCGGTCGTGCTGTCCGGGCTGAAATGACCGGCGGGCAGCGGTGACCGGCGACCTCGACCTGCTCGTGCTCGGTGACTGCAACCCGGACCTCGTGCTCCTCGGCGCCGACATGCGCCCGCGGTTCGGCCAGGCCGAGCAGCTCATCGACGAGGCGCGGCTCACTATCGGCGGCTCCGGCGCGATCATGGCCTGCGCCGCGGCCAGGCTCGGGCTCCGCACCGCCCTCGCGGCGGTGGTCGGCGACGATCTCCTCGGCCACTGGCTGCTCGACCAGCTCACTGGGCGCGGCGTCGACGTCGACGGCTGCGTGGTCGACAAGGCCCGGCCGACCGGCCTGACCGTGGTGCTCTCCGAGCCCGGCGACCGCGCGATCCTCACCGCGGTCGGCACGATCGCCGCGCTGCGGGTCGAGGACGTCGACCGCGACCGGCGTGAGGCCGCCCGGCACCTGCACGTCAGCTCCTACTACCTCCAGACCGGGCTGCGGCCCGGCCTTGAGGGCCTGTTCAGGGAGGCCCGCGAGCGGGGCCGCGGCACCTCAGTCGACCCGAACTGGGATCCCGCGGATGCCTGGGACACCGGTCTCCACGCGCTCTTGCCATGGACCGACTGCCTGCTTCCCAACGCCGAGGAGGCCGTGCGGATCGCCGCGGCCACCGTAGCGGAGTCACCGGACGCCACTCCGGAGGCCGCGGCCGCTTCGCTCGCCGCGTCGGGGCCGACGGTGGCGGTGAAGCTCGGCGCGGCGGGCGCGGTGGCCGCGGTCACGGACGGGAAGCCTGTGCACGTCTCCATGCCGGCGGCGGCCGCCGGCGCGGTGACCGACACGACCGGCGCCGGCGACAGCTTCGACGCCGGATTCCTGTTCGGCCGCCTGTCGGGGTGGCCGCTGGAACGGGCGCTGGAGCTCGGCTGCGCCTGCGGTGCGCTGTCGACCCGTGCGTCGGGCGGGGTCGCGGGCCAGCCCACCCTGGAGGAGGCCCTGCGGACGCTCGGCGCCGGCGCGGCCGAGACGCTCAGACCCTGGTGACCTCGACCCCGGCACGCTCGATCGTGGCGGCGGCCTCGGGGTCGGCCGCCTCGTCGGTGATCAGCTCGTCCACCTTGTCCAGCCCGCAGATCCAGGCGAAGGCGATGCGTCCGAGCTTCGAGCTGTCGGCCACCACGACCACGCGGCCGGCCCGGTCGATCAGCATCCGGTTGGTGTGCGCCTCGACCTCGTGGTGGGTGGTCAGGCCCCCCTCGGGAGTGATGCCGTCGACGCCGACGAACGCGACGTCGAGGTGGAGCCCTTCGAGCGAGGCGTCGGCGAGCGGGCCGACCAGCTCGTAGGACTCGCTGCGGGCAACGCCACCGGTCATGACCAGCTTGAGATTCGGGCGCACCGCCAGCTCGGCGCCGATGTTGAGGGCGTTGGTGACCACCGTGAGCTGGCGCCGGTCCACCAGTGCCCTGGCGACCTCCGTTGTGGTGGTCCCGCCGGTGAGACCTACCACCTCGCGGTCGCCCACCCGCTTGGCGGCCGCGGCGCCGATCCGCCGCTTCACCTCCTGATGACGGCCGCTGCGGTAGCGCAGTGGCAGCTCGTAGAGGACGCCGTGGGCGACCGCGCCGCCATGCGTGCGGTTCAGCAGGCGCTGCTCTTCGAGCAGCCGCAGGTCACGTCGAACCGTGGTGGTGGAGACGCCCAGCTCGCGGGCGGTCGCGGCGACGTCCATGGTGCCTTTGGCCGCCAGAATCTCGAGCATGACGGTCAGGCGATCGGCTCGGTGCACGCTCACGCCGACGAGTATACGGACAGCTGAGACCCCGCCGCCGGCCGAATCTGCACGAGTTGAGCCCAGAACGGTCCAACACGTGCAGCCACGTGCAGCCAGGTGCAGCCGTCCGGGCGCCCGGTCAGCGCTTCCGGATACCTTCTGGGATGACGTCGCCGTGGGCCTCGATCAGGTCGTCGCACATCGCCACGATCCGGTCCGGCGGGAGCGTCGCCCCGGTGTTCGGGTCGAGCATCGCCGCCTGGTAGACGTAGTCGCGGCGCTGCTCCAGCGCCGCCAGGACGGTCAGCTCCGCGACGTTGAGGAAGGTCCGGTTGAGGGCGGCGATCTGTGGCGGCAGCGCGCCGACGTGGAGCGGTTGGACGCCGGCCCGGTCGACCAGGCACGGCACCTCCACGCAACAGCCATCCGGGAGGTTCTCGATCAGGCCGCTGTTGCGGAGATTGCAGGCGACCACCCGCCTGGTCCCCGTCTCGATCGAGTGGATGACCTCCCAGGCGAGCTCCTGGGTCGGCTCGATCTCGAACCCCGCGCCGCTGTCGAGCCGCCGCTTCATGTCCGCGTGCTCGTCGAGGTTGTCCTCGCTGCGGCGAAGGTACTCGCCGACGGTGATCCGGAACCGCTCGACCAGATCGTCGTGGCGCATGAACCACGGCACGTACTCGGCCGAGTGCTCGCTCGACTCGGTCGGGAAGTAGCCGAAGCGCCGGTACAGCTCGACGCGCACGCGCCGGGCAAGCTCGGGGTCCCGGTCGATCGCCTCGTCGAGCAGCGGGTACAGATCACGCCCCCGGTGGCTGAAGGTGACCACGAACGCCTGGTGGTTGAGGCCGGCGGTGACGAAGGAGATTTCTTCGGCCGGCACTCCGACCATCCGGGCGAGGAACCCCTGGGTGTCCCGAACGGATTCGCACAGCCCCACCACCCGCTGGAACCGGGAGCCTCGCTGGACGCCCCAAGGCACCATCGCCATCGGGTTGCTGTAGTTGAGCAGCAGCGCGTCCGGGCAGATCTCCGCCATGTCGTCGGCGATCGCGACCACCGCCGGGATGGTGCGAAGCCCCCGGAAGATGCCGCCAATCCCGATGGTGTCGGCGATCGTCTGGCGCAGCCCGTAGCTGGCGGGGACGTCGAAGTCCAGCCGGGTGGCGCGGTAGCCGCCAACCTGGATGGCGTTGACCACGTAGTCGGCGCCATCCAGGGCCGGCCGCCGCTCGAGGTAGGCCTCGATCCGGACGTCCGCGCCGGTGGTGGCGCCGATGAAGCGGGCCATCCTAACGGCGGTGGCCAGGCGCTCGGCGTCGATGTCGTGCAGCGAGATCGCCAGCGGACCGAGCTCGGGCGAGGTCAGGAGGTCACTGAGCACGTTTCTGGTGAACTCGACGCTGCCCGCGCCGATGAAGGCGATCTTCGTCATCCTCGGTCAGGTCCTTCGTCTCGCGGTTCGATGGCCAGGGCATGCTCGCGCGCGGGGCGCCCGAGCTCGATCCGGAACGTGCACGATCTGTGCATGATCATGCTCGTTCTGGCCAGCGCGCTCAACCGGCGAGGTCGTCGCCTTCCGCTCGCGCTCCGCCGCCGCGCGGGCCTCGTCGAGCAGTGCCAGGGCGCGGGCGAGGTCGAGATGGTGGCCGATCTGGCGCTGCACGGCCACGGCCTGACGCGCGTTCTCGACCGACCGGCCGGCATGCGGTCCGGCGGCCGAGATGCCGACCAGGGCGGCGGCCTCGCCCGCGTGGTTGTGCGCGTTGGCGGTGTCGAGCCGGTCCGTCGTAGTCGAGAGCGCCAAGGTTGACCAGCTCCGCCGCCTCACCGCCGGGCCGTCTCGCCTGACGGGCCAGGCCGATCGCGCTGGCGCAGTGGTCGGCGGCCCGAGCGGCGTAGCCGTTGCGGTGGGTGGTCCGCTCGAGGCTGCGCTCGCACAGCTCGGCGGGCGTGGCCTCGCGGGTCGGTCTGCCGCGTCGCTTCGGTCAGCCTCCCTACTCGACGGTGATCTCCAAGTGCGCGGCACCTGAGGCGATCTCGATCTCGTAGCGGTCGGGGGTCTGGGTGGCCTCTGGCGTTTCCAGCCGCAGCTCACCACTCAGTAGCTACCAACAGGGCCGGGGTCCGCTCTACTCCCGTCTGGAGGAGATCATCCGCGAGCGGATTGACACCGGGGAGTGGCTGCCGGGGACCCTGATCCCTTCCGAGCGGGAGCTCAGCGCGACGTTCGCGCTCAGTCGCACCACGACCCGTCGAGCGCTGGAACGGCTCGAGAGGGATGGGCTGCTTCGCAAGGAACCGCGGCGTGGAACGTTTGTCGCCGAGCCCAAGGCAACCTTCGAGGCACTGTCATTGCGCGGATTCTCGGCCCAGGCGCTCGAGAGTGGCGCGTCCCCAGCGAGCCGTCTGCTGCATTTCGAGCGTGTCGTGCCCTCCCCGTCGGTGAGCGGAGCGCTCGAGATCGGAGCGGACCAGCTGGTCTACCTGATCGAGCGCCTCCGGATGGTCAACGACGTTCCGGTCGCGCTCCACAAGAGCTACCTGGCCGTCGACCTCGCGCCCGACTTGCGCCGCGAAGATCTCGGGGAGCGGTCGTTGTATGACGTGCTGGAGGCGCAGTACGGCATCAAGGTCGCCAACGCCCAGGAGACTCTGCAGTCCACCTCCGCAACCGAGTACGAAGCGACTGTTCTAGGTATCCCTCCGGGAGCCCCGATGCTGCTGCTGAACATCGTCCTGCGCTCTGGCCAGGGGCGACCGGTGGAGCTTGTGAGGGCCGTATTCCGCGGTGACCGCATCCGACTGCGTTACGAGATCTGACACCACAGATCACCGGAAGAACGGAGCACACGATGGAGGTCAACCTCGGCATTGCCAATCTCATCGGTCTGGCACTGATCGTCCTGGGTGCCGGCGCGATGGTTATGTCGGCAAGCGCCTGCAGCAGCACCGCTGGCTAGCGCCAGTTAGATCATCGGCCCACCAATCACAGACGCAAATCGAGCGGACATGACGCGCCACCCTTCCGGAGTGTCCTTTTAACCTGGATCCACCGAGGCCCGAATTCCTGGCGTGCTGGAGTGCTTGCGGGGCTGGTTGAGCAGGGTTGTGGGTGTATTGGAAGCATGACCCAGAGGCCAGACCGGCCGGTTTGCGGCGATTCAGGGGGCGTGGGCGGCGGGTCGGGTGCGACACGGGCAGGCTGGCGCTGGCCCGGTCGGAGAAGTCCAAGCCTGGGAGCTTGTGCGGCAGTGCAGGGTCAGGTGGCGTAGGTGGCGTAGGCGACGCAGCGCAGCCGAGCTAGGGCCAGCTCAAACCATGGCGC
>JBEDUQ010000013.1:0-4021 GCA_040414855.1 Actinomycetota bacterium
CCCCTACCGGGCGTCGTCGCGGAAGAACCAGGCCCGCTGGCAGTTCGGCGTGCTGGTGCCGAAGGCGTGGGCCGAGGTCGACGGCTCCGAGCCGTCCTGGAGCCAGACCGAGTGCCTGCTCGAGCCGAGACGCGGCGCGCGGGTCAAGGTCGTGCTCCGGTTCCTCCAGCTGGAGGCGCGCGGGACCGCCGACGGCTCCTGGGACGAGGGGGTCGAGCGCGAGGTCGAGGCGACCATGGCGGTCGACGACCTGTCCGACGGCGAGCTGGCCTTCCCGTTCGAGCTGCCCGGCGCTACCTCGGGCGAACCGGAGCGGACCAGCTGGCCGCTCTCCGGGGTGCTGCGCTGCACCGCCGAGCGGTTCGACGGGCCCTACGGCGTGGTCAAGCTGCGCTTCCGGGTCGAGAACATGAGCCCGTGGCACGGCCCGGAGGCCAAGCGCGACGAGGCGCTGCACCGCTCGCTGGTCGCCCACCATCTGCTGATCGCGGTCGAGCACGGCGCGTTCATCTCGCTGCTCGACCCGCCGGAGTGGGCCAGCGCCGCGGTGATGACCTGCGAGAACCTCCACACCTGGCCGGTGCTGGTCGGCGAGCAGGGGCGGCGGGACATGCTGCTGTCCTCGCCGATCATCCTCTACGACTACCCGGCGATCGCGCCGGAGAGCCCGCGGGACCTGTTCGACGGCACCGAGATCGACGAGATCCTCACGCTGCGGACCATGGCGCTCACCGACGAGGAGAAGCGCGAGGCCCGCTCGACCGACGACCGCGCCGCCGCGATCATCGACCACGTCGACGCGATGCCGCCCGAGCTGCTCGACCGGCTCCACGGCGCGGTCCGCTACCTCCGCGAGGCGGGCGGCGGCCAGCGCGTCGTGCCTGGGATCGACAACGCCGCCGGGCCGCCCGAGGTGCCGTGGTGGAACCCCGGCGCGGACGCCTCGGTATCGCCCGAGACCGACAGCGTGCGGATCGCGGGCGTGGCGGTCGCCAGGGGCAGCAGGGTGCGATTGCGCCCCGGCCAGCGCCGTGCCGACGCGCAGGACCTGTTCCTCGAGGGCCGCACCGCGATGGTCGAGGCGGTGCTGGAGGACGTCGACGGTGAGCACCACCTCGCGGTCACGCTCGAGGACGACCCCGCCGCCGACCTCCAGCGCTGGCACGGCCGGTATCACTACTTCTCGCCCGACGAGGTGGAGCCGCTGTGACCACCGGAGCCCATCGGGTGCTGGTCGCCGGCGTCGGGAACGTCTTCCTCGGCGACGACGGCTTCGGGGTCGAGGTCGCCAGGCGCCTGGCCGGCGAGCCGATGCCCGAGGGCGTGCGGGTGGCCGACTTCGGCATCCGCGGGGTCCACCTCGCCTACGAGCTGCTGGACGGCTATTACACGGCCATCCTGGTCGACGCGGTACCGCGCGGCGGCGAGCCCGGGACCGTCTACGTGATCGAGCCCGACTTGGCGCGGGGTGGCGAGGGCGACCACGGCCTGCTGGACGCGCACGGCATGGAGCCCGACGCGGTGCTGTCGATGCTGCGAACGCTCGGCGGGGGCGAGGTCGAGGTGCTGATCGTCGGCTGCGAGCCGGCCGAGGTGGAGGAGCGCATCGGCCTCAGCGAGCTGGTCGCCGGCTCGGTCGACCAGGCGGTGGCGGTGGTGCGTGAGCTGGTGGACAAGCTGACCGCGGGAGTCGAGCAGCGAGAGGAGGGGTGAGCATGCTTCGTCGCCTGCTGATCGGGGCGTTCCTGGTTGGGCTGGCAGCGCTCGTGGTCCAGTCGCTCCCTGACATCGTCCGCTACATCAGGATCAGGGAGATGTGAGTGGCGGAGTTCCGGATCGACCCCCAGAGCTCCGAGGCATGGTTCGACGCCACCACGAGCCTGCACCCCCTGCACGGCAAGGCGAGCGGGCTCGAGGGCTCGATCCAGGCCGAGGTCGCCGGCGGCGCGCTGGACCTGTCGGTGACGCCGCGGATGCGGCTCGAGCTGCCGGTCGAGCGGCTCACCTCGGGCAACCCGCTGTACGACACGGAGACCCAGCGGCGGATCGAAGCCCGCAGGTTCCCGCGGATCGTCGGCGAGTCGCGTGAGGTCACCGAGTCGTCCCGGCCGGGGACCTACCGGGTCACCGGCGACGTGACCTTCCACGGGGTGACCAGGACCGTCGCCGGCGACGTCAGCGTCGAGACGCCGGACGACCAGACGCTGGTGCTGGAGGGCGAGGAGGTCTTCGACGTGCGGGATTTCGGGCTGCAACCGCCCAGGCTGATGATGCTCCGGGTCCATCCGGAGACGAAGGTCAGGATCAGGGTGGTCGCGCGGCGGCAGGGACCGCAGGGCTGACCGGAGGGCTGACCGGCGGCGCCAAGGCGTCGCCAAGCGGAGGAGTCATGCACGAGCTGGGGTTGTGCCAGGGGATCGTCGACGCGGTCGAGCGCCGCGCCGCCGGGCGCCGGGTCACCGGCGTCAAGGTACTGGTCGGGGCGCTCCACCGGGTCGTCGAGCCGGCGCTGGACCAGGCCTTCTCGCTGGCCGCCGCCGGCACGGTCGCGGAAGGGGCCGAGGTCAAGATGGTGCTCGTCCCGGTGCGGCTGGACTGCCGCACCTGCGGTCACCAGGCAGCCTCCGAGGACCCGCTGGGGGCCTGCCAGAACTGCGGCGGCATCGATCTCGACATGGTCGGCGGCGACGAGCTGGTGCTCGAGTCGATCGTGCTCGCGGCTCCGGAGAGGGGTGATGCGCATGTGCCTGGGCATACCGGGTGAGATCATCGAGCTGCTGCCCGACCGGACCGACCTCGCCAAGGTCGACGTCAGCGGGGTCAAGCGCTCCATCAACATCGGTCTGCTCGAGAACGAGAGCCTTCAGCCCGGCGACTGGATCCTGATCCACGTCGGCTTCGCGCTCTCCAAGATCGACGAGCGGGAGGCGAAGGCCGCCCTCGATTTCCTGGAGGGCATCGGCCAGGCGTACGCCGACGAGCTGGCGGCGCTCCAGGAATCCAGGATCGAGTAGGGGGGACGCCTTGCGGTTCGTCGACGAGTTCCGGGACGCGGAGAAGGCCCAGGCGCTGGCGGCGCAGATCGCCGAACTGTGCGAGCCGGGCCGGCGGTACAAGTTCATGGAGGTGTGCGGTGGCCACACCCACACCATCTACAAGCACGGCCTGGAGGACTACCTCCCCGACTCCATCACCCTGGTCCACGGGCCGGGCTGCCCGGTCTGCGTGATCCCGATGGGTCGGGTGGACGACGCCATCCACCTGGCCGAGCAGCCGGACGTGATCATGACCTCGTTCGGCGACATGATGCGGGTGCCGGGCGGCCGCGGCTCCTTCTTCGACTCCAAGGCCAACGGCGCCGACATCCGCATGGTGTACTCGCCGCTCGACTCGCTGAAGATCGCCAGGCAGAACCCGGACAAGCAGGTCGTGTTCATGGCCATCGGGTTCGAAACCACTGCGCCGTCCACCGCGATGACCATGCTGCGGGCCGCGGCTCAGGGGCTGACCAACTTCTCCGTGTTCTGCAACCACGTCACGATCATCCCGGCGATCAAGGCCATTCTCGACTCGCCCGACCTGCGCCTGGACGGCTTCATCGGACCCGGCCACGTGTCCACGGTGATCGGCTGCCGGCCGTACGAGTTCATCGCGCGTGACTACGGCAAGCCCGTCGTTGTCGCGGGGTTCGAGCCGCTGGACATTCTCCAGTCCATTTACATGCTGATGCTGCAGTTGTCCGAAGGCCGTTCGGAGATCGAGAACCAGTACTCCCGCGTGGTGCCGTGGAACGGCAACCCGGTCGCGCTCCGGGCAATCGGCCAGACCATGGAACTGCGGCCGTACTTCGAATGGCGAGGCCTCGGCTTTATCTCGCACTCGGCCCTGAAGATCAGGGAGAATTACGCAGCCCTCGACGCGGAAACCCTGTTCCAGGTGCCAGGTGTCCGGGTCGCTGATCCCAAGGCGTGCCAGTGCGGCGAGGTGCTCAAGGGCGTGCTCAAGCCCTGGGAGTGCAAGG
>JBEDUQ010000014.1:0-9663 GCA_040414855.1 Actinomycetota bacterium
TCGGCGATGCTGAGCCCATCGATCTTGGACGACCGGGCCGCCTTGCTGAGCCGGGTGCCGTCGCACTCGGGGCAGGTGGTGAAGGTCACGGCTCGCTCCACGAAGGCGCGGACGTGGGGCTGAAGCGAGTCGACGTCCTTGGACAGCATCGACTTCTGGATCCTCGGGATCAGGCCCTCGTAGGTCAGGTTGATCCCATCGACCTTGATCTTGGTCGGCTCCTTGCGGAGCAGGTCGTGCAGTTCCCTCTTGGTGTACTTGCGGATCGGCTTGTCCGGGTCGAAGAACCCGGAGCCGCGGAAGATGCGGCCGTACCAGCCGTCCATGCTGTAGCCGGGGATGGTGAACGGGCCCTCGTTGAGCGACTTGCCGTCGTCGTACAGCTGAGACAGGTCGAAGTCGGTGACCGAGCCCATGCCCTCACAGCGCGGACACATGCCGCCGGTGATGCTGAAGCTCCGCCGCTCCTTGGTGGTGGCGTCGCCACGCTCGATGGTGACCGCCCCCGAGCCCGAGATCGACGCGACGTTGAACGAGAACGCCTGCGCCGATCCGATGTGCGGCTTGCCGAGCCGGCTGAAGAGGATGCGCAGCATCGCGTTCGCGTCCGTGACGGTGCCGACGGTGGAGCGCGGGTTGGAGCCCATCCGCTCCTGGTCGACGATGATCGCCGTCGTCAGCCCTTCGAGGACGTCGACCTCGGGCCGCGCCAGCGTTGGCATGAAGCCCTGCACGAAGGCGCTGTAGGTCTCGTTGATCAGCCGCTGCGACTCGGCGGCGATGGTGCCGAACACCAGCGAGCTCTTGCCCGAGCCGGAGATGCCGGTGAACACCGTCAGCCGCCGCTTCGGGATCTCGAGGCTGAGGTCCTTGAGGTTGTTCACGCGCGCGCCGTGCACGCGAATCAGATCGTGGCTGTCGGCAACGTGCGGCGCGGGCGACCGCGTCTCCGTCCTCGTGGCCATGCTCTGTCTCCATCTGTCGGGCGGAGGCCGCCTTCGCGGGCTCCGTCGGCGTCGCCTGGCTCGATCTGACCAGCTTCGGCCGGGTATTGGTGTGGGCCGGGGTGGGGCTGGGGGGTGAGAACCAAGGTAGCAACGCCGCGTGGCCCGTGGAGCCGTTGCTCCCCGGGCACGCGGCGCACGCCGGTCGGGACCTTTCGATCCTGGGACCTATCGGTCCTGCAGCAGGCCCAGCACGTTGCCATCGGGGTCGGTGACGGTGGCCACCAGGCGGCCGCCACCGACGTCGCGCGGGGGCTCCTTCACGGTGGCACCGGCGGCGGTCACCTCGGCCAGCTTCGCCTCGATGTCCGGCACGTGCCAGTAGGCCACCGGTGAGGTCATGCCCTGCTGCGCGCCTCCCGGTACCAGCCCGATCTGCTGGCCCGCGGCCTCGAAACCGACGTAATAGGACCCTTCGGTCTGCGGCGGCACGCCGAGCAGGGCGGTGTAGACCGGCGTTGCCTTCGCCAGGTCGGACACGGGATGCAGCACGGTCTTGATGCCCTGGGTGGATCCGTCGCTCATGGTTCCTCCTGAAGTCGTGGGTCAGGATCGACCCGGTGTGTCCGGTTGGGCTCGAGGACGAACGGGAAGCCTGGAAGTCGACAGCCCGGTCGCCCTGGAGGTCGCTCTCGCCGGTGGCCGTGCCTGCTCGAGCCGTGCATCCTCAAGCCCGACGAGCCCGACAATGGTGATGCCCATCGCGGTCATGCTAACCGCGGCTGGGTGACCCCGCTTCTCGATTCCTGACCGGTCGAGTCCTGACCGGTCGGGTCACCTGTTTCGCCACGCACGACGGCATCCCCGCGGTCGCCTGCGCCTCCCGCTGCCGGTAGGTGCTGGGCGACACCCCGACCAGCTCGGTGAAGCGAGTGCTGAAGGTGCCCAGCGATGAGCAGCCGACCGCGAAACAGACGTCGGTGACGCTCATGTCGCCACGACGCAGCAGCGCCATCGCGCGCTCGATGCGCCGGGTCATCAGGTAGCCGTACGGCGACTCGCCATAGGCGAGCCGGAACTGCCGGCTGAGGTGCCCGGCCGACATGTGCGCGCCACGGGCGAGCGCCTCCACGTCCAGCGGCTGCGCGTACTCCCGGTCGATCCGGTCGCGAACGCGCCGCAGCCGCGCCAGGTCGCGCAGCTGCTGCTCCGGGGCGGTTCTGGTGGTCACGCCAAGATCGTGCCACGCCGCACCCGAATCTGCCGAGCCCCGCCAGGTCTCGACCGCGGCAAGCCCCGGGCTGACGGGTCGCTCCACCAGGGCGCCGTCAGGGACGATGTCGAGATCGGCTCGCCAGCTTCTACATCGGTCGTGAACGGCGCCCGCGGCGGGCGCACGAGCTGAGGAGCGATGATGCCCGAACCACGAATCCTCCTGAACGGTCTCATGTTCGGCGAGTCGCCACGCTGGCACGACGGCCGCCTCTGGTTCTCGGACATGGGCGCTGGCCAGGTGCTCTCGGTCGACCTCGACGGCAAGAGCGAGCTCGTCGCCGAGGTGCCCGCGATGCCGATGGGCAGCGGCTGGCTGCCGGACGGGGCCATGCTGATCGTCTCCTCGGGCGACGGGCGCCTGCTGCGCCGCGAGCCGGACGGCTCGCTGTCGACCCATGCCGACCTGTCCGGCATGGACCCGCACCCGTGGAGCGACATGGTGGTCGACGGCCGCGGCAACGCCTACGTCGGCAACATCGGCTTCGAGTTCCCGGCCGGCGAGTTCGCCCCGGGCTTCGTCGCCCTGGTGCGGCCCGACGGCTCGGCAACCAGGGTCGCCGACGGCATCGCCCTTCCCAACGGCATCGCGGTGACGCCGGACAACGCGACCCTGATCCTGGCCGAGTCCTACGGCAACCGGCTCACGGCGTTCGACGTCGCGCCGGACGGAGGCCTCTCCAACCGGCGCGTCTGGGCCGAGGTCGGCGAGGGGGTCCCCGACGGGATCTGCCTCGACGCCGAGGGCGCCGTCTGGTACTCCGACGTGCCCAACAAGCGCTGCGTGCGCGTCCGCGAGGGCGGCGAGGTGCTGGAGACGGTCCACCTCGACCGCGGCTGCTTCGCCTGCGCGCTCGGCGGCGACGACCGCCGCACCCTGTTCATGATGGCGGCCGAGTTCACCAGCACCAGCGCCATGTCCGGGCAGCGGACCGGCCAGGTCCTCACCGTCCCGGCTCCGGCTCCCGGCGTCGGCTGGCCCTGATCGGCCGGACGGCCGCGCTAACCTTGCGGGGCAAGGCCCCGAGGCGGGAGCGCGCATGGGTGAGTCCGGGATCGACCAGGTCGAGAAGCTTCGGCGCTGGGAGCTGAGCGGGGCCAGCTGGCGGGTGGTGGACCGCGCCGGCGGGCGGGCCGTGGTCGAGCTGTGCACCTGCACCGGCGAGCTGATGGAGACCCTGACCTCGTCCGAAGCGGCGCTGCTCGCGTATCTGGACGCACGGGTGGCCGAGGGTGGCGAGCCGCCGGCGCCATCGGGAACCGACCTCGGGTGACCAACAGCGCACTGCTCGTGATGGACGTCCAGCGTGGGATCGTGGACCGGTTCGCGTCCGACCCCGCCTACCTGCCGCGGCTGCGTCGCGCGATCGACGCCGCGCAGGCGGCCAGGACCAGGGTGATCTACGTCGTGATCGGGTTCCGCGAGGGCTTTCCCGAGGTCAGCCCCCGCAACAAGAGCTTTTCGGCGATCACCGCCCGAGGCTCGTTCGGCGCCGGCGCCGAGCGCATGGAGATCCACCCCGAGGTCGCGCCCGCGCCCGGCGACATCGTGGTGACCAAGCGGCGGGTGAGCGGCTTCGCGGGTAGCGACCTCGACATGGTCCTGCGGGCCCGGGAGATCGACACGCTGGTTCTGACCGGGATCGCGACCAGCGGCGTGGTCCTGTCAACCGTGCGCCAGGCCGCCGACCTCGACTACCGCCTGACGGTCCTCGCCGACGGCTGCCTCGACGGCGACCCTGAGGTCCACCGGGTCCTCACCGAGAAGATCTTCCCCAGGCAGGCCGACGTCGTCACCGTCGACGACTGGATCGCCCAACCTCGCTGACCGCGGCGGAGGTCAGGGCCGTCTGACCTGCCTTTTTGTGTCTGTCCGGTTTCGGGGGATCCCGCCGGGTTCGGTCCCTTCGCCCAGCGCCGATCAGCCATCGAATGGTGGCTGGTCGAGGCGGCGGCGCAGCTCCGGGAGCGACTCAAAGACCGCCACGGCGCCGGCGCCGCGGAGCTCCTGCAGGGAGAAGCCACCCGGTGCCCGCGGTCCTTCAGGTCGGCGAGCAGGTCGCGGGCGCCCTCGAAGGCGGCGACCTCGCCGATCAGCCGCGTGTAGTGCTCCTTCTCGGCCGCGCGGATGCGGTCCCCGAGACGCTCCTCGGCCTGGTCGCCGGCGACCGCCGCGACCAGCTGGTCGCCGCCCATGCCGATGTGCCGGTGGATCCGCCAGACGGGCGGGGTGACGCCGTGGTCGCGGAAGGCGCGGGACCACGAGATCGCGTGGTGGTAGTTGGTGTCGACCAGAGTGCCGTCGACGTCGAAGATGGCCGCCAGTCCCATCTGTCCCCCAGGTCGACAAGCTGCTCGCTAGGCCGACGATTGTAGGGGACCGTCCGCGCGTGGCCGCCCGGTGCGGCCGAGCACCCGAAGGCCGCTGATCCTGGTCCGGACCCCGGGCGACCAGTGCACCAGCGGGGCTCCCTCGGGCGCCGGCAGCCCGCCGGCGACCAGCAGGCTCTGGTCCAGCTCCCGGACCGTGGCGCGGTACAGCGGCCACGGGCGGTGGTCCACCACCGAGCGGGCCAGCAGCGCCCCGAAGCCGATCCGGGTGTAGAGCTGCCAGCGGGCGGTCAGGTAGTGGTCGCGCTCGGCGAGCTCGCTGGGCGCGAGCGGTGCGCCGATCTCGACGGTGATCCGCGAGGTGGCCGGCAGCGGTCCCGGCCAGCGGCGCTCGCTCCGGTAGCGCAGCACGCGCCCGTCCCGCTCGACGCGCATCCGTGACCACATGTAGGGAAGGGCATAGGTCGATCTGGCGACCAGCACCGGCTCGAGACGGCCCGCGTCCAGCGACAGGAACCACAGCCCCTCGCGGCCGTCGGGGCCACGGACGTAGGTGCGGACGTTGGTCTCCGGGAAGCTCGAGAACCACGGCGGCGCCGGCGCCACCGGCGTGCCCAGGTCCTCCATCAGGAACGGCGTGAGCCCGACCCAGGCCCGGCCCTCGAAGGCATGGACCGTCAAGCCGTCCGGCAGCAGCCGCTGGACCGTCTCCGGGTCGTACGACCAGTGCAGGAACGTCAGCCAGGTCCAGGTCTGGTGCATCACCGGCCGGCGCACCCGCCACGGTGGGTCCGGGCTCACCACCTTGCCGCCCCCTTCGTGCTTGCTCCCCGCCCACGCGGGATATCTTCTCACCCGGAGCTGGCAAACCACGCTCTTGGGACCGGCCAGAGCGACCCGGGCGGGGCCTCCGCGAGCTGGGGGTGCCGGTGGGGGTGGTCAGCAACCAGCCCTCGGTCGCGGGCGGCCCGGTCAGCGCCGAACGGCTCGACCTGGCCCCATCACCCGCTCGTTTCGGCGCGACCCACCCGGGTAGCCGGCTTTGGGGGTGGTGTCATGGCCGGGCCGAGCAGGAACCAGATCGCCGAGGCCGTGCTCGACCGCCACGGCCAGACCTACGCCGAGGAGCTCGGGATCGACCTGGAGCGCGGCGGCCCGTCGGCGCTGTTCCGGATGCTGGTCGCGGCGATGCTGTTCAGCGCCCCGATCGGGACGCGCCAGGGCCTGGAGGCCGCGCGGGGATTGACCGACGAGGGCTGGACCACCGCGGGAAAGATGGCCGCGACCAGCTGGCACGATCGGGTCCGGGTGCTGTCCGAGCACGGCTACGCCCGCTTTGGCGACCGCACCGGCGCCATGCTCGGCGACGCCAGCGCGCTGCTCCAGGAACGCTACCGCGGCGACCTCCGCAAGCTGCGCGAACAGGCCGGTCGCGACCCCGGCACGGAGCGAGGCCTGCTCAAGCAGGTCAAGGGCATCGGCGACGTGGGGGTCGACATCTTCTTTCGCGAGGTCCAGGTGGCCTGGGACGAGCTGTACCCGTACGCGGATGGGCGGGCGCTCGATGCGGCCAGGCAACTCGGGCTCGGCGCCGACCCCGGCGGCCTCGCCGACCTGACCGACGGCCGCGACCACGAGCGCTTCGCGCGGCTGGTCGCCGGGCTGGTACGGACCCGCCTCGCCCACGACTACGACGGGGTCATCGAGGCGAGCCAGGCGCGGTAGCGGGCGAAGCGCCGCTCGACCTCCCCGGCGTCGAGCCCAAAGTCGGCGAGGGCGTAGCGGTGCGTGCCGGCGCGGCCGCGGTGATGCCGCCCGATCCATGCGGCCATCCGCCGGCGCGCGAGCGGCGACAGCTCCAGGCCGATCCGGTCGTAGAGCCGCTCGACCTCGGAGATCGGGTCGGCCACCAGCGCCTCGTAGACCACGTCATGGAAGCCGCCGTCGCCCAGCGCCGACCTCGCCTCCAGCGCCCGGTCCAGCTCGGCGCACCAGTAGTCGAGCCAGCGACGGCCGAGCGCCTCCGGCTCGACCCGGGAGCTGGAGGCGCTGCCGAGCACGGCCGAGAGGCTGCACCAGCTCGCCAGCGCCACGGCGGGGTCGCGGTGGGTCTGGACCACCACCGCCTCTGGCAGGCTGGCCAGCAGCGCGTCCAGGCGGCCGAGGTGGAACGGCGACTTGAGCACCGGGCGGCGCCCGGGCCGGTCGTGCAGCAGCGCCTGGAGGTGCCGGCGGTAGGTCAGGTAGCCCGGAAGCGGGTCACTGGCCAGCAGCCAGTCGAGGTACCGGGGCGCCGCCACCGGGGTCGCCAGCATGCCGATGTCGCGGAACAGGAACACGTCCTCCTCCGGAGCCAGCGCGGCGACCCGGTGGATGTCCCGCAGCGCCGGCGCCATCGAGTTCGCGAGCGCGGCCATCGCGGCCGCCAGCAGCAGCCGCCTGGCCCGGTCGACGCGACCGCTCGCGAGCGGGTAGGGCCGCCGCAGCTCCCAGAACCGGAAGGCGACCGCCTCGGAGTCGAGACCCAGCAGCGTGTGCAGCAGGGTCGTGCCGGTGCGCGGCAGGCCGGCGACCACCAGCGGCATGGGCACCGGGGTGGCGGCGATCTGTGGGCGGCGGCGCAGCTCGTCCTCGAGCAGGCCATCGGTCACGCCACGCCGGACCAGCTCGCCGCGGAGCCAGACCCGGCCCAGCGAGGTCAGCGGGGCCTCGGCCGCGTCGGCCAGCAGTGCCCGCAGGCCGGGGTCGTCGCCCTCGACCGCCCGCCCCAGCCGCTTGGCCACCCGCGCGCGGACCTCGTCCTCGTCCAGTGCTCCCAGCGGCCGCCCGGTCGTCCGCTCGGCCAGCCGGCCCACCAGCGCCGCCGCCCTGACCCACCCGGCCGGGCGGAAGCCGCGGAAGCCGTCGCCCGAATCCCTCCCGCTCACAAGAGCATTCACGCAATTGGCCGCGGGCCGATCAAGACCGAATCGCCGCACCGGCGGTCTCGTCCCGGCTGGCGCCATGCTCGCCTGAGCGCCGCGGGAACGCCGTGGTTCACCTGGACTTCACGGCGCCGCAACCCTCGCGCTGGGCCGGCGCCTCCCTGGTGGGTGAGAGTGCTCTCCGTTGACGGTCCCCTGCCGCTGAACCCTGGCGCGTCGGCATCGGAGTGACTCTGGCTCTACTGTCCGGCTCCCAGGAGGAAATCGTGGGCGAAGTACCCGGCGGACGAAGGCTGCGACGCGCCGGCGTGGTCGCGATGGTCGCGGTGGTGACGGCGGTGCTCGGCGTCGCGATCGGCGCGAACGCGGTCGGCGCGAGCCCGACCCGCCTCGGGCCGCACGACGCGGCCGCCTTCCGAACCACCACGCCGATCAAGCACCTCGTCGTGCTGTTCGACGAGAACATCTCCTTCGATCACTACTTCGGCACCTACCCCAACGCCAGCAACACCGACGGCACCCCGTTCCAGGCGGCGCCCAACACCCCCAAGGTGAACGGCCTCGACCGCCGGCTGCTCGACCACAACCCCAACGCCTTCAACCCGCGCCGGCTCAGCTCCTCACAGGCGCTCACCTGCGACCAGGACCACGGCTACGGCGATGAGCAGCGGGCCTTCGACCTCGGCAGGATGGACAAGTTCGTCGAGTTCACCAACCGCGATACCTGCTCCGGCCAGCCCCTCCTGTTCAGCGAGCCTGGCCTGGTGATGGACTACTACGACGGCAACACGGTCACCGCGATGTGGAACTACGCCCAGCACTTCGCGATGAGCGACAACTCCTACAACACCGTGTTCGGTCCCTCCACGCCCGGCGCGGTCAACCTGATCTCCGGCCAGACCCACGGCATCCACGCGGTGAACTCCAGGACCGTTGACCCGGTCAGCGATCCGTCCGTGGTCCAGTCGCCGGACGCCAACGGCGTCGGCACCGTGGTCAACGACCCCGACCCCGCCTTCGACGACTGCTCCGACGGCAACCACACCTCGGCCAACAACCTCGGCGTGATGACCGGCCCGAACATCGGCGACCTGCTCAACCGCGAGAAGGTCACCTGGGGCTGGTTCCAGGGCGGCTTCCGCCCCAACGGCACGCGCGACGGCTTCGCCGTCTGCGGCTCCAGCCACCAGAACATCGGCGGCAACACGGTGGTCGACTACAGCCCGCACCACGAGCCGTTCCAGTACTACGCGTCGACCAGCAACCCCAAGCACCTCGCGCCGAGTTCGTTGGCGGCGATCGGGCAGACCGACCGCGCCAACCACCAGTACGACCTGAGCGACTTCGACGCGGCGCTGGCCGCGCACAACCTGCCGGCGGTCAGCTTCCTGAAGGCCGCGGAGTTCCAGGACGGTCACGCCGGCTACTCCGACCCGATCGACGAGCAGCACTTCCTGGTCGACACCATCAACAAGCTCGAGCGGTCCCCTGAGTGGAGCTCGACCGCGGTGGTGATCGCTTACGACGACTCCGACGGCTGGTACGACCACCAGGCGTCGCCGATCGTCAACGGCTCGACCGACCCGGCGCTCGACGTGCCAGGTCTCTGCGGCAGGAAGCCCGCCGCCGGCGGCGCGCTCGACCGCTGCGGCTACGGCCCGCGCACGCCGCTGGTGATCGTCTCCCCGTTCAGCAAGGTCAACTTCGTCGACCACCACGTCACCGACCAGACCTCGATCCTCAAGTTCGTCGAGGACAACTGGCGCACCGGCCGGATCGGCGGCGGCTCGTTCGACGCCAGGGCCGGTCGCCTCGAGGGCATGCTCGCCCTCCACAAGCCAACGGCGCGGCCGCTCCTGCTCGCGCCGGACGGCCAGGTGATCGGCGGGCGCTGACCAAGGCAGAGCACCTTCCCCGAGAACCGGCGGAAGCCCCGCGGCGCTGGGCCCACCATCCAGCGCCAGCGGGGCACCGCCGCCGGCGACCGGCCGGCCACGCGGTGAGCGTCAGCGACCGCTGCCGCCGCGCGTGACCGACACGGCCCCGCGCCGTCAGCGCCCGCCCCCGCCGCGCCGAGAGCAGCCCGGCTGATTGAACACCTCTCTGCCTGGCAACACCTGCTAGCAGACATGGGTGGCGGTGCACGCCCGTACGAGGGGGATCCCTGGCGATGGTGGAAGGTGGGAAGGGGA
>JBEDUQ010000015.1:0-7079 GCA_040414855.1 Actinomycetota bacterium
ACCCGCCTGGCCCGGGCCACGCGGGGCACGGGGGAGGGGCCGTGTGAACGGCGAGGTCGACTTTCTCCTCACCGGAGCGGGACAGCTCGTGACCGCCGACCTTGCGCTGGGCGACGGGCGCCTCGGCGTGGTCGAGCGCGGCGCGGTCGCGGCGTCCGGGGGCACGGTCGTGTACGCGGGACCGGAGGCCGGGGTAACGGACCTGAGCATCTCGCCGGACTGCCTGCGGATCGACGCGGGCGGGCGCTCGGTGGTGCCCGGGTTCGTGGACGCCCACACCCACCTGGTCTTCGCCGGCGAGCGTGCCGACGAGTTCGCGGCGCGGCTGCGTGGTGTCGGCTACGAGGCGGCGCTGGCGGCGGGCGGTGGCATCCACCGCACCGTCCGAGAGACCCGAGCGGCCACCAACGCCGGCCTCCACGAGGCCACGGCGAGGCGGTTGGTGCAGGCCGGGCTCCACGGCACCACCACGATCGAGGTCAAGTCCGGCTATGGGCTCACGGTCGAGGACGAGCTGCGCTGCCTGGAGGTGATCGCGGAGCTGTCGGCGCGAACACCGCTCGACCTGGTGCCGACCTTCCTCGGCGCCCACCTGATCCCGGCCGAGTACGCGGACAACCGGGCCGGATACCTCGAGCTGCTGGAGCACGAGATGCTGCCGGCGTGCGCGCCGCTCGCGGAGTTCGTCGACGCGTTCTGCGACCGTGGCGCGCTGACGGTCGCGGAGTCACGGCGCGTCCTGGCGGCGGGGCGGCGCCACGGTCTCAAGGCCAAGATCCACGCCAACGAGCTCGGCCCCACCGGCGGCGCGTGGCTGGCCGCGGAGCAGGGCTGCGTGTCCGCCGACCATCTGCTGTACCTGGACCACGCCGAGGCGGCGGCGCTGGCGGCGGCGGGCACGGTCGCCGTGCTGCTGCCTGGGACCAGCTTCCTGCTCCGCACCGGGCAGACAGCGCCGATCGACGTGCTCCGGGGTGGCGGGGTGACGCTCGCGCTCGGCACCGACTGCAACCCCGGCACCTGCTACTGCGAGTCGATGCAGCTGGTGATCGCGCTCGCCTGCGTCCACGGCGGGCTCACTCCAGAGGAGGCGCTGCTGGCGGCGACCAGCGGCGCGGCTCGGGCCGTCGGTCGCTGGGATCGTGCCGGCCGGCTCGGCCCCGGCTCCGCCTGCGATCTGGTCGTCCTGGAGGGCCGCTCGTATCTCGACATCGCCTACCACCTCGGGGTGAACCTCGCTCACCTGGTGGTCAAGGACGGCCGGGTGGTGGCCCGCGCCGGCGTGCCGATCGACCTGCTTCGCGAGCCGCCGGAGCGCGAGATGCCTGACGACGCGCGCGAGCCCAGCGCCGGAGAGCGCGGGCCTAGCGCTGGAGAGCGTGGGCCCAGCGCCGGAGAGCGACCTAGCGCCGGAGAGCAGGGGCGGGGCGATGGCTGAGGGGCTGGTCGAGAGCGTCCCGAACTTGTCGGAGGGCCGTCGCACCGAGGTGGTCGACGAGATCGTCGACGCGTTCTCCGGGGACGATCCCGACGTGCTGGTGCTGGATCGATCCAGCGACCCGGACCACAACCGGTCGGTGCTCACGCTCGCCGGCCGAGGGCCGGCGCTGGTGGACGCGGCGGTCAGGGGAGCGGCGGCCTGCGTGCGGCTGATCGACCTGACGGCCCATGGAGGCGTCCACCCGCGCATGGGCGCGCTGGACGTGCTGCCGTTCGTACCCCTCGACCCGGCGGCGGACTGCGTGCCGCTTGCGCTCGAGGCCGGCCGCAGGCTGGTGGAGGAGGCCGGCGTCCCCGTCTACTTCTATGGCGCGGCCGCGCGCCGGCCGGAGCGCGCGCAGCTCCCCGCCGTTCGCGCCAAGGGCTTCGAGGCGCTGGCGAGCGCGAGCACGCGCGACCCGGCGCGCGCGCCGGACCTTGGCGGTCCGGCGCTGCACCCCACGGCAGGGGCGACCGCGGTCGGCGTCCGGCCGTTCCTGATCGCCTACAACGTGAACCTCGCGACCGATGACCTCGGGCTGGCGAGACGGATCGCCGGAGCGATCCGAGAGCGCGACGGCGGCCTACGCGCCGTGCGGGCGCTCGGGCTGCCGCTGCAGCGGCGGGGGATGACGCAGGTGTCGATGAACCTGCTCGACTTCCGCGTGACGCCTCCCGCCGCAGCCTTTGCGGCGGTCGAGGAGCTGGCCGGCAGGGCGGGCGTCGAGGTCGTCGAGTCGGAGCTGGTCGGGCTGCTCCCCGAGGCGGCTCTCGCCGGGGTCGATCCGTCCCGGTTGAAGCTCCACGGCTTCTCCCGCGACCGCCTGATCGAGGAGCGCGTCCGCCAGGCGCTGCGCCGCCGCTCCCAAGCGTCGCACTGAGGCGACGCGAGGCGCCCCGGTCCCCGCATGCCCGGCGCTCGACCCCGCCGCGCCTTGCCGCACTCGGGGTGGGCCGACGTGGTCAGCCCGGCGGGCGCTCGGGGGGCGGGTCCGGCCGGGTGGCCAGCTCGGCGGGCACCCGGGGGCGGGTCGGGCCGGATGGCCAGCCCCGGCGAGCGCTCGCGGGACGGGTCCGGCCGGGTGGCCAGCCCGGCGAGCACCCGGGGGCGGGCTGGAGGGCGCTCCGGGGAGGTCTTGGGCGCTCGTCGGGCGGGTGGTGGCGCTGCTCCGGCGGGTGCTCGATCGCGGGCTGAGGTGCGCGGTTTTTCCAAGCGGGCGAAAGAGGCGGATACTCGCAAGTCATTAACGAGAGGGGAGAATCGTGAGGCGCGAGCAGGAGACCCCTGAGCGGTATCAGGATCCGCCGGGGTACCAGAACCGGCCGGCGGACACGGTGGGTTCCGCCACCGACGACTTCGACGCCCTGGGGTATCCGCCCCTGAAGAAGCCGACCCCACCGCCCCCGCCGGAGGAAGCGCCGACCGAGGTCAAGCCTGACCCGGCGTCGGAGGCTCGCGAGGGTGGCGGCTCCTACTGGACCGGGATGATCGTCCTGATGATCGGGCTGATCGCCACGATCGCCGCGGTCGCCACCCACGTCACCTCGATCGTGCAGACGGTCCTGCTGGCGGCACCGCTGGTGGCCGTCGGGCTCGGGCTGGAACGCATCGGTCGCGGGATCCGGCGAGGGTCGCTGCGGGTCATCGGGACGGTGCTGATCGTGATCGCGGTGGCGAGCCCGGTCGTGCTGCTCGTGTCGTCGCCAGGCCGCGCCGTCGACGCCGCGGCCAGCGCGCCGGTCCCGGCGGGGGCAACTTCGGCGGTCCTGCGCACCAACGAGGGCGGTGGCCAGCTCAGGATCGACTCCGGCGCGGTCGGCCTCTACGAGGGGGAGCTGCGCACGCCCGGGAAGCCGTCAACGCAGGTCTCGACGAGCGGCAAGACGGCGGTCGTCGACCTGCGCGGTCCGGCGCAGCGCGGACTCCTCGAACGCAACCGGGGCAGCGACTGGGCCATCAGGCTGAACTCCAGCATCCCCTGGCAGGTCCAGGCCCAGGTCGGCGCGGTCACCGGCGACCTCGACCTGCGCCAGATCGACGTGCGCGGGATCGACGTTGAAGCCGGGATCTCGCGGATCGCGCTCCGCCTCAACGAGCCGACCAACCGGGTTCCGGTCAACATCCAGATCTCCGTTGGCCTGGTCGACGTCTACGTTCCCAGGTCGGCGGCCGTCGCGATCCGGGTGAAGGGCCAGGCGCCCAACAACTTCGGCGATCAGGGCCTGACCAACCGGGACGGCGCCTGGCGCTCGACGGGCACCACCGGCGGCGGCAGCTTCGACATCACCGTCCGCCTCACCGCCGGCCGCGTGCGCATCCACCGCTTCTGACCGGTAGCCCGTCCAGGGCCCTCGGACTGGTACGGAGCACGGTCCAGCGCCGGAGACCGCCCGGTTTCCCTGGTTCGGCGTAGACGTGTGATTGGTTAGCTTCTTGCGTGTTTGCGTCGGACGTTGCTACCGTTTCGCGCTGATCCGGTCAGCGCGATGCGCGGAGCCCCGGGTCCAACTCGACACCGGCCGTCGGCGATCGCCGGCGACCCCCAGCGCCGGTGTCGGCACGGGCTCCCTCCTCGAACGGGTGGGAGCCTTCGCCTTTCGAACGCACCTGGCGCCGGGCGCTGTCGGGCCGCTCCGTATACTCCGGCTCGTAGGGTGATCGACCGACGCGGACAGGCGCTCCGCCTTTCCGACCCCTTGCGCGACGCGCGGGCCGCACCCCAGGACCCGCGGCGCGCACCCGGGGCGCCACGACCCGCACCCCGACGCGCGGGGGGGCATCTCACGAACTGCGGGGCGCATCGGCCGGCCCCGCGGGCTGGACTCCCCGGAAGGACGGCACATGACGGACATCATCCTGGTCCCCGGTCTCTGGCTCGACGGCGCATCGTGGGACAAGGTCCTCCCGCCGCTGGAGCGCGCGGGGCATCGCACGCATCCGCTCACTCTGCCCGGCATGGAGTCGATGCAGGCGGACCGCTCGGGCATCGCCCTGCGCGACCACGTCGATGCGGTGGTCGCCGCGATCGACGCCAACGGCTCCAGCGGCAAGGTCGTGCTGGTGGGACACTCCGGAGGGTGCGGGGTCGCCTACGCCGCGGTCGATGCCCGGCCCGACCGCGTCGCCCGGGCGATCTACATCGGCGGCTTCCCCGTCGGCGAGGGCCTGAGCCTGGTCGACGGCTTCCTGGCGGAGAACGGCGAGGTACCGCTGCCGGACTGGTCGGCGTTCGAGGAGGAGGACCTCCGCGACCTCGACGACAAGGCGCTCGCGGAGTTCCGCGAGCGCTCGATCCCGTCGCCGGAGCGTGTGACCCGCGAGCCCCAGCGGCTCTCCGACGAGCGCCGCTACGACGTGCCGGTCACCGCCATCTGCACCGAGTACACCAGCACGATGCTCCGGGGCTGGATCGACCAGGGGATGGCGTCGGTCCGGGAGTTCACCAAGATTCGCGAGGTGGAGTACGTCGACTTGCCGACCGGCCACTGGCCACAGTTCACCCGGCCGGGCGACCTCGGGCGCACCATCCTCGCGGCTATCGACGCGTCGTAGGTGGCACGCGCGCCGCACCGACCGCATCCGGGGAGTCGGTCGACGGCCTGGTCGGGGGAGGACCCGCCGCCACCGGGCGCGGCAGACGCGCATGACCGACCAGATCACGTAGGCGCAGGTCGACGAGGCCCGGCGCGGAAGCGAATCCCCAACAGCCGGCGCCAAAGACGCCCCGCTCGGCCGGCGACGCGCGGCTTTGGCGGTCGGGCCGCGGTGCCGGGGGCGTGCGGCTTTGGCGGTCGGGCCGCGGCGCCGCCCGACGCGCGGCTTTGACGCGTCCAGCCGGACGCTGCCGGCGATCAAGCAACAAAAGCAACGAGACCCCCGGACAACCATTGACCCGCGCTCTGCCTTCCCCTTACAGAGCGAGAGCTTTTGATTGCCGGGAGCCTCGTCGCCAGCACGATCCCACGGTCGCCACAAGCCGTCAACGGAGGCGTGTCCATACCTGTGGAAAACCCTGGGGACAACTCGCTGCGCCTGTTGACGACCTCTGATTGTCTGTGGACAACCGGCCAGAGGCTGGGGACAGGCGGTGGAAGAACGAAATTTCTTCAGGCCTGTGACCAGCCTGTCCGATGCGGCCAGCTTGTGGACAGAGAAAAAATTCCAGCTGGCTTCCAGGCGACCACCGGATTTCCGCTTGGCGCCAATCAAACGGTCGGAAATCGTCATCCCGACAGCTTTGGCGCTGTCTGCCGCGGCGACGCTCCGCGGCCGCTTCCGGCCGCATCTCAACGCTCACCGCGTCCGGCCGGAGCTGAACGCTCACCGCGTCCGGCGGCTCGTCGCACGGACGTCGCGCCGGGAGCTTCGCGACACCGCCGGGGAAGCATCGCCACAACCGCGCCGGCCCGACCGGCGCCTGACCAGCGGGCCTGGTGGTCGGCGAACCGGGGCCGGCGATGACGGCCGCCGTTACGGGACCGAGTTCGCGACCGATCGCGGGCGTCCGCGTATCGCACCGCCGACGACGGCCACCGCGCAGAGCGTGTGAATTTCTGGAGGCCAATGAAATCAAGGATAGATCTATAAATAGCCCTATCCCCAAAGAGGCGCATCGCGGGAATTGATCAGCCGGACTCTGAGCGGATCAGCACCCCGGGTTTCGCAAGACCCGCGAACGTCGCAGAGCGACTCCGAAACAGGGGCCAGGAACCGGGGCGAGGCGACGAGCGCGCTGAAAACGCAGAGGTGAGGGGCCGCATTCTCGCTCCGTCCCTCGACCGTGGGATACTCCGAACCACGATGCCGAGTTCCACCCCAGGTTCAGATCGCGCAGCGGCAGCATCCGCAAAGCCGCTGGTCAGAGTCGTTCGCAGCCCTCGCCGGCGCAAGACGGTCACCGCCTACCGCGACGGCGACACCGTCGTGGTGCTGCTGCCGAGCCGTCTGTCCAGGCGGGAGGAGGCGCACTGGGTCACCACCATGCTCGCGCGCCTCGAGCAGCGGGACCTGAAACGCCGCCCAGCTGGCGACAAAGAGCTCGAACGCCGCGCACGGCTGCTGAACGCCCGCTATCTGGACGCCGTGATCGAGCCGGCCTCGGTCCGGTGGGTCAGCAACATGCGGAGCCGGTACGGTTCGTGCACTCCGGACAACCGCACCATCAGGCTGTCGGACCGGATCGCGCTGTATCCGGCGTGGGTACGCGACTACGTCCTGGTCCATGAGCTGGCGCACCTCCAGGTCCCGAGCCACTCGCCGGAGTTCTGGGCCCTCGTCGCCCGCTACCCGCTCGCCGAGCGCGCCAGAGGGTTCCTGATCGCCAAGGGCATGGACGAGGAGGGCTCCGCCGACCCCGACGGCGCCTAGCGCGGCCCGAAGGCCAGAGGGCCGAGCGGGATGGCGAGGTTTCCGCGGTGATCAGGCGGTGACCAGTGCGAGGTGATCCGGACCGACGCTACCGGCCGGATCCCTCGGGACCTCCTGCCCCTTCGCCGCCCTCCGGCGGCTCGTCGGGCTTCCGACGGCCCTCGGGCCCGTCCTCACGACCCGCGCGACCTTTAGGACCCTCGTCGCGACCCTGGGGCCCCTCGCCGCGGCC
>JBEDUQ010000016.1:0-16117 GCA_040414855.1 Actinomycetota bacterium
GCGTTCGACGTGGTGCTGTCCACGTTCGGCGTCATGTTCGCCCCGGACCAGGCCCGCGCGGCCGCCGAGCTGCTGCGAGTCTGCCGCGCCGGCGGCCGGATCGGCCTGACCGCGTGGACCCCGGCCAGCGTCATGGCCGCCACCCAGGCCATCGCCGGCCGGTTCGCGCCGTTCTCGCCGGTCCCCGGCGCCCGCAGCCCGATCGAGTGGGGCACCGAGGCTAGGGTCCGCGAGCTGCTCGGATCCGGGATCACCGAACTGACCGTGCAGCTGCTGAGCACGGACATGTGCGGGACCTCCCCGGCGGGCGGGTGGAGTTCAACCGCGCCTACGTCGGTCCTACCAAGGTGGCCTTCGACCGGCTGGACCCGGCCGCCCAGCAGGCCCTGGCCGCCGAGCTGGCCAGCTGCCTGCAGCAATTCAACCGCGCCACCGACGGCGCCCTGGTCGCCGCGGCCGAATACCTCCAGCTCATCGCCACCCGCGCCGCCAAGCTCGCGTGGCGTCCACCGGTCCGGTGAGCTCACGGCGCCTCGCCGGTCGGGTCGGCGCCGATGTGCGCCACCTTGCGCAGCGGCCGCTCGCGCAGCAGCAGCGCGACCACGAAGGCGAGCGCCGCGGCCGGCAGCGCGCTCAGGAACACTGTGTGCAGCGACCGTGAGATCGCCTCGACGATGCCGTCTTGGATCGCCGGCGGCAGCGCGCGGATCTGGGCCGGGCTCGCCTGGAGCGCCTTGACGTCGAAGCGGTCCAGCGCCTCCGGCGGCAGCAGCCGCGGGAGCAGGTGCGCCAGCCGGTTGGACAGCACCGCGCCGAAGATCGCCACCCCGAAGGACCCGCCCATGGAGCGGAAGAAGTTGGCCACCGAGGTGGCGATGCCGAGGTAGCGGCGCTCGACCGAGTTCTGGATGGCGAGGATCGGGATCTGCATGGTCATGCCGAGCCCGAACCCCAGCACCAGCATGTACAGCGACGATTCGGTGAGGCTCGACTCCGCGTCCAGCCGCGAGAACAGCAGCATGCCGATGGTGCAGAGGGCGGTGCCGACGATCGGGAACAGCCTGTAGCGGCCGCTGCGGCTGATCAGCCGGCCGGAACCGATCGAGCTGGTGAGCACCCCGCCCATCAGCGGGAGCAGCAGCAGGCCAGACCTGGTCGCGCTGGCGCCCTTGACCACCTGGAAGTAGAGCGGCAGGAACACGATCGTACCGAACATCACCAGGCCCTGGATGAACAGCAGCGCCGAGCCGACGCTGAAGACCTCGTCGCGGAACAGCTTGAGCGGCAGGACCGGCTCGGGCGCCCGCCGCTCTCTGGCGAGGAAGAGGCCGAGCAGCAGCAGGCCCGCGACGGTCAGGCCGATGATCTCCGGCGAGGTCCAGGCGTACTGGTCGCCGCCCCAGACGGTCACCAGCAGGATCGAGGTGACCGACCCGACCAGCAGGCCGGCGCCGAGGAAGTCGATGGCGTGCCGGACGCGGTGGAACGGCAGGTCGAGCACCACGCTGGTCACCACCAGCGCGACCGCGCCGACCGGCAGGTTGATGTAGAAGACCCAGCGCCAGCTGAGGTGGTCGACGAAGAAGCCGCCGAGCAGCGGGCCGGCGACGCTGGCGAAGGCGAACACCGCGCCCATGTAGGCCTGGTACCTGCCGCGCTCCCTGGGCGAGACGATGTCGCCGATGATCGCCATGGCCAGCGCCATCAGCCCGCCGGCGCCGAGCCCCTGGAGTGCCCGGAAGGCGATCAGTTCGCCCATGTTCTGGGCCAGCCCGGAGAGCGCCGAGCCGACCAGGAAGATGACGATCGCCGCCTGGAACACGCCCTTGCGGCCGTAGAGGTCGCTGATCTTGCCGTACAGCGGGGTCGAGCTGGTGGAGGCTAGGAGATACGCGGTGACCACCCAGGAGAGGTGGTTGATGCCGCCGAGCTCGCTCACGATCGTCGGCAGCGCGGTCGCGACGATGGTCTGGTCCAGCGCGGCGAGCAGCATGCCGAGCATGAGCCCGCTGAGGACGATCAGGATCTGGCGGTGGGTGAGGCGGCCGCTGGCCGTTGTCGGGACAGTCGTCGTCAAGGGCTCCGCCTCTCAAGGGTGTGGGATGCCCACAATCCTAGATAATTTGGTTGCAGCACGCAAATAACGGGCGGGGAGCTGCCAGCCACGACAAGGGGCCGGGGGAGCCGCCAGCCGCGAAACCCGACCGGCCGGGGCTGGCGGTTCGCCCTCGCAGCGGATAGCCTGGCGTCGGACCGTGCTAGGTGGGGAGCTAGCGGTGCCCTGTACCCGCAATCCGCTCCAGCGGGGCTGAATCCCTGCCCGAGGGTTCGTGTCCGAAGGTCAGCACCAGGTACGGAGTGTTGACGGTCAGGTCCCGCGCAACGCCACCTCGCGAACCGCGTCAGGTCCGGGAGGAAGCAGCGCTAAGCGAGCACTGGCGGGTGCCGCGGGCGTGCCGGGCCCGAGCCACCGACCTGGACAGCGCTTCGGGCGTCGGACTCGACGGCAGGTGCACGGTCCTTACTCTTGCCCGCGTTCTGACTCGCGTTGCGGCTCGCGTTGTGGCGCGTCCCGCCGAGTTCAGGCGGCGACGTGGCCGGCCAGGGCGGCGAGCACCGCGCGCCAGCCCTCGGTGTAGCCGCGCCGGGTCTCCTCGTCGATGTCGCCGAAGGCGCGGTGGGTGACCCCGACCCGCGTGCCGCCGTCGCGCTCCTCCAGCTCGTAGACGACCAGCGCGGTGACCGGCTCGCGCATGCCCATCGGCCCTGCGTACTCGAGCCGCGCCGGCCGCTCGACCCTGGTGACGGTCGCGTAGAGCGCGCCGCCGTCGGCCCACTCCTCCCAGAAGCGTCCGCCGGCGACCGCCTCGAGCTGGACCCGGGAGCCGCCCACGAACCGGTGCGGCCACCACGAGCCCATCGCGCACAGCGAGTCGAACACCCGCTCGCGTGGGGCGGCGATGGTAATCTCCTCGACCACGTCGAGCCTTCCCGTCTCGATCCGCTGGGTGGTCATGGCTTCCTCCCTTCCGCGGTCCGCGACCGCCTCTTCGAGCCGGAGCAGCGAGGCGGCCCAGCGGTCGGCGAACGGGCGCATCCAGCGCTCGTAGGCCTGCCGCAGGGGCACGCCGTTGAGGTGGTTCCAGCGCTCCCGGCCGCGCGGCCGGACCACCACAAGGTCGGCGTGCTGGAGCACGCCAAGGTGCTTGATCACCGCGAAGCGGGTGAACTGCGGGAACGCTCCGGTCAGCTCGCCGGTGGTGCGCGGCCCGTCGCGGAGCAGGTCGAGGATGGCGCGCCTGGTGGGGTCGGCGAGCGCCTTCCAGACCCGCTCGGTCCCGTCCTGACCCGGCCTGCGCAACGCTCGCCTCCAGGGCTTTCGCGACACCCGTCGCGGGACACCGTCACCAACAGTGTGTGACTATTCATTCACGTGAGGCGATGGTCACTCATAGCGCCCATGCTGTCAAGATGCGTGTCGAGACCGGGTGATATCCTCGGTTGGCCGGCTGCACCGGCGCCGCCGCCTCTCTTCCCGCCCCGGCAAGCGACCGGGCCCTGTTGCCTTCTCGAATCGGGTCAAATGGCGTACGTCTCCCTCTACCGCAAATGGCGCCCCCAGACCTTCGCCGACGTCGTCGGGCAGGACCACGTGGTCGGAACGCTGGTCAATGCCATCCAGACGGGCCAGGTCCACCACGCGCTGCTGTTCACCGGCACCCGCGGGACGGGCAAGACCTCGACCGCGAGGATCTTCGCCAAGGCGCTCAACTGCGAGCGCGGCCCCACCCCGGAGCCGTGCAACCAGTGCGACGCGTGCCGCTCGATCACCGACGGCACCAGCCTCGACGTGGTCGAGATCGACGCGGCCAGCCACGGCTCGGTCGACGATGCCCGCGACCTGCGCGAGCGCGCCAACTACGCGCCGGCCGCCTCGCGCTACAAGGTCTACATCATCGACGAGGCCCACATGGTGACGCCGCAGGGCTTCAACGCCATGCTCAAGGTCCTCGAGGAGCCGCCCGAGCACGTCCGCTTCGTGTTCTGCACCACCGAGCCGCACAAGGTCATCGAGGCGATCCGGTCCCGCTGCCAGCGCCACGACTTCCGGCGCGTGCGGACCGCCCTGCTCGCCGAGTACTTCGGCAAGATCTGCGCGGCCGAGGGCGTCGACATCGAGCCGGCCGCGCTGGAGATGATCGCGCGGGCGGCCGACGGGTCGGTCCGCGACGGCCAGAGCCGGCTCGACCAGGTGATCACATTTTCGCGAGGCAGGATCACCCTGACCTCGGTGACCCAGGCGCTCGGCGTGCTGCCGGCCGAGGTGCGTTTCGAGCTGGCCGAGGCGATCGCCGGCCAGCGGGTCCCCGACGTCTTCGCCTGCGTCGAGCGGGTGGTCGACGCAGGCCATGACCTCCAGCAGTTCGCGAGGGAGGCGCTGGAGCACCTGCGCGACCTTTACGTCACCCGGATCGCCCCGGACTCGGCCACCCTGGTGGACGTCACCCCGGAGACCCGGGCCAGGCTGGCGTCGCAGGCCGAGCGCTTCGGTCCCGGCGAACTGAACCGCGCCATGCGCATCCTCGGCGAGGTCTACCTCGACATGCGCACCGCCACCGACCAGCGGCTCGTGCTCGAGGTCGGAATGACCCGCGCGGCCATGCCCGAGGCCTCCCTCGACGCCGACGCCCTGCTCGCCAGGGTCGAGCGCCTCGAACGCCGGATGTCGATCGGCGACTCCGGCGGGTCGGGCGGGTCCGGCGGTTCCGGTGGGTCGACGGGGCATGGCGGTTCCGGTGGGTCTGGCGGCGGTGGGGGCGAGGCGGTCGCGCGTTCTCGGGTGCAGCCGGCCCGGGCCGCGGGCGTCGATCTGCCGGCTGAGGCCGGTGCGGCCGAGGACGCGTCGCCGTCGGGCGAGGAGGCGCCGGGTCGCGGGGACGCGCGGGGCGACGGTCCCAAAGGTCCGACCGGCTCCACCGACCCGACCGGCTCCACGGGTCCGATCGGCTCCACCGGCTCCGCGGGTTCCACCGGCTCCACCGGCTCCACGGGCCCGACCGGCCCGACCGGCTCCGCGGGTTCCTCCGGCTCCACGGGGTCCGCCGGCTCCGCCACCGCGGGCTCCACGAAGGCGAAGGGGTCCCGCGGCAAGGGCGCATCCGGGGCTCGGCCCGCCGCGGCGGCCGCCACCGCGACCGGGGCCGAGGCCGAGGACGACTGGGCGGCACCGCCGCCGGCCCCGGCGGGCCCGATCGACCTCGAGCTGGTGACGCGGTCGTGGGGCATGGTGATGCAGCGGGTCCAGACCGCGAGCAGGGTCACCGCGACCTTCCTCGAGCACGGCAGGCTGGCCGGGCTCGAGAACGGCAAGGTCGTGATCGAGTTCTCGCCCGAGGATCGCTTCCACGCCGAGGCGCTCGGCAAGAACGGCCGCGACCAGCACGTGACCGTGGCGCTCGAGGCCGTGCTCGGCGGCGGGCTTGGGCTGCGGGTCGTGGTCGGGGAGTCCGTGGCGCCAGGCCCCGACCCGGCCGAGGCGGGCGCCGCCGGCCCGGACGGCGGGGCCGCCGACGCCGTGGCCGCGGTCGATCCCTCGATCCCGCCGGTGGTCGAGCCGACCGTCGCCGAGGAGTTCGAGATCGACCCGGACAACGACAAGGGCGAGCCGCTCGACTCCGATGCCGACACCCGCGCGGTGGCAGACTGGGCCGCCCGGGAACTGGGAGGCCAGGTGATCGACGAGCACCCGAACCAGGCCGCCGAGGGCAGGCGCACCAAGGGCGCCAGGACCAGAGAGCGGAGCGAAAGGGGCAAGCGGTGAGCATGGGCCGCGGCGGGTTCAACCCGAACCAGATGCTGAAGCAGATCCAGAAGATGCAGCAGCAGATGCAGGAGACGCAGGATCAGCTGGCCGAGGAGGTCGTCGAGGGCACCGCCGGCGGTGGCGTGGTCACCGCGCGGGTCAAGGGCGACGGCACCGTGGAGTCGATCTCGATCGACCCCGACGCCGTCGACCCGGACGACGCCGAGATGCTCGGCGACCTGGTCACCGCCGCCGTCAACGAGGGACTGCGCAAGGCCAAGGACCTCGCGGCGGAGCGCATGAACAGCGTCACCCAGGGGCTGCCGTTGCCCCCTGGGCTCGGCTTCTAGCCAATTCCAGCAACGCGGGAGGACGCGGCGCTCCGTGTACGAAGGACCTGTCCAGGATCTGATCGACGAGCTCGGGAGGCTTCCCGGGATCGGCCCCAAGAGCGCCCAGCGGATCGCCTTCCACCTGCTGAAGGTCGAAGCCGCCGACGCCGAGCGCCTGGCGCGCGCGATCCAGGAGGTGAAGGCGCGCGTCCACTTCTGCCACATCTGCTGGAACGTCGCCGAGGGTGACACCTGCCGAATCTGCAAGGACCCAAGGCGCGACCCGACCCTGGTCTGCGTGGTCGAGGAGCCCCGCGACCTGGTGGCGATCGAGCGGACCCGCGAGTTCCGGGGCCGCTACCACGTGATCGGCGGCGCGATCAGCCCGATCGAGGGCGTCGGTCCCGACGACCTCCACATCCGCGAGCTGCTCGCCCGCATCCAGCCGGATGGCATCCGCGAGGTGATCATCGCCACCAATCCCAACGTCGAGGGCGAGGCGACTGCCATGTACCTGGCGCGCCTGCTGTCGCCGCTCGACGTGAAGGTCACCCGGCTGGCGAGCGGCCTGCCGGTCGGCGGCGACCTCGAGTACGCCGACGAGATCACCCTCGGCCGGGCCTTCGCCGGCCGCCGCGACATGGGGTCCTGAGGGCTGGCGGGCCGGCCTCGTCGCCCGCCGCCGCCAGCCGCCGCCCGCGGCGGTCTGTTGCCGAGGCCGCGGCGCTTCCATGGCCCGTGAAGCTCGGTGACCCGGTCCCGCCCCGCTACGCGCGCTCCTCGGACCTTGCGGACTCGGCGACGGCCTCGGCAACGATCCGCCTGATCCGCTCCCATTGGCGCTGGCTGGCGGCCTCGAGGTCGCCGAGCAGCTCCGCGACCTCGAGCTGCCACTGACGGTCGCCGCGACTCCGCAACCGCTCCCGCAGAGCGTCCGACTGCTCGGCCTGGCGCCGGTGCATCTCCAGCTGCGCCTCCGCGAGGGCGACGATGTCGCTCCGCTCCGCGAAGCCGCCGAAGAACAGCTTCAGCAGCGCCAGACTCCGGACCTGCGGCGCTTCGGAGGTGGGCTCGGCGAGCCAGTCCGCCAGCGCGGCGCGCCCGGCCCCGGTCACCTGGTAGGTCCGCCGGCGCCGCCCCGACTCCTCGCGCTCCTCGGCAAGCAATCCCATGCGGGCCAGCCGCTCGGTCTCGGCGTAGATCTGGCTGTGCGGGAACTGCCAGAAGTAGGCGATCCCGCGGCTGACCGCGACCTTGAGGTCGTACGGCGTCGAGGGCCCGTCACGGCTGACGAGCCCGAGCACCACGTACGAGACCGGCGTGAGATCGGAGCTTGACATGCTCCGAAGCCTACCATACGTTTAGCACCGTCTGATTCGGACCATGCCGCCGGAGCGGGAGTCCCTGGCGACGGCTCGCCCTCCCACGGCGTGGTCGTCCGTGGCGACCTCGGAGGGTGCGAGCATGGACTACGAGCGGCAGCGGCAGCGCCATCTCGCCAGGCTGGCGAGCGTCCTGCCCGAGCAGGTCGAGCGCCTGGGCTGGCCGGCCGAGCGCATCCGCCGGCATCGCGAGCGGGGACTTCGCGACCTGCTGCGCATGGCGATCGCGAGGTCGCACTGGCACCGGCGGCGCCTCGGCGGCATCGACCTGGACGACTTCGGCGAGCGCGACCTCGAGCGGATCCCGCCGATGACCAAGGACGACCTGATGGCGAACTGGGACGCCATCGTCACCGATCCGCGGCTGACCCTGGAAGCCACCGAGCGCCACCTGGCGGGCCTGACCTCGGACGCCTACCTGCTCGACGAGTACCACGCGGCCGCCTCGGGCGGCTCCAGCGGCCGGCGGGGCGTGTACGTGTACGGCTTCGACGCCTGGGCCGTCGCGCAGGCGGGCTTCATCCGCCCGATGCTCTGGGACCGGGCGGCCGACCCCGAGATGGCCGCCCTGCCGCCCGACCTCGCCGTGGTCGCCTCGCACAACCCCGCCCACATGACCAGCTCGCTGGTCGAGACCTTCGCGAACCCGTCGCTGCGCGGGGTCCGCTTCCCGATCGCCCTGCCGATCGCCGAGGTGGTCGCCGGTCTGAACCAGTTCCAGCCGGTCATGCTGCTCGGCTATCCGACCGCGCTGGCGATGCTGGCGGTCGAGGCGGACCAGGGCCGGCTACGGATCTCGCCGAAGCGGGTCGTCTCGTCGAGCGAGCCGCTGCTGCCGCAGGTCCGGCGGGCCGTCGAGCGCAGCCTCCCCGCGCCGCTCGCCAACATGTGGGGCACCTCCGAGGCCGGTCCGATGGCCGTGGGCTGCTGGCGCGGCCCGGGCATGCACCTGTGCGACGACCTGGTGATCGTCGAGCCGGTCGACCGCGACGGCCGGCCGGTGCCGCCGGGCGTGGTCTCGGACAAGGTGCTGGTGACCGCGATCTCGAACCCGCTCCTGCCGCTGATCCGCCTGGAGATCACCGACCAGGTCCAGCTCCTCGACCAGCCGTGCCCGTGCGGGTCCGCCCACCGGCTGATCGCCGACATCGAGGGCCGCCTCGACGACCTGTTCGCCTACCCCGGCGGTGTGGTCGTCCATCCGCACGTCTTCCGCGCCGTGCTGGCGCGCGAGGTCGGCGTGGTCGACTACCAGGTCCGCCAGACGCCGACCGGCGCCGAGGTGCTCGCGGTCGGCGTGCCGAGCGACCGTGACCTCGTGGGGCGGGCCCTCGCCGGCGAGCTGTCGCGCCACGGGCTGGCGAGCCCCTCGGTCCAGGTCCGCGTCGTCGACGGGATCGAGCGCCAGTCCACGGGGAAGATGCGGCGCTTCGTCCCGATGGCGGGATAGGCCGGCGAGGGCGGCTCCCGAGCCGTCCCCGATGCGCGGGGATGCCCTGATAACCTTGGGAGGCCCCACGGGCAGCGCGGCCCGGCAGCGGCAACCTCCTGAGCAGAAACCCCGTGGCGACTGGGATGCCCATGGCTTTGATCGTGCAGAAGTATGGCGGGACCTCCGTAGCGGACGCGCCGAGGATCCGGCACGTCGCCGACCGGGTCGTGGCGACCAAACAGGCCGGCAACGACGTCGTGGTGGTGGTCTCCGCGATGGGCGACACCACTGACGACCTGGTCGAGCTGGCCCGGCGAGTGTCGGCCGAGCCGCCGCCGCGCGAGCTGGACATGCTGCTCACCGCCGGCGAGCGGATCTCGATGGCGCTGCTGGCGATGGCCATCGCCGACCGTGGCGTGACCGCGAAGTCCTTCACCGGGTCCCAGGCCGGCATCATCACCGACACCCTGCACGGCAAGGCGCGGATCCTGGACGTGCGCGCCGGGCGGATCAGCGATGCTCTCTCGGACGGCCACGTCGTGATCGTGGCCGGGTTCCAGGGCGTCTCGACCGACCACGACGTCACCACGCTGGGACGAGGCGGCTCGGACACCACCGCGGTCGCCCTCGCCGCCGCGCTCGGCGCCAGCACCTGCGAGATCTACACTGACGTCGACGGCGTCTACACCGCCGACCCGCGCCTGGTGCCGGGGGCGCGCAGGCTGCACGTCGTCTCCTATGAGGAGATGCTGGAGCTGGCGGCGTGTGGTGCCAAGGTGCTGATGCTGCGCTGCGTCGAATACGCGCGGCGCTACGGCATCCCGCTGCACGTGCGCTCCAGCTTCACCGAAGCTCCCGGAACGTGGGTGCTGGAGGAGGACGAACGTATGGAGAAGGCGATCATCTCCGGCGTGCCGCACGACACCTCGGAGGCGAAGGTGACCATCGTGCGCGTGCCCGACCAGCCGGGGATCGCCGCCAGGATCATGCGCGGCATCGCCGAGCAGGGCGTCAACGTGGACATGATCGTCCAGAACGTGTCGCACGGCGGCACCACGGACATCTCCTTCACGGTGCCCAAGACCGACCTCTCCGGCGCCATGGTGGTGCTCGAGAAGCTCGCCGACGAGGTCGGCGCCGACCGGGTGGTGGCAGACTCGGACATCGCCAAGGTCTCGCTGGTCGGCGCGGGCATGAAGTCGAGCCCGGGAGTTGCGGCCGGGATGTTCGAGGCGCTCGCGGATGCCGGCGTCAACATCGAGATGATCTCGACTTCGACGATCCGGATCTCCTGCGTGGTCCGGTCCGCCGACGTCGCCACCGCGGTCCGCGCCATCCACGACCGCTTCCACCTCTCCGAAGAGGCTGAGTTCCGTGCTGGCCACGGTGAGGGCACCGCCGAGATCCCGGTGATCCGGCCATGACCGTCGCGGTGATCGTCGGCGCGACCGGCGCGGTCGGTGAGGACCTCCGCCGGATCGTCGCCGAGCGCGATCTGCCGGTGGACGAGGTGCGCCTGGTCGCCTCGGCCCGATCGGTGGGCAGGCTGCTGCCGGTCCGCGGCCGTGACGTCGAGGTCCAGCCGCTGGAGCCCGAGGTCTTCGACGGCGCGACGCTGGCGTTCTTCTCGGCCGGGGGCGCGATCGCCCGCGAGTGGGCGCCGGTCGCCGCGGCGCGCGGCGCCGTGGTGGTCGACAACTCCAGCGCCTGGCGTAGGGACCCGCGGGTCCCGCTGATCGACGCCGACGTGAACGGCGAGGCGGCGCTCGGGCACCAGCTGGGCGTGGTCGCGAACCCGAACTGCACCACGCTGACGATCACGCCGGTGCTCGCGGTGCTCCGCGACCGGTTCGGGCTCGCCTCGATCACGCCGACCTCGTTCCAGGCCGCCAGCGGCTCGGGCCAGCGGGCGATGGACGAGCTGGCCGAGCAGTCGGCCAAGCTGATCGGCGACCGCGAGCTGCTGCGCCGAGGCGGACGCCCGGAGGCGCTGCCGAGCGGCGAGGTGTTCCCGCGGCCGCTGGCGTACAACGTGATCCCGCAGTGCATGGGCTTCGACCAGGACGGCTACACGATCGAGGAGCTGAAGCTCCGCGACGAGCCCCGCAAGATCCTCGGGCTCCCCGAGCTCGCCAGCCACCCGACCTGCGTGCGGGTGCCGGTCATGGTCGGCCACTCGGTCTCGGTGCGGGCCGTCTGCGAGCGGCCGGTCGATCTCGACGCCTTCCGCGCGGCGCTGGCGGAGGCGCGCGGGGTGACGGTGGTCGACGACCCGGAAACCAACGCCTACCCGACGCCGCTCGAGTGCGTTGGGACCGACGGCGTCTTCGTCGGCCGCATCCGCGCCGACCTGGCCGACCCCAACGCGGTGCTGTTCTGGTCGGTCGCCGACAACCTTCGCAAGGGCGCCGCGCTGAACGCGGTCCAGATCGGCGAGGTCCTGCTCGGGGCGGGCTGAGGACTCGTTCGCGGGCCGCGGTGCCGGGGGATTTCTGGCCGCCCTGGTCAGTACAGCTCGGCGGTGAACGGCGCCGGGGCCGCGAAGGCGGCGCGGAGTAGCGCTCGGTCGCTGGCCTCCATGCGTTGGAGCAGGCCGGCGTTGGCCAGCTCGTCCGGGCCGGCGAAGCCGGTGAACAGGGCCGCGAGGCCACGCACGCTCGCGACCACCGGGCCCCGGGACCCGGAGCCCGAGTCGCCACCGGTCGGGCCGCCGCCGGTCGGCTCGGCGTCGGTCCCGCCGCCGGTGCCGCCGGTGCTGGCGGTACCGCCCGTGCCGCCCGTGCCGCCGATGCCGCCGCCCGTGCTCGGGTCGCTCACCCTGGAGAGCTTGCCGTGGCCGCCGGCGACCTCCAGCGCCCATGTCCCGGTGTTCCACGGGCAGGTGACGTCCTCGACGCGCAGGACCACGCGCCCCTGCGCCTCACGGGGGTACGGCCGCGCGCCGAACGCGCCCGCCAGGTCGACCAGCCGCAGCATCCAGTGGCGTCGCCGGTACAGCCGCAGCGACTCGTTGGGCAACAGGAACAGCAACGGGTCCGGGTCCGGGCCGCTCCAGTTCACCACGCCCTCCATCGAGCGGTAGCCGGCCAGCACGCCGAGCAGCGCCAGGTCGTGCCCTGGCAGGCAGCCCCAGTCCTGGACCTGCACACGGATGCGGGTCGGGCTGTTGCGGTGGTCGGTGTCGGTGCTGAACGCCAGCATCATCCAGCCGACCGGTTCGTCGGGGGTCTCGACCAGCAGGTTGGTGGTCGGCTGGCTCTCGGGCGGACTGGTCCGCCCGAGACGTTGCCGCCACCAGGGGTCATCCCGGACGAAGGCGCCGTGCCTTCTCGGCGCGATCCGCTCGTACAGCTCGATGATTGGCTCGAGGTCGTCGGCGTCGAGCCGCCGCGCCCGGTACGCGGGGTCGAGCGGCGGCACCTGCTCGCAGCTCACCTCGTAGAGGTTCCAGGCACCGGCGAACTCGAATCCGGCGCCGCGGTAGAAGTTCGCGGTGCTCGGCTGGAGGGTGACGGTCGGGATGCCCGCCTCGCGCAGCTCCTCGAACAGGCCCTTCAGCAGCGCCTGGCCGTGGCCTCGCGCTCGCTGCTCCAGCGAGGTCGCCAGCCAAAGCACCTGCGCGGACGGTACCGGCTGGCCGAGCCAGTACTGCGGCATCGTCGAGACCCGGAGCACGCTTGCGAACTGGCCACCGTCTTCGATGACCCGGAGCTGGTCCGTTGGCGTCCGCTCGGCCCGGGCCTTCGCATCGTCGGGAATGCCAAAGCCGAGGCTGAGCGCCGCGATGACCGCGGGCTTCTCCTCGTCGGTGACCGGCCGGTAGGTCAAGGACGCACCCGCATCAGTAGTAGTCGGCGCTCCACGGCCTGGGCCCGGCGTGCAACGCCTCGAGGAACTCCAGGTCCTGGACGGTCAGCCCGTGGACGAGCCCGAGCCCGGCCAGCTCGCTCGCGTCGAGATAGCCGGCGAACAGCGCGGCCAGACCACCGGCATTGGTCGTGGCGGCTGCCGGCTCGTGGCACACCCGCGAGGCCTTGCCCTCGCCCTGCTCGATCTCGATCGACCAGGTGCCGTCGACCCACGGGCAGACCTTGTCGTGGACGCGGATGGTGAGCCGCCCGTTCAGCCGCGCCGGGTAGCCGCGCGAGCTGAACGCCGTCGGCACGTCGACCACCCGGAGCATCCAGCGCTGCTGCCGGACCTGGCGCAGGTCCTGCTCGCGAAGCAGCAGCGCGAGCGGCTCCGGCTCGGGGCCCTTCCAGTTGACCACCGCGTCCAGCGATGCGAAGCCCGCCGCCAGCGTCAGCAGCGAGCGCCAGCCCTGCTCGGTCGCCGCACCCCAGTCGATGACCTGGACGCTGTTGATGGGCGCCTGCGCGTTCCACTGCTCGCTCAGCTTGAGGATCGCCCAGCCGTCGGGCCCGCCGGGGCCGTCGATCAGGAAGACCTGCGGCGGTCCATGGCCGCGGTCGGCGAGCAGGTAGTGCTGCCACCAGGCCGCGTCGCGCTCGATCTGCCCGCTGCGCGGCGGCGCGACCCGCATGAACCGGTCATGCAGCGGTGCCGGGTTGTCCACCATGCCCGGCGTGGCGTGATAGCCGTCAGGCCAGGCGAGCGGCAGGTTCCGCGCGGCCGCCTCGTAGAGCGTCCACGTGCCGCCGTACTCGAATCCGGCGCGGCGATAGAGCGGAACCGTCGCCGGGAACAGGGTGGCGATGCCGGCACCCCGGTCGTGCGCCTCCTCGAGGTAGCCGCGGAGCAGCTCGCCGGCCGCGCCCCGGCCTCGGTGCTGCACACCCACGGAGAGTCCAGACACCTGGCTGGCCGGCACGGGCCGGCCGGACCAGAACACGCGCTGGAAATGGGCGAGCAGCACTCCCACATTGATGCCGTCGTCCTCCAGCACGCGCAGCTCCTCGACCGGGGTCCGTGCCAGTGACCGGTCGATGTTCGCGCTGGTGGTGGAGTCTCCGAACGCCTGGGCGTCCTCGACGACGAGTAGGCGGTGCTCCTCGGGCCGGGCTCTACGATAGGTTCGTGGCAACGCGCACCTCCTGTTGCTCCCACCCTACCGAATCGGCGGCTCAAGGCTTACCCATCGACGCCTGATCCCTGGTCCTCAAGCCCCGGAGGCACGAGCATGGAGTCCCCCGCCCTTCGTCCCAGCGCCTTCGAGCAGGACTGCGGCAGCCGCCTGCACCAGCTCCAGCGCGAGGCCCGCTCGCCTGGCATCTCCGCCGCCGTGGTCCGCGACGGCGCCGTGACCTGGTCCGATGTGGTCGGTCTCGCCGACGTCGAACGCCGGTTGGCGCCGACTATGGACACGCAGTACGCGATCGGCTCGATCACCAAGACCTTCACCGCCGTGCTGGTGCTCCAGCTGCGGGACGCTGGCAGGCTTGATCTGGAGGACCGCCTCGATCAGCACCTGCCCGGCATCGCGCACGGAGACGTCACCCTGCGCCGAATGCTCGCGCACCTGTCCGGGCTGCGCCGCGAGCCGTACTCCGGGCCCCGCGGCGAGGTCTGGGAGACGCTCGACGACCCGGATCGCGACGAGATGATCGCCGGCGTCGCACACGCCGGAAAGGTGCTCGAACCCGGGCGCCGCTGGCACTACTCCAACCTCGCCTTCGCCCTGTTGGGTGAGGTGGTCGCCGCCAGCGCCGGCCGACCGTGGGAGGAGGTCCTTGGCGAGCGCGTGCTGGACCCCCTGGGGATGAACCGGACCACCACCGAACCCCTCGAGCGACATGCCCGCGGGTACCTCGTCGAGCCCTACAGCGACGTCGCCAGGCTGGAGCCGGTGCTGCGGCTGCGGGGCATGGCGCCGGCCGGGCAACTCTGGAGCACGGTCACCGACCTCGGCCGCTGGGCCAGCTTTCTCGCCGACCCCGACCCGGCGGTGCTCGACCCGCGGACGCTCGCCGAGATGCGGCACCCACAGGTGATCGCCGACCTCGAAGGCTGGACGCTCGCGTGGGGGCTCGGGCTGATGCTGTACCGGCGTGGCGAGCGGATCGCGCACGGGCACGCCGGCGCGATGCCCGGGTTCCTCTCCAGCGTGATGGCGTACGCCAAGGACGGGCAGCGGCTCGGCGCCGTGGTGCTCGCCAACTCCACCGCAGGCGTCGACGTCGAAGCGCTCGCCGGCGCGCTGATCGACAGCGCGCTCCGATTCGGTCCCGAGCCGCCTGTCTGGACGCCCGGCGCTCCGGTGCCCAAGGAGGTCCAGGGCATACTCGGCCGCTGGTGGTCCGAGGGCAGCGAGTACGTGTTCTCGTGGAGCCACGGGCGTCTCGAAGCGCGGCCCGCGTTCGAGCGAGAGCTGCGGCCGCAGCCGCCCGCCGTGTTCGAGCCCACCGGCCCGGATTCTTGGACAACCGCGTCCGGCCGGGAGGAGGGCGAGGAGCTGCGCGCGGTCCGCGACGGCGACGGCAAGGTCGAGCGCATGTACTGGGCCACCTATCCCCTGACCCGCGACCCCGAAGGCTTCGGTCCCAACACCTGACGGGTGGGCGCTCCTGCCCGGGGTAGCCGCATGCCGCGTCGCCGCATGCCGCGTCGTCGGGTGCCGTCTTGCCGCGTTGTGTGTTGCCGCGTGGCCCGTGCCGCGTGGCCCGTGCCGCGTGGCCGTGTGACCGTCTCAGCCTCTGGCGCGCTTCCCATCCCGTCGGACCCTCGGAGTCAAGCCCTCCGCGGGGCCTTGCCGCTAAGCTCCGCCCATGGACATGCGAATGGGAACCTTGGAGGTCGTGCCGGCCCGCGACCGCCCGGACCTCCTTGCCGCGCCGGTCGAGGCCGCGCTGCTGGCATGGAAGGGTCCGGTGCCGCTCGACGAGATCGGGCTCGCCGAGATCGACCCTGAGCTGGCGGACACGGCGGCGTTCTGTGAGCGCTACGGCGTCGGGCTCGACGAGTCGGCGAACTGCGTGGTCGTTGCGGCGCGCCGAGGTGGCGAGACGAGGTTCGCGGCGTGCATGGTGCTCGCGACCACCCGGGCCGACGTGAACGGCTTGGTGCGCAAGCATCTGGAGGCCCGGAGGGCGTCGTTTGCGTCACTCGACGCGGCGGTCGCCGAGACCGGCATGGAGTACGGCGGCATCACGCCGATCGGTCTGCCCGCCGACTGGCCGATCCTGGTCGACGCCGCGGTCGCCGAGTCGCC
>JBEDUQ010000017.1:0-3418 GCA_040414855.1 Actinomycetota bacterium
CCGAGCCGCAGCGACGGGGATTCCCGTGTCGCCCGGGCGATCGCGACGATGTAGGCCTGGACCGGAGGCTCCACCGGGACAGCCGCCACCTCCTTGCGGGCGGCGGCCAGGCCCTCGGCTCCCGCGACCGCGCTGATCCCCAGGGTGTCGAGGTCGTGCGGGTCCATGCCGGCCTCGTGCCGCGCCAGGACCGCCTCCTCCTGCTCGGCGCTCGGGTACGGGAGCACCAGCTTAAACAGGAAGCGGTCGAGCTGCGCCTCGGGCAGGGGATAGGTGCCCTCGTACTCGACCGGGTTCTGGGTCGCGACCACCAGGAACGGCTCGGGCAGCTCGATTCCCTGTCCTTCGACCGTGACCTGCCGCTCCTCCATGGCTTCGAGCAGGGCCGCCTGGGTCTTCGGCGGTGTCCGGTTGATCTCGTCGGCTAGCAGGAGGTTGCAGAAGACCGGGCCCTCCCGGAACCGGAAGGAGCCGTCGCGCTGCTCGAAGATCATCTGCCCGAGGACGTCCGACGGCATCAGGTCCGGGGTGAACTGGACCCGCTTGAAGCTCAGGTCCAGGGTTCGCGCCAGCGTCTTCACCAGCAGCGTCTTGGCGACCCCCGGGACGCCTTCGAGCAGCACGTGACCCCGGACCAGCAGCGCGGCGACCAGCCCCGAGACGGCGCCGTCCTGCCCGACGACCGCCTTGGCGATCTCCTGGCGAACGGCGAGCACCGCCGTCCTCGGGTCCGAGCGGCCAGGCTCTCCGTCCGATGGGGACGGCACTCCATTGCTATCCGGCTCCGTGAGCACTCACGACCTCCGTGCGGATGGTGTCGATTTCCTGGCCGAGGGCGACCAGCTCGGCCTCGTTGCGTGGCATGGACGGCTCCAGCGCGGCGAGCACACGCTCTTGTTGGATTCCTGTTCGCGCGGTTGCGGTCTCGGCGACCTGCTGCGCGGGCGCGGACGCCGGCAGCCCGAGACGTTCCGCAAGCGTACGGCGAAGGTCGCCGGAGAGCAGCGCGGCCGCCTGTCTGCGGTGGCGTGCGCGCTGGAGCAGGTTTCCGACCGCGACCACCAGCTCGGACCCGCGAATGCGGACGGCTGTCGGCTCGGTCACCGGCCGGCCGAGCCGGCGGCTGCGCCACAGTGCCAGCAGCAGGAACGCAATCAGCAGCTGGAGCAGCGCGAGCTTGACCCGCGGCGCGATCAGCGCACCGAGCCCCTTCGACCCGCCTCCCGGCTTCGGCGGCCGCAGCACGGTCACAGCCGCGCCCGGCCCTGGAGCCAACAGATCGACCATCAGCACCGCGTTGTCGGCCTTGCCGATCTCCCTGTTGAGAACGGCACTGGCGCCTCCGAGCCGGACCACCGTGCCGGCCCCCTTCGGCACCGCAACCAACCAGGATCCTTGGTCTCGCGGGAAGCAGGCCTGCGCGCCTGGAGGCACACGGAAGACCACCGCGCCCGGCGCCGACACCCGACCGACGTCACGGACCGCCGGAAGTGCGCAGCGCGGCTCGAGCTGGGCCTCGACGAACCCGATACTGGTGTCCCCGGCCGGTTCCATCGGCGTCACCGGTGAGCTCGGGTCGGCGACGACCAGCGTTCCGCCGTCGTTGACCCACTCCAGCAGCTCGGCCCTACGGTCCTCGGTGAGGTCGTCGGCCAGTAGCAGGGCGCTCCCCGATCCTGTGGGAAGCTCGGACGACACCGAGACGTCGACGCCGAGGTCGCGCAGCGTATCGACCAAGGCCTTGGTGCCGCTGGGGCGCGGAGACGTGGGGTCGAGCGGCAACCCCTGATCGGCCCGCTGCGAGCCGACCACCGCGGCGACCACGATCCCCACCACGAGCAGGCCCCACACGAGGAACTGGCGCGTCCTCATCGCGGCGACCGCTCGAGGACGCGGCCGGCGAACTGGCGGAAGCTCGCCGCCTCACCGGCTCCGGTTGGTCTCCGTCCATACCAGGCCCGCTCGAAGACGTCGGTGGCCCCGCCGAACGCCTCCGAGGCGCTCGGCAGGTTACGGCCGACCTCGCCCCGGTACTCGCCCGATGTTCGTCCAGGCACCTCGTCCACCACACCAAGCCGGGCCAGGTCGGCGATCAGCGCCCGGTAGCGGCAGCGCACCGCCTGGCGCCATTCGCCGGCCGCTTCGTGCGCCTCCGCCTCGGCCCGCCACTCGGCCGCGTCGCGGCGCGGTCCCACCACGACCGCCGCGTCCAGCTCAGGACTGCGGCTCATCGTGCGGATGAAGCGGGTAGCCAGCACGGCGAGCAACACGAGGATGGCCACGAACACCAGGATCCCGATGATCGTCCCGGCCGTCGTGGCGCCGAGCCCCGCGAGCAAGGCGGCGAGCCGCTCGAGAAGGAAGCTCCAGATCCGTTCGAGCAGCGGACGGGCAGGCTGGCGGTATTCGGGCCGCGACAGCACGTCGTGGACGGCCCTGTGGATCTGGTCGGGGTCGCGCGACGGCGCCGGCAGGTCGCGCGGCACCACGGCCGCGACCGCGGCCATCACGCGGGACCCCGCCAGCTCAGCGGGCCGGCGCGTCGCCACCGGCGATCCCTCTCGCGATCATCTCGAGGTCGAAGCCCTCATGCCGGATGCGAGCGTCGAAGTAGACCAGGGTCGCCACGATCGCCACGAACGGCGTAGCGACCAGCGCCGGGACGATCGATCCGATCCCGGCCAGGATGAAGCTCCACTGCGGCCCGATCGCCCCTGCCGCGGAACTGAACGGCGAGCCGAGGATGAGCCTCAGCGTGAGCGCCATGAGCCCGCTGACGACGGCGACGCCGAGCACCGGCCAGAACCGCGGCCGCACCAGGACGAATGACCGGCGCATGGCCTTGATCGGGCCCAGCTTGTCGACCATGACCGCCGGGGTGGTGCAGATGTAGAAGGTCATCGCCGCCAGGCCCGGAAGGATGCACAGGACCCCGCCGACCAGCTCGATCAGGTGCACGAGGATCGACGCCGCAAGGAGGGCCCACACGCGGCGACCGGTGGCCTTGAGGGCCTCGCCGGCCGAGAGCTGCTGACCGAGGTAGCTCGCGGAGACCACTCTGGTGATCACGCCGCCGACGATCGGCGTGGCCAGCAAGCCGATCAGCGAGGCGGCGCTAATGCCGACCACCTGGGTGGTCGAAACGTTGAATTCGACCGACTGCTGCCCGAGCGACGGGTCGTTGAGCGTTTCGAAGATGCCTCGCCCGCCAAACAGGTCCCGCACAAGGAACGCGCTGATCAGCTCCAGCGGCACGAAGAACACGGCCGTGACCAGTACGATCGTGGCGAGATTGGCCCGCAGCAGCCGGAACGCGCCGTCGAGCAGGTCGGCGAACGACATCGGGTGGAGCGGCAGGGGACCGGTCCTCGCGCTGCCAGCCTTCAGCAACGGCGTCGGCGGGGAATAGCCGGGCGTG
>JBEDUQ010000018.1:0-18339 GCA_040414855.1 Actinomycetota bacterium
GGTGCGGCCGTGGTTGGTTTCGACTTTGCCGATCCCGGCCAGGAGTTGCCAGGTGAGGGCTGGGCAGCGTTTGGCGCTGGTGATGTACAGGCCCAGGTAGTCGGGGGGGATATCCGACAGCGCAAACCCACTCGCCCGCACCGTCAGCGGCGGCCCGGCGTCGGGCGGGGCCGGCCGCGGCGGGCGCAGCAGCTTCACGACCGCCCGGCCGACCAGCCCGGGCGCCGCCCCGATCGAGAAGCCGGGCGAGGCGGCGCCGCCGAGCAGGGCGAGCACCAGCAGCACCGCCACCACTCCCCCGCCGGTCAGCTTCGCGCGGGTGCTCACGGGACCCGCCAGCTTCCGGAAGCGTCGCGGCGGACCCGGACCAGCGCGGTGTCGAGCTGGCCGTGACCACGGTCGCCGAGGACCAGCACACGCACCTCGTCGGGGCCGATCTGGTCCTGCTGGAGCGCCCGGACCTTCCCGGGGGGCAGGTGGTTGCGGGCCGCGTACCACTGGGCGGCCACCACCGCCGGCTGGGTCGGCCGCGGCGCCCGACCAGCCGAACCCGATCCATCGGACCCGGCGGAACCGTTCTTGCCGGCCCGCTCGCCCGGCTCGGCCCCGCCCGAGGCGGTCCCGGCTGCCGCCTGGCCACCCTTCTCGGGCGGACGCCGCGTCACCGCCGCGCGCTGCTCGTCGGCCGGGCGCTTGGTGTGCCCGGTGGAGGCCGCGGAGGCCGTGGAGGTCACCGCCGCCGACGCGCGCGCGAGCGTCGCCTTGTCGCCGGTGGCGTACAGCAGCACCACCGCGACGCCGAGCGCGGTCCCGGCGACCGCGGCCTGCCCGAGCCGCCGCGCCAGCTCGCTCCGCAGCGCCGCGAGCGCCCCGCGGACGCCGCGACGCCCGACCGCGACGACCCGCGCGCGGAAGGTCGGGCGGGAGCCGCCGACGTTCCCGGCACCCACGCCGGTGGTCCCGGTACGCCCGTCGGTAGCCCCGGCGGTCGGGCTGGCGAAGCGGCCGATCCGGTCGCGCGGCTGGGGCTTATCAGCCGCCTTGGGAGTGGCCGCCGCCTTGGAAGCGCTAGCCCCCTTGGGAGTGCCAGCCCCCTTGGGGGTGCGAGGAGCCTTGGGAGTGGCAGCCGCCTTGGGAGTGGCAGCCCCCTTGGAAGCGCCGGCCCCCTTGGGGGTGCGAGGACCCTTGGGGGTGCGAGGGTCAGGGGTCGCGCTCATGCCGCACCTCCACGGACCACGATGGGACGACGGCGGGCGGCGCGGCGGCGCCGGACCATGCGGCGGGCCAGCAGCGCGCCGCCGAGCACCGGCCAGGCGGACCCGGCCAGCAGCAGGCCGGCATAGTCGTCGGAGGCGTGCAGCAGCTCGGCGCCGCGCACCACCATGAACGACGCCAGCGCGGCGAGCGACAGGACCAGCAGCGCCCCGCCGACGGGCGCGAGCCACAGCCGCAGGACCCCGCGCCGCCAGCGCGGCTCGACCGCCAGCGCCCCCGCCACCGGCGCGCCCAGGCACAGCAGGTACAGCAGCGCCTGCGCGCAGGTCGCCAGCATCGCCAGGGTGCACAGCAGCAGCGCGAACGGCAGCACGTAGACCACCGCCAGGGTCGAGATCACCGCGCGCTCGACCCCGTGCCGGCCGATCGCCCAGTCGTTGACCGCGCCGATCCGGGCGCTCAGATAGCCGAGCACGCCGGCCTTGCGCGGCGGCGCCGCGCTGGACAGCACCGCGGTGCCGGTCTGGAGCCGCGACAGCGGCTCGGCGACGAACGCGGTCCAGTACCGGCCCGCCAGCGCCTCCTGGATCTGCTGGCTGCCGCCGCGCAGCTCCTGGGTCGGGTCGCCCTGCACCGCCGCGGCCAGCATCAGGTTCGGCACCTCGACGCCGGCCTCGCCGGCCAGGCGGCTGGCGCTCACCGGCCGCGTGACCAGCGCGGTCAGCACCAGCAGCATCAGGACCGCGACCATCCACTCGCGGCCGGCTGGCCGGCGGATCAGGCCGTAGGCGGCCAGCCCGACCAGCAGCGCGATCGTCCCGCCCTCCAGCGCCAGCCGGTGCGCGCCGAGCCAGCGGGTGGTCGCGGCGGCGGCCGGCTCACCGGCGAGGTACTCGAGCAGGTTGAGCCGGTGGACGTCCCGCTGCCGCTCGATCGAGCTGCGCGCAAGCCACGCGGTCGCGCGGGTGGCACCGCGCGCGTACGCGTTGAGCGCGCCGCGGCCCTGGAGCGCGACCGTCTCGAGCTGGTAGTCCCAGGTGCGCCCGCCCGGGACGGGCGTGCCGCCCGAGCCGTGCGGGAAGGCCAGGAACACCGCCGCCAGCACCACGCAGGCGCCGGCGAGGTAGGCGGCCAGCAGGACGTGCGGGCCGCGGCGGCGACCCCAGGCGCGCGGCCCGCGGGCGCCGCGCGGGCCGCGCTGGCCGCGGGAGGTGCCGGACCGGCTGGGGGCGCGCTTGGGCTTGCCGGCGGGGACCCGCGGCTTGGACGCGACGGTGACCTTGCCCGGGGCCGCCTTCTTGACGGGCTTGCCGGGCCGCTTGCGAGGAACCATGACCATGACTGTCTCCCTTGTCCGATTCTGTTGGCGTGGCACGCCTGGCTGTTCCTGACAGGGAGCCGGTCAGGCCGAGCCCGTCAGGGCTGCATACGACGGGTCCGAAGGGTCCGGGGGTCGGAGGCGATCCGGAGGTCGAGAGGGGTCCCGGCGCGCGCCGTCGAGCGCGCTTCGCTCAGGGGCGGGCCGCTGGGGTGGTGGCTATAAGCCGCTGGTGGACCGCGTGGCTCGCGCCGGGAACGGCAGGTCGCGGAGGTGGCTGATGGTCATCCGCCGCTCCTGTCAGATCGTGGCCGGTGCGTCGAGCTTGGGTCGCTGGAGCTTCTACCCGCTTCGCCGCGATGCAACCCCTTGGCGAAGCATTGTCGAAACCGAGCCCATGGTGGGGTGCCGGGGGTGGGGAGGTCAAGCCTTGACTTCGGCCCGCTCGGGGTCGCCCGCACGGTTGGGCCCGCGCAGCCCGACCAGGGTCTGCACGACCGTGAGCAGCACAAACAGCCACAGGCCGCCGAGCGCGTAGCCGCCGAGGACGTCGCTCAGCCAGTTCGCGCCCAGGTAGACCTGGCCGAGTCCGAGCAGCGCCAGCGCCAGCCCCGCGCCGGTCGCGGCGGCGACCCGCAGCGACCACCGGCTGGTGCCGATCGCGACCAGCGCGACCAGCATCCCGTAGAGCGCGGCGGCGGCGGTCGCCTCCCTGGACGGGAAGCCGAAGCCGTTGACCTCGACCAGGTTGAGCGGCGGCCGAGGCCGCTTGACCAGCGCGTCGACGCTGAGCGCGAGCGCCTCGGCGCCGGCGAGCGCGCCGAGCAGCACCAGCAGCGGCTGCCAGCGGCCGCGGCCGAGCCGGAAGCCGAGGCCGACCGCGATCGCGGCGGCCAGCAGCAGCCCAGCGCCGCCGAGCCCGACCGCGTCATGGAGCACGGTCGTCAGCCACGCCTCGCGGTGGCCGCTGAAGAACCGGTGCACGAAGCCGTCGAACTGGGTGAGGTCCTCGCTCGCCATGACCGCCTGGGCGACCGCGCCGAACGTCCAGCCCGCGAGCCCGATCGCCAAGAGGCCGAGGGTGAGCGACAGGCCGAGCGCGCCGCCAGGCTTCAGCCGGCGGGCAAGGAAGGCGAGCTGCCGCTCGTAGCGGGACCGCAGCCGCGCCACCGCGGGGCGGTCGAGCTGGCGGCGGATGGCCGCGTGGACCCGGTCGGGGTGGTTGGCGATCCAGCGGCCGAGCAGCACGATGGCCGCCATCAGGATGACCATCAGCAGCAGCACCAGGCTGGCGCGCTTGGCGATCTCCTCGACCTTGCGCCAGCCCTCGCCGGCGACGAAGCCGACCACCACGAAGGTGGCCGCCCACAGCCCGCCGCCGAGCACGTTCCAGATCGCGAAGGTGCGGTAATGGACCCCGGACATCCCGGCAAGGCCGGGGATCAGCGCGCGCAGCGCGGCGGTCCAGCGGCCGAAGAACACCGCCTTGCCGCCGTGGCGGCCGAGGAACGCCTCGGCGTTCTCGAGATGGTGCGCTTTGACGAAGCGGCGCAGCGAGCCGTGCAGCATGCGCCGGCCCCAGCGCCTGCCGACCAGGTAGCCGATGGTGTCGCCGACCACCGCCCCGGCGACCGCGACCGCGATCGCCGCGCCGAGCTCGATGCGGTGCTGGAAGGCGAGCACGCCGCCGAGGATGACCGCGATCTCTCCGGGAAAGACGACGCCGAAGAAGGCCGAAGCCTCCAGCGCCGGTAAAAGGAAGATCACCAGCAGCGCGACCCAGCCGTGCAACGACAGGATCGTCTCGGTGACGCGACTCAATTTTTCCTCCCCCGACGGCCGCTCGGTCGAGCGCCCCGATTGATGGTACCGGGGTCGACGGCCCCAAACGGGCAGGACGCGGCCCCGGAATGCAGTAGTCTTTGGCAATACCGCCTTGGGGGAGGCCAATGGACGCGGAAGCGGCGGAAGCGGCAAGCCTGGGGGCGGGGGAACGATCGCGTCCCGCCGTCCTGGATCTCGGTTTGGCATTCGAACAGGCGACCATCGGGATGGCGCTGCTCGCGGCGGACGGCCAATTCCTGCGGATGAACCGGCCCATGTGCGCGCTGCTTGGCGGCCAGGACGCCGAGGAGCTCGGCCACGCGGTCGCGCGGGCGGTACGCGCCGACCCGCCGCGGTTCGAGGTCGAGCATCGTCACCAGCGTCCGGACGGGACCGTGGTCGAGCTGCGGCTGGACGTCACCGTGCTGCACGACCGGGACGGCGGCCAGCTCGGCTACCTGACGCAGGCGCAGGACGTGACCGAGCGGAACGCGGTCACCCGCAAGCTCAAGACCAACGACGCCTGGATGCGCTCGCTGATCGACAACGCCCCGGTGGTGATGTCGGTCTACGACCTCGACGGCAAGTGCACCTTCTCGGCCGGCCGCGCCTTCGACCGGGTGGGGATCTCGTCGGAGGAGCGGGTGGGCCGCACCTACGCCGAGCTGCGCGGCGACATCGCGGAGGCGACCAAGGACTTCGAGCGGCTGCTGGCCGGCGAGGTGATCAGCGCCAAGCGCGAGATCACCCCCAAGTCGCCGGACGGCCAGACGATCTTCGACGTGCACTACGGCCCGCTGCCCGCTGAGGTGGACGGCGAGGGCGTCGCCGGGGTGATCAGCGTGGCGGTGGACATCACCGACCTGGAGCTGGCCGAGCGAGGCCGGCGCCAGCTGCTCCACCAGCTGATCACCGCGCAGGAGAACGAGCAGCGCCGGCTGGCCGGCAACCTGCACGACGACGCGATCCAGGCGCTGACCGCCGCCCGGATGCACCTTTCGGTGCTGAGCATGGCGATCGCGCGGCTGGGCGTGGACGCCGACCCGGAGCTGCGCGAGGCGGCCAGGCAGGTCGGCGAGAACCTCGAGCACGGCGTCAACGCGGCGAGGACCTTCCTGTTCGACATGCGCCCGCCGCTGTTGGACCAGGAGGGCCTGGCGCCCGCGCTCGGCCAGCAGCTCGACAAGCTCGGCGAGCGCACCGGCTGCGCGACCGAGTTCGACTGGCTGGTCGAGCAGCGGCTGGACCAGGACCTCGAGGTGCTGGTGTTCCGCGTGGTCCAGGAGGCCCTCGCCAACGTGGCCAAGCACGCCTCCGCCAAGCTGGTCGAGCTTCGCGGCCGCCGGGACGGCTCGGCGCTGGAGGTCGAGGTCACCGACGACGGGGTCGGCTTCGACCAGGCCCAGGCGCGCGGGCGCGCCATGGCCGACGGCCACCTCGGGTTGCGGTCGATGGAGGAGCGGGTCGCCGCCGGCGATGGCGAGCTGCGCATCGACACCGCGCCCGGGTTCGGCACCACCGTGCACGTGCGTATGCCGGTGCCCGGCTGGGGCGCCTGAGCGCCGGCGGGCCTCGACGGGCGATCGCTAGCGGCGCACCAGCACGCGCGCCCGCCGGCCGATCATGCCGGCGGTGCTCAGCAGCCGGTCGGGGTGGAACCGGTCGGCGGCCTGGGTGAGGTGCAGGAACTCGTCGTCGGCCAGGGTGATGTCGGCGGCCTGCGCGTTGGACTCGACCTGCGCGAGGCTCTTGGCCCCGGGGATCGCGACCACGTGCGGGTGGTGGACGACCCAGGCGAGCGCGATCTGCGCCGGGGTGGCGTCGTGCGCGGCGGCGACCTCGCGGAGCGCGTCCAGCACCGGCTCGGCCCTGCGCAGGTTCTCCTCGGAGAACAGCAGGTTGTTGGAGCGGACGCCGCTCGGCGCGTCGCCGTGGCGGTACTTGCCCGACAGCACCCCCTGCGCGAGCGGGCTGTAGGCGATCACCAGCCGCCCAGCCGAGGCGGCATAGGGCAGCAGCCGCTGTTCCGGGCCGCGTCGGAGCAGGCTGTAGTTGACCTGGTTGGACACCACCGGCGCGCCGAGCGCTCCCTCGGCGCCGCGCCAGCGCCGGAGGTCGTAGTTGCTGACGCCGACGTAGCGGACCAGGCCCCCCGCCTGGAGCGCCCGCATCCCGTCCATGGTCGACGACTGCCGCACCAGCGGGTTGGGAAAGTGCACCTGGTACAGGTCGATCCGGTCGCTGCCGAGGCGGCTGAGGCTGCCGCGCGCGGCGGCCTTGACCCGCTCCGCGGTCGGCCAGGTCGGGGTGAGCTTGGTGGCGAGCACGACCGCGTCTCGCGTCTCGGGCCCCGCGAGGATGGTGCCGAGCAGCCGCTCCGACTCGCCGTGGCCGTAGACCTCGGCGGTGTCGACCAGGGTGATGCCGAGCCGGATGGCGCGCTCGACGATCGCGCGGGCGTCGTCGGGGCCGAACTCCGCGCCCCAGCCCCATCCGGGCGTGCCGAACTGCCATGCTCCGAGCCCGATCACCGACGTCTTCAGGCCCTCGGCGTCGACGTACCGCATGGATGTCCCCGCCCTTCAGCCCTTCGGCCCTTCAGCTTCGCCACGGCACCGACCGCGACGCGGTCGACCTCATCATGCCCGATGGCGGCGCGCTGAACCCGTGTTTGGGCGGCTCATTGTCCCAGTCGGGGGCGGGGCGGGCGGCGGTGGCCGGGAGTAGCCCGCGTAGCCCGGGCGGCGGTCAGGCGCTCATTCGCTCAGGCGCTCAGGCGGAGCGGCGGCTGGCGAAGGCGTAGAGGTCGATCACCCGGGCGACCGGGCGGTTGTCCCCCGGGGCGCGTGTGACCGGCTCGATCTCGCGCGGCCGCTCCGGACCCGACGGCTGCGCCGAGCGGAGCGGCTGGAGCGGCTGGAGCGGCTCGAACGGCTCCAGCGGCGGGCGCGCCAGCGCGGACGCCGGCCGGGCGGGGACCGCGCGGTCGGGAAGCTCGCGGGGCGGGATCGCGCCGGGCCGCTGCGGGATGAAGCCGATCGCGGGCAGCGCGTTGCGGGCCTCGAGGTGGACAAGCTCCTCGGCGACCTCGAACAGCAGGTCGGCGAGGATCAGCCCGAGCGCGGCGCAGACCGCCTCGAGCACCTCGGAGGACGGCTCCTTGCGGCCCCGCTCGACCTCGGAGAGATAGGTGAGCGACACGCCGGCGTCGTCGGCGACCTCGCGCAGGGTGCGTGCCTGCGCCTGCCGGCGCCGCCGCAGGGTGGCGCCGATGACGGTGCGCAGGCGGCTCATGCCGCCCGCCCCCGCGCGCGGTGCGATCCGGCCGGCCCGGGGCTCACCGGACGACCTCGTCGACCAGGCCGTAGACGACCGCCTCGTCGGCGGAGAACCAGGTGTCGCGGTCGGTGTCCTTGTGGATGCGGTCGACCGGCTGTCCGGTGGCCTCGGCGAGGATGTCGTCGACCAGGGCGCGCTGGCGAAGGATCTCCTGCGCGGTCCGCTCCAGGTCGGTCGCCTGCCCCTGGAACCCCTGGCTCCACGGCTGATGGATCAGGATGCGGGCGTTGGAGGTGGCGCGTCGGCGGCCCTTGGTGCCGGCGGCCAGCAGCACCGACCCCATCGACGCGGCCAGGCCCGCGCAGGTGGTCCCGACCGGGCAGGTCAGGTTGCGCATGGTGTCCAGCATCGCCAGCCCAGCGAGCACGTCGCCGCCGGGGGAGTTGATGCGCATGTCGATCGGCAGCTCGGGGTCCTCGTGCTCGAGGTAGAGCAGCCGCGCCATGATGTCGTTGGCCATGTCGCTGGTGACCTGGCCGGACAGCATGACCACGCGGCGGCGCAGCAGCCGGTCGACCGGGTCGATGGGCCGGTCGATGGCGTCGTGGAAGTGACCGATGCTCATGGATGCACGGTACCGGACACGGACGCCCGCGACGAGCGCTTCCGCCGACAGCGAACCGCCCCGGTTCGTCCCGGACGCCGCCGGCGCCCTCGCGCCGCCGCGCCGCCGCGTCGCCACCCGCCCTGCTCGCCGAGCGCGATCGGACCGCTCCTGCGAGACTTCAGCCGTCACCAGCGGCTCCGCGGGAAAGGTCGTCATGTCCGGGTTCCACACCGTCGAAGGCTTCGCGATCGTCGCAGGCTGGGGAGTGCTGTTCTTCTGGGGCCTTGGCCTGTTCATCCTCAAGCGTGAGGCCGGCAGGTTCTACTGGGGCCTGGTCGCCGGCCTCCAGGTCCTGCTCGGCCTCCAGCTGATCGCGGGGATCGTCCTGCTGGCGCTCGGTGACCGGCGGCCGGTCCTGCACTACCTCTACGGCGCGCTGCTGCCGGCGGTGGTGCTGGTGGTCTGCCACCTGCTCACCCGGTCGCTCCAGAAGCCGCCCTACCACCTGTTCTTCACCTGGGGAGCGTTCTTCATCTTCGGGTTGACGGCGAGGGCGCTGATGACCGGCCTCGGCATCGGTTGAGCCCGGCGGCGGCCTCCACCGGTGGCCCGGCCGGGCCGGAGCGCCCCGAGCGCCCGGAGCGCCCGGAGCTGCCGGAGCGGCTGCGCCTGGCGCTGACCCAGCCACAGGCGACTGAGGACACCACCGTGCTCCGCTGGCCGCCGCGGGGCGGACCGCCCCGATCCCAGGGCCTGCTGCTGGCGCCGGCGGCAGGCGCGCGGGCGACCAACCCGCTGCTCGCCGGGGTGGCCGCAAGGCTCGCCGCGGACCGCTACCCGGTGGTCGCCTTCGACTTCGCCTCCGCCGAGGCGGGCAGGCGGCTGCCCGACCCGCCGGCGCGGCTGGAGTCCGCGTTCCGCGACGCGATCGGGTTTGCCGCGGGGCTGCTCGAAGGGCCGGCGGGGGCGCGGCCGCTGGTGCTCGGCGGCCGGTCGATGGGCGGGCGCATCGCCAGCCAGGTGGCCGGGCAGGGCGCTCCGTGCGCGGGTCTGGTCCTGCTCGGCTACCCGCTGCACCCGCCGGGCAGGCCGGACAAGCTCCGGACCGCGCACTGGCCCCTGCTGCGCGTACCGGTGCTGTTCGTGCACGGCGACCGCGACCAGCTCTGCGACCTCGACCTGTTCGAGCGGGAGCGGCGCGAGCGGCTCACCGGGGCGCCGACCCGCGTGCACCTTCTCACCGGGGCCGACCACGGCTTCCGGGTCCCGGGACGCCGGCAGGCGGACGTGCTCGACGAGGTCGCCGGCGCGGTGGCCGCCTGGCTCGGCGAGATCGCGTGACGATCCGGAGACGGCGGTGCCTGATGGTCCGTTGCACGGTGATACGTTCCGACCCGTTGCAGCAGGTCGCCGCCCGTTCGACAGGCCCGTTCGGCGCCCCCGGGGTAGGCTACTGCCGGATCAAGACCGAGCCGCAAGGAGCCGACTGCCGCCCTATGACCCCTTGGCCGGAACCGTGAGGAGAGCCAGCCGCCAGCTTGTCCTGGCCGCCCTGGCCGTGATGGTCGCGTTGCTGGTGGCGGGATGCGCCCCGACGCCGGTGACCACCGAGGGGCGCTCCGCCCAGCACGCCTACAACATCTTCCTGATCGCCGCCGTGGTGGTGTTCACGGTGGTGGCCGTGTGGCTGTTGTGGTCGGTGTTCGCCTACCGCCGCCGCGGCGACGAGCTCCCGAAGCAGACCCACGGCAACAACAAGCTCGAGCTGCTGTGGACCGCGGTCCCGCTCGCCCTGGTGCTGTTCCTGTTCGTGATCACCCTCCGGGCCCAGCACCAGATCCTCGCCGACCCGCCCGCGCGCGTGAACGTCGACATCACCGGCTTCCAGTGGAGCTGGGAGTTCGACTACGAGGGCACCGACAAGCGGATCACCGGCAGCCCCGGGCACATCCCCGAGCTGGTGGTGCCGGTCGGCGTGCCGATCCACATGAAGCTGCGCTCCGCCGACGTGGTGCACTCGTTCTACGTGCCGCAGGCGCTGTTCAAGCGCCAGGCGATCCCGGGGACGACCAACGACTTCGAGATGAACTTCCAGAAGGTCGGCGTCTACCACGGCCAGTGCGCGCTGTACTGCGGGTTCGCGCACGCCCAAATGCTCTTCAGGATCAAGGTCGTGTCGCAGGACCAGTTCGACCGCTTCCTGTCGTCCGGGCGCGGTGGCGCGCCGACCGGCGGCGGGACCTAGAGACGATCACGGAGTCGAAGAGCCCATGGCAACCACGCAGTTTCCGGTCCCGGCCGTGGAGGAGGAGCACGCGCGCGGCGGGTTGGTCGACTGGCTCACCACCGTCGACCACAAGAAGATCGGCCTGCTGTACATCTTCACCTCGTCGGCGATCTTCTTCGTGGCGGGGATCTTCGCCCTGATCGTGCGGCTGGAGCTGTCAGCCCCCGGGGAGAACGTGATCTCGCAGAGCCTCTACAACGAGCTGTTCACGATGCACGGGACGATGATGATCTTCCTGTTCGCCAACCAGATCTCCACCGGACTGGCGAACTACTTCGTGCCGTTGCAGATCGGCGCGGCCGACGTCGTCTTCCCCCGGCTGAACGCGATGAGCTACTGGCTCTACCTGTTCGGCAGCCTGATGGTGCTCAGCGGCTTCCTGGTCGCGGGCGGGGCCGCCAGCGCCGGCTGGACCGGCTACCCGCCGCTGTCCGACTCGTCCTACCTTCCCGGGCGCGGCATGGACCTGTGGGTGATGGGGCTGGCGATCGTCGGCATCGCCAGCATCGCCGGCGCGCTGAACCTGGTGGTGACGATCTTCAACGCGCGGGTCCCTGGCATGACCATGTTCCGGCTGCCGCTGTTCACCTGGGGTGTGCTGGTCACCCAGCTGATGATCCTGTTCGCGTTCCCGCCGCTGACCGCGGGCCTGGCGATGCTCTTCCTGGAGCGGAATTTCGAGGCCGCGTTCTTCAACCCCGTGGTTGGCGGCAGCCCGGTCCTGTGGCAGCACGTCTTCTGGTTCTTCGGCCATCCCGAGGTCTACATCGTGATCTTCCCGGCCTTCGGGATCATCTCCGAGATCATCCCGGTGTTCGCGCGCAAGCCGATCTTCGGCTACCGGGGCATGGTCTTCGCCTTCTTCGCGATCTTCTCGCTGTCGTTCGGGGTGTGGGCGCACCACATGTTCACCACCGGCCAGGTGTACCTGCCGTTCTTCTCGCTGATGTCGTTCCTGATCGCGGTGCCGACCGGGATCAAGGTGTGGAACTGGCTGGCGACCATGTGGCGCGGCTCGATCACCTTCACCGTCGCGATGCTGCACGCGGTCGCCTTCATCATCGTGTTCGTGACCGGCGGCATCACCGGGGTGTTCGTGGCCTCGCCGCCGATCGACTTCGCGGTCAACGACACCTATTACGTCGTCGCGCACTTCCACTACGTGATGGCGATGGCGCTGCTGTTCGCCCTGATCGCCGCCGCCTACTTCTGGTTCCCTAAGATCACCGGCAAGTTCATGAACGAGCGGCTCGGCAAGATCCAGTTCTGGCTGCTGTTCGTCGCCGTCAACCTGACTTTCTTCCCGCAGTACCTGGTCGGGCTCAAGGGCATGCCGCGGCGGATCGCCACCTACGAGACCGACCTCGGCTGGACCGGCCTCAACCGCCTGTCCACCGCCGGCTCGTTCCTGGTGGGCGTGGCCCTTTCGCTGTTCCTGTGGAACCTCTGGCACTCGGCGCGCAAGGGGGCGCCGGCCCCGGACGACCCGTGGGAGGGCTACCATCTCGAGTGGGTGACCAGCTCGCCGCCGCCGCACCACAACTTCCACGTGATCCCGCAGATCATCTCGGAGCGCCCGGCGTTCGACCTGCGGCAGGGAAGGGTCGCGACGGCGCCGCCGCCCGGTCAGCCGTATGACTACCGGCGAGGGCAGGAGTGAGTGACCAAGCGTGAGTGACGAAGCCGCCCTGCTGTTGCGTGTCTCGATCTTCGGGCTGGTCGCCGGCACCGTCTACTGGTTCCTGAGCTACGAGGCGCTCGGCACGGTCGCGCTGCTGCTGCTCGGCGCGGGCCCGGGCTTCGCGGGGATCTACTTCATCATCCAGCACCGTCGCCAGGCCGGGGCGGAGGGGGCCGAGTCGTTCGGCGAGATGGCGCGCCGGCTCGCCGGGTCGCCGCCGCCCGACCGGCCCGGGCCCAAGACGCTGGAGGCCGACCAGCTGGCGGTCATCCCGCTGCCGTCCCTGTGGCCGTTCGCCGGGTCGCTCGGGATCGCGATCGCCCTGTCCGGGCTGGTGTTCGGGCTCTGGCTGGTGCTGCTCGGGCTCGGGGTCGCGCTCTACTCGGGCTGGGGCTGGATCGCGGCGATCTCCCGCGAGACCCGCTACGGCCGCGACGTTCCCCCGCCGCCCATGCCGCCCGGCGGCGGCTACGCCGGTCCCCCGCGCCCGCCAACTGGCGGCCAGGGGCGGGGTCCCCAGGGCGACTGACGTCGACGCCCAGGGTCGGCGGATACCGCACTGACCTCGCCGTCGTCGCTCGCCGTTCGCCGCCGCTCGTCGCCCCGGCTCCGTCCGACGCCGAGGGCGCGCTCGCTCCCCGCTCGCTAGCCGCTCGCTAGCCGGACTCGGTCGGTGAGGGCGGCCGACGGGCGCCGACGCCGGGCGGGCGGACCTCGCCGTCGGGCTCGCCGGCACCGGTCGGGTCCAGCGGGATGGTCTCGTAGGCGCCGCTTGGCGTGCGGCGCAGCAGCAGCCCGGCGGTCGCGGCGGCCGGGTGGACCCGGGTGGACCGCAGCGACCGGCAGACCCAGAACGCCACCAGCCACATCACCACCGGCGCGATGAAGAACGAGTACTGGAGGATCCTGGTGATGGTCTCCACCGGGACGTTCAGGAGCACGGCGATGATGTCGTTGCCGCCCTCGAGGAACGGGATGAAGAACATCAGCAGCCCGGCCAGGCCGGTCGCGGTCCGCGCGGGGGCGTCGCGGGGATGGTCGAGCAGGTGGTGCTCGGCCCGGTCCTTGGTGATGCGCCGCTCGATCCACGGCCACAGGGTGAGCACGCCAAAGGCGATGCCCGGGAACAGGATCGCCGGCCAGAACACCTCGGAGATGGTGTAGCCGAAGATCTTGAAGCTCCACGGGCCGCCGAGGCGCAGCAGCCCGTCCGCCCAGGCCAGGTACCAGTCCGGCTGGGCCGGCGAGCTGACGTTGGCGGCGTTGTAGGGGCCGTACTGCCACACCGGGTTGATCTGGGCGAGGCCGCCGAGCGCGGCGCAGACCGCCGCGACCATCAGCAGCAGGCTGACCGACTTGAAGGTCTGCTCGGGCCAGAAGCGCTTGCCGGTGACGTTGCGCTCGGTGCGCCCCGGCCCGGGGAACTGGGTGTGCTTCTGGAGCACAAGGATGGCCAGATGGACCGCCACCAGTGCGATCAGCAGGGCGGGCAGCAGGAAGATGTGGAACACGAAGAACCGCGAGATCGTCTCCGGCGCGGGGAACTCGCCCCCGAACAGCAGGAACGCGACCCAGGTGCCGATCACCGGGATCCCGAGGATCACCGAATAGGTGATCCGCAGCCCGACCCCGGAGAGCAGGTCGTCCGGCAGCGAGTAGCCGGTCAGTCCCTCGACCATCGACAGCATCAGCAGCGCGATGCCGATGAGCCAGTTGACCTCGCGGGGACGTCGGAACGCCCCGGTGAAGAAGATCCGGCACAGGTGGATCACGATCGCGGCCACGAACACCAGCGCCGCCCAGTGGTGGGTCTGCCGCATGACCAGGCCGGCTCTGACCTGGAACGACAGGTGCATGACCGAGTTGTAGGCGGCGCTGACGGTGTCGCCCTTCAACGGCACGTAGGGGCCGGTGTAGGTCAGCTCGCGGGTGTCGGGAGTGAAGAAGAAGGTCAGGAAGATCCCGGTGAAGATCAGCACGACCAGGCTGAACAGGGCGATCTCGCCGAGCAGGAACGACCAGTGGTCGGGGAAGACCTTGCGCAGGGTGACGCGCGCCAGGCCGGTGGTGCCGAGCCGCTCGTCGAGCCATTTCTGGCTGCGCTCGAAGCTGTCGACCGCGCCGCGCTCGATGCGGCCGAGGTCGTCGTCCCGCTTCTTGCGGCGGCCGAACACGCTCATGACTTCTCCCAGAACGCGGGGCCGACCGGGGCGTCGAAGTCGCCGAGCGCGACCAGGAACCCCTGCGGGTTCAGACCCAGCGGCAGCTGCGGCAGCGGCCGAGCCGCCGGCCCGAAGAACGGCTTGGCCCCGTTCAGCACGTTGAACTGTGACTGGTGGCAGGGACAGAACAGCGAGCGCTCCCGGGCGCGGTAGAGGCCGACCGGGCAGCCCGCGTGGGTGCAGAGCTTCGAATAGGAGACGTAGATGCCGCGCGGCACCCAGGCCATGTTCTTGGGCGGCAACTTCAGCAGGCCGGGCGGCACGCGGATCAGCAGCGCCTGCGAGTCGGCCCTGCCGACCTCGTTCTCCGGCCAGACGGTGATAAAGCCGTCCTCGGGCAGCGCGTCGAGGGTCAGCGGATGGTTGTCGGCGTCCACCACCCGCAGGCCGCGCCGCCACCCGGTGACCTTGAGGCTGTTCCCCGGGGCCGGCCCGAGCGACAGGATCGGCAGCAGCAGGGCGAGGCCGAGCGCGCCACCGGCCGCGACCAGCCCGCGGATCAGCACCGAGCGGCGCCTGATCGCCGGGCCGAGCTCCTCGGCAAACGCCTCCTCCAGCGCCTCCTCGGCGCCCGGTTCCGACGACAGCGTGTGGCGCTCCTCGACCGCCTGGTGCGCGCCGAGCAGCTTGCCGCCCCACACGCCGATGCCGAGCCCGAGCCCGCCAAGGGCGAGCGCCCAGAAGACGCCCTCCAGCTGGGTCTGGCCGCCGAGGAAGTAGATGACGAACAGGCCGATGCCGCCCGCCGTGGCGATGCCGAAGAACAGCAGCACGACCCGCTCGAGCTTGCGCTGCTGCGCGGTGAGCCCGGGCCCGCGCGGGTCCTCGTGCGCCTGCTGCTCCTCACGCGCCGCCCGCCGCTCGGGTTCGTCCTGTCGCCCGTCGTCCACGCTGTCGTCCTCGCTCATCGCCGGTTCACGTCCGCCGCCCGTCAGCCCGTCAGTGCCGCGTACCCAGCCAGCGGATCACCAGGACCAGCAGACCGAGCCCGATCACCCAGGCGACGAACCCCTCGGGCACGGGGCCCTTGCCGCCGATCGGCGCGCCGCCGCGGTTGAGGTCATGGGTGTTCAGCGCCTGGACGTAGGCGGCGATGTTGTTGACGTTCTGGATGCTCTGCGCGTCGGTCGGGGTGTAGTTGGGGATCCCGCCGCCCGGAGGCATCTGGCCGGGGCCGATCTTGATCGCCTCGGCGACGTCCAGCTGCGAGACGCCGAGCATGGTCGGCGCGATGTTCTCGCCGCCCAGCGCCGAGCCCGCGCCGCTCATGCCGTGGCAGGCCGCGCACGCCTGCGCGTAGAGCTGCTGGCCCTTGGCGATGTCACCCTTGGATGCGTCGACCTCGGGGATGAGCGTGTCGCCGACCGCCTGGCCGACATAGATGGAGAGGGCGTGGGTCTGCTGGGGATTGAACTTCGCCTTGCCACGGGCGATCGCCGGCCCCTTGGTCGAGGAGAACGGCATCCGCCCGGTCCGCACCGCCCAGTCCACCGCCGCGGCGCCGCCGACGTCGCGGAGCGAGGGCACCGTCGAGTACGCGGACGGGCCGTTGGGGTCCGGGCCGTGGCACGCCGCGCACGACTGGGCGTAGAGCTGCTTGCCCAGGGCGAGCTCCTCGGCGGTGGTGCCGGCCGTCTGCGGCCGCACGCCGCCCCCGCCGCCGGCGCCCGAGCTCGCGCCCGAGGTGGCGGGGATCAGCAGTACTGCGAGCACGGCGATCCCTCCGAAGAGGATCATGGTCCGGCGCACACGCAGCTCCCGGTGAGAGGTTCGGCGGTCGGCTTCATGCTAGGTAGGGGAAGGCGGGTGGGCAAACGGAGAGCTGGATTATCCTCGCTGATCGGAGCGCGTTTCAGGTATCCGTACCAAGCACCAGGCGCGGTTGAAGACGGGCGAAAGGACAGGTGGCGATGCCTGAGGAAGAAGACCTGACCTACGGCCGCTACCTGCACATCCCGGAGCTTCTGGAGCTACAGCGGCCACGCTCGCGTCCGCCCCATCCCGAGGAGCTCCACTTCATCATCGTCCACCAGGCCATCGAACTGTGGATGAAGCTGATGCTCCACGACCTGGAGCGGACAATCGACGCGATCGGCGTCAACGACTGGCCTGGCGCGCTGGCCCTGCTCGGGCGGACCAATCAGGTGATGGCGCACGTGCTCGACCAGATGCGGACCCTGCACACGCTGCCGCCGTGGGCGCTCCAGGAGTTCCGCAGCTACCTCGGCACCGCCAGCGGGTCGCAGTCGTGGCAGTTCCGCGAGCTGGAGCTGCTGTCCGGCCTGCGCGACCCCGCCTACCTCAAGGCGCTCGAGGCCGAGTACGGCGAGCGGCTGCCCGAGCCGCTGGCGGCCCGGCTGGCGCAGACCTCGCTCGCGGACGCGCACCTGGACGCCGGCCGCCGGCTCGGCCTGGTCGACCCGGCCAGCTGGGCGGACCTGTACTCGGCGCCGGGCGGGCGCGCGGTCTTCTACCTGCTGTGCGAGGCGCTGGTCGACTACGACGAGCGCTGGGCGCGCTGGCGGGCCGAGCACGTCACCCTGGTGGAGCGCGCCCTCGGCGACCATGCCCGCGGCACCGGCGGGATGGCGCTCACCTGGCTGCGCCGCACCACCCGCTTCCGGTTCTTCCCGATCCTGTGGGCGCTTCGCGACGAGTTGGTGGTCCGCGGCGGCGGTGAGCTGGTCGGCAAACCCGGCCGGCCGGTGGCAGGCTGATTTGGGATAGCCTCCGCGTTGCGGGACGCTACTCGTCCCGTGCGTGAAGCACGCGCGAAGGGTCGAGAACGTCGAGAAGGGAGTCGTCCGGGTGGAGTATCGCCGAGTGGGGTCGAGCGGGCTCAAGGTCAGCGAGATCGGGCTCGGGTCGTGGCTCACCTACGGCGTCGGGGTGGGAGCTGACGCCGCCAAGCAGTGCGTCGCCAAGGCCTACGACCTCGGGGTGAATTTCTTCGACACCGCCAACGGCTACGGGCGTGGCGCCGCCGAGCAGGTCCTCGGCGAGGCCCTGGCCGGCTATCCCCGCGAGTCCTACGTGCTGGCGACCAAGGTGTTCGCCCCCATGGGCGACGGGCCCAACGACCGCGGCCTGTCGCGCAAGCACATCTTCGAGCAGTGCCACCAGAGCCTGCGCCGGCTCGGGGTCGACTACGTCGACCTGTACCAGTGCCACCGGTTCAGCCCCGACACGCCGGTCCGCGAGACGCTGCGGGCGCTGGAGGACCTGGTCCGCCAGGGGAAGGTCCTGTACGTGGGGGTGAGCGAGTGGACCGCCGCGCAGATCGAGGAGGCCCTCCACCTCGCCGACCAGCACGGGTTCGACCGGATCGTGTCCAATCAGCCGGAGTACTCGCTGCTCCAGCGCCGCATCGAGGCCGAGGTCGTCCCCGTCTCGGCCCGTGAGGGCGTCGGGCAGGTGGTCTGGTCGCCGCTGGCGCAGGGCGTGCTGACCGGCAAGTACACCCGCGGGCAGGCGCCGCCCAGCGACAGCCGCGCGGCGTCCGGCAAGATGGGCAACTTCATGCGCGAGCTGCTGACCGACCAGGTCCTCGAAGCGGTCGAGCGGCTCCGCCAGATCGCCGACCAGGCCGGCATGACCCTCGCGCAGCTCGCGCTGGCCTGGGTGCTGCGGGAGCCGAACGTCGCCTCGGCGATCATCGGGGCCACCCGCCCGTCCCAGATCGAGGAGAACTGTGCCGCGTCCGGTCGCAAGCTGGACGCGGACGTCCTGGCCGCCGTCGACAAGGCGGTGGCAGAGGTGATTGCGCAATGAGCACCATCCTCGCGTTTATTCCTTCGCCGTCGACGACGGGGATTCACATTGGCCCGCTGTTGTTCCACTTCTATGGCCTGGCGATCGCGATCGGGGTGCTGCTGGCGTTCTGGCTGGCCCGCAAACGCTGGCAAG
>JBEDUQ010000019.1:0-7559 GCA_040414855.1 Actinomycetota bacterium
CCGACCTGGTGCGGGCGCGCGCCAGGCTCGACAAGCTCGAGCAGGCGCTTGCCAAGCGCCTGGAGGCGCAGGCCCGCCTGGCGATGCGGCTCAAGCGCGAGCAGGACGAGGCGCGGGCGCTGGTCGATGACCTCCAGCGTGAGCTGCGCACCATGGACCGTCGGGTGGCGGCTCTGATCGCCGAGCAGCGGGCCCACGAGGAGGCCGAGCGGCAGGCGGCCTACAACCGCTCGATGGCTGGCTCGCGGCCCGGCGCCGGCGCGACCGGCCCCGCCGCCGCGGTAGCCAAGCGGGCGGTCTCGATCGCGCTCGCGCAGATCGGCTCGCCCTATCAGTGGGGCGCCGAGGGCCCGGAGACCTTCGACTGCTCCGGCCTGACCAGCTTCGCCTACCACGCGGCCGGGATCGACATCCCGCGGGTGTCGAGGGCGCAGTACGCCGCCTACGGGGCGACGAGGCCGGTCGCACGTGAGGACCTGCTCCCCGGCGACCTGGTGTTCTTCGCCACCGATCCGTCCAACCCGCGCACCATCCACCACGTCGGCATGTACATCGGACGCGGTCTGATGGTCGAGGCGCCGCACACCGGCGCGGTGGTGCGCACCGCCTCGGTCATGCGCGGCGACTACGCCGGCGCGGTCCGCCCGGTCGCGGCGGGTTGAAAGCCGTTCGGACCCTTGCGAACCGTTGCGACCCGGGCCCGGTCAGCTCATGCGGCGCAGCGCGTCGGCGAGGCCGTCGAGACCGATCGGGCCGAGGTCGAGCGCGGCGGTGTGCCAGCGCTTGAGGTCGAAGCCTGGCCGCTGCCTGGCCTCGTCGCGGGCCGCCATCCACGCCCGCTCACCGAGCTTGTAGGAGATCGCCTGGGCGGGCCAGCCGAAGTAGCGGACCACCTCGGCGTGAACCCGGTGCGGCTCGGCGCGGCCGCGCTCGCTGAGCACCTCGCAGGCCTTCTCGAAGCTCCAGCTCGACCCGTCGGGTAGCGGCAGGTCCAGGTGGACGCCGATGTCGATGACTACGCGGGCGGCGCGGAGCGCGGAGCCGCCGAGCATGCCGAGACGGGTGCCAGGATCGGAGAACCAGCCCAGCTCGTCCGCGAGCCGCTCGGCGTACAGCGCCCAGCCCTCGCCGTGCCCGCTCACCCCGGTGAACTTCGAGAAGCGCGAGAGCCGGTCGCCGGCGACCCGGGTCGCGCCGTTCTGGAGGTGGTGCCCGGGAACGCCTTCGTGGAAGACGGTCGACAGCTCGGACCAGGTGGCGAACCGCTCGCGGTCGCCCAGCGGCCACCAGGTACGGCCCGGCCGGGTCAGGTCCTCGCTTGGCGGCGTGTAGTAGGCGGCCCCAGAGGTGGAGCCGCGCGCGAGCGTCACCTCGATGGCGCGCAGCGGCTCGGCGATGTCGAAGTGGGTGCCGTGCAGCTCATCGAGGGCACGGTCGTGTCGCTCCTGGAGCCACGCCTGGTAGGCGTCCGGACCGTCGACGTACTCGGTCTCGTCCAGGAGCTCGACCGCCTCGTCCACGCTGGCGCCGGCCCGGACCTGGTCGGCCTCCCGGGCCATCTCCGCCTCGATCCGGCGCAGCTCGTCCCAGCCCCAGGCGTACGCGTCGGCCGCGTCGATGTCCGCGCCGAGGCTCAGGCGCGCGGCGACCGCGTATCGCTCGGGACCGACGCCGTCCCGCTCCTGGGCCACCGGCGCGTACTCCTCGCGGAGGTAGCGGGCCAGCTCGGCGTAGCCGGCATGCGCGGCGGCGGCCGCCTCCCCCAGCTCGCCGGCCAGCCGGCCATCACCGTAGGCGTCGACCAGCGGCGTGTGGGTGCCGTCGGCGTAGCGGTCGGCCTGGACGGCCGCCTCCAGCGCCTGCCGCCGTGCCGCGGTCTGGCCACGCCGCACGCCGGCGTCGAGGCTGCTCCGCCAGCCCGCCAGCATCCCGGGGATCGCGACCATGCGCGCGGCGACGGCCCGCCACTGTTGTTCGTCGCCGCGCGGTAGCAGGTCGACGCTGTCGCGGACCTGGTTGACCAGCCCGAACGGAGCGCGGAGGCCGCGCAGCGGCTCGCCGCTGGCGTGCCAGGCGGCCGCCGCCTCGAGCCGCTCGCGGAGGTGGTCGGCGGCGCGCCGGTCGGCACTGTTGGTCGCAGGCAGCCCGGCGAGCTCGGCCAGGGTGTTGCTGATCAGCGACGCCCGGGCCGCGTAGCCGTCGGGGCCGTAGTCGGTGGCGGCGCCGATGTCGACCTGGACTCCGCGCATCCCGGCGGCGACAGGATCGAGCGCGGCCCACTTCACGACGTACTCGTCACAAAGACGAAAGATTGGTGTCATATCCGGCACTGTATCCGGAGCCTGGCGGGAAAGCACTCATCGCGAGGGCCGCGACCGGCGCGGATGCGCCGCGCGTATACGCCCGGACCGGCCGCTCCTACTCGTCCGGGAGCAGCCCAAGAGCCTCCCCCAGGCCGACGCGGGAACCGCCCCCGATGCGGAACATGGACCCTGCGCAGAGGACATGCGCCGGGCCGGCCGACGGCCCGATGCGACGAAGAGCGATGAAGAGCGATAAAGGAGGCTTGACGATGGGGTGGTACTGGCACGCGCACCACGGAGGTCCTGGCGTATGGCTGTGGCTCTCGTGGATGGTGCTCTTCTGGGGCGCGCTGATCGCCACCGGGGTGTACTTCATCCGTCGCCGCCCGACCCATGCGACCCACGCGACCCACGCGACCGGCGGTCCCTCCGCCGAGGACCTGCTCGACGAGCGGTTCGCCCGCGGCGAGATCGACGAGGACGAGTACCGCAAGCGCAAGGTCGTGCTCGGCGAGGGACGCGAGCGGCGCGAGGGGCGCGAGCGGGGACAGAGATCCTGACGCCCGCTCGACCGCGACCGGCACCGGCGACCCGTCCACAGGTTGGGCGGGTCGCCACGCTTTCGCCGTCGTGGCGCTCAGTCGGCCGGGCGGCCGTCGTCGCCGTATCGGATGACCAGCCGGCTGATCCGGCCCTGGTGGGTCAGCAGCTCCATGCCACCCGCCGGAACCCCCGGCCGCCGCCGCCACGCATAGGTCGCCACCAACCGGTCCTCGCCGGCCTCCTGGCTGTCGAGCAGGTCGATCTCGTCGTCGGGAGGCTGCGCCAGATACGCCGCCGCGATCGCGTCGCGGCCGCGGAAGGGGCCGACCGGGATCCCCTCGAACACCAGCTCGGCGTCATCGGTGAAGCCGTCGAGCATGGGCCCGAAGTCTCCGGTCCGCACGCCCTGGTTGAACCGTTCGACGTGCCGGGCGAGCAGTGCCAGGCCAACCCGCATTCGGACCTCCTCAGAGGTGGCGCTACCAGGGAAAGGAGTGACGTCGCCGCCACCTCGATGCTCTCACGGGGATGCCCTCGTTGTGGGAAGACAAACCAGGAAATCCACAAAGCGACTTGTCTCACCGAAACCTCGTGAAGCGTCGATACCGACCGCGGCGCCACGGCGGCGTGGCCGCCCACCGTCCGTGTACGGTGGCCCGGTTGGTCGCCATGGGGAGATTGGGGGGCAAGGCGTGCGCGCGATCCTGATGGCTGCGGTGGGCGGGCCCGAGGTCCTGGTGCCCGCCGAGGTCGCCGAGCTGGAGTTCGGCAGGCGAGACGTCCGCGTTGAGCTCCGTGCCGCCGGCGTCAACCCGATCGATGCCAAGCTGCGGGCCAAGGGCACCCTCGCCGGGGAGCCGCCGGCGATCCTGGGCTGGGACGGCGCCGGTGTGGTCTCGGACGTCGGCGCCGACGTGACCCGCTTCCGGCCCGGCGACGAGGTCTACTTCTGCGACGGCGGCTTCGGGACCGCCCCTGGAACCTACGCCGAGGCCAAGACGCTGGACGAGCGGCTGATCGCCCGCAAGCCGGAGCGGCTCTCGTTCGTCGAGGCCGCGGCGGCACCGCTGGTGACCATCGCCGCCTGGGAGGCCCTCCACGAGCGGGCCAGGGTCGCCCGCGGCCAGACGGTGCTGGTCCAGGGCGGCGCCGGCGGGGTCGGCCACATGTCGGTGCAGCTCGCCCGCGCGGCTGGCGCCAGGGTCGCCGCAACCGTGACCGCGGGCCCGAAGGCGGAGCTGGCGGCCAAGCTCGGCGCCGAACGGCGCATCGACTACCGCACCGAGGACGTCGGCCAGGCGGTCAGGGACTGGACCGGCCGCCATGGTGCCGACGTGGTCCACGACACCGTCGGTGGCCACACCTTCTCGGACAGCTTCGGGCTGGTCCAGCCCTACGGCGACCTGGTCTCCACGGTCGAGAGCCCTTGGACGCAGCCGGCGACCGACACCTTCCAGAAGCACAGCCTGCGGGTCTCGTTCGCCTGGATGCCCGCGCCCGCGGTGTTCGGCTGGTTCGCCGAGCGCGAGCGGCAGCGGGCGATCCTGGAGGAGGCGGCGCGCCTGTTCGACTCCGGAGAGCTGACCGTCCAGGTCGGCGCGATCTTCAGGCTCGAGCGGGCGGCCGACGCTCACCGCGCCGTGGAGGCCGGCGACGTGCTCGGCAAGACCGTGCTCACCATCTGAGCAGCCCCGCAACCACCGGCGGGGTCACATCGCTCCGGCTCCTCTCCCGCCCAATTCCCCCGGGCTCCCCAACATGCGGTATTCCTCCGGCCGTTCGCGACCATCTAGCCTTTCTTCATGGAGCCCGCCGCGCTCAAGGGCCTCTCAGCGCTGCGCTGGGCCGCGTGGGCGCGGCTGGCCTCGGTGCTCGGCCTGCGGTACCACGACCTCGAGCGCCCGTGGCTGGCGATCCTGCTGGTGGCGGTCCTGAGCGTCGGGCTCGCGCTCGGCGCAGGACCGGGGATCGGCGCCGGCCTGCTGCTCGGCCTGGCCCGGCTTGGCGCCACCCTGGTCAACGGCGTCAGCCACTTCAACGGCGGGCAGACGATGTCGCTGGTCAACAGCGCCCTCTTCTATATGGTCGCGGGCGCGGTCGCCGGCTACGTCGCCGGCCTGCTCCGGGGCGCCGAGCGGCGGGTGCTGCCCGACCAGGTCGAGGCGCTCAGCCGGGCGGTGAGCGAGGCGCTGACCAACGCCGGCAAGCACGCACAGGCCAGGCGCCTTACCGTGTTCGTCGAGCCGGCCGATGGCGGCGGCCTGTTCTGCTCTGTCAAGGACGACGGCACCGGGTTCGAAGCCGCCGCGACCGCGCTCGGCGTTGGCATCGACCGTTCGATCGTCGGCCGCATGGCCGAGATCGGCGGCCGCGCCGAGGTGCGGAGCCGCCCGGGCCACGGAACGGAGGTCTGCCTGTGGCTGTGAGCCGACCGACGGTGGTGCTGGCCGACGACCACCCGATCTGGCGCGACGGTGTGCGCGCCGACCTCGCCGGCGACTTCGAGGTGGTCGGCGAGGCCGGGGACGCGCCAGAGGCGATCGCGGCGATCAGGGCCGCCCGGCCCGACCTGGCCGTCTGCGACCTTCACATGCCGGGCGGCGGCGGCCTCGCGGTGGTCCAGGCCTGCGCCGCAGAGACCCGGATCGTGATGCTGACCGTCTCCGAGCAGGAACGGGACCTGCTCGACGCGGTCGCGGCCGGCGCCATCGGCTACCTGGTCAAGTCCACGCCGGGCCCCGAGCTGAGGGCCGCGCTCGAGCGCGCCGCCGACGGCGAGCCGGTGTTCTCGCCCGCGCTCGCTTCGCTGGTGCTCGGCGAGTTCCGGCGCCTGGCCAAAGCGACCTCCGGCACCCAGCCGCTCTCGGAGCGCGAGCGGGAGGTGCTCCAGTTGGTCGCGCGAGGCCACTCCTACCGCGAGATCGCGGCCGAGCTGTTCATCGCGGACAAGACCGTGGAGAACCACGTCCGCAACATCCTCGGCAAGCTCCACCTGAACCGCCGGCACGAGCTGATCCGGTTCGCGATCGAGCACGGGATCGAATAGCTGGGGGATGCCCCACCGCGAAATAGGGGCAAGCCCGGATATCGGCGGGAGCGGCTCGGCGCGACACTCGGCGACGTCAAGATCCATACGTCGAGGGGAACCGGAGCCGGGCATGAACGGGCGTCGAGCGCTGGTGATGATCGGGCCGTCGGCCAGCGGCAAGTCGAGCGTGGTCCGGGAGCTGCACCGGCGCCGGGTGATCAGGGTGCTCCCGACCTGGACGACCCGCCCGCGGCGGGCCGACGAGCGCGGTGGGTCGGTCGAGCACCGCTTCGTCTCCGACGAGGTCTTCGACGACCTCCGCGCCCGGGGCTTCTTCCTGGAGACCGGCATGCTGCCCGGTTCGGCGCTCCCCGACCGCTACGGGCTCCCGCGCCTTCCGAGGGAGCTGCCGACCGGCGGCCCGGTCGACGCGGTGATCGTCCGCGCGCCGTTCGTGGCGCGGACCGCCATGCACTTCCCCGGCCAGGTCGTCTACCAGATCGAGGACACGGCTGAGCGCGCGCGGCTCCGGCTGCTGCTCCGCGGCTGCACGCCCGCCGAACTGGCCGCTCGGCTCGACGGCCACCAGGCCGAGATCGAGGCCGGACGCCGGGTCGCCGACCGCGTGATCGTCAACGACCGGCCGCTCGCCGAGCTGGTCGACGCGCTGGCCGTCGCGGTCCGCGACGACTTCGCCGCGCCCGCCGTTCAAGGAGGACTCGCCTCATGATCAAACCACTCCCGGAACCATCGCGACCGCAGCCCAAGGAGCCGGCCAACGGCTGGCGCGCCTGGGTGAAGGTCCTCGGGACCGGCCTTGGGATCACCGTCGTCGCCGCGACCGCGACGCTCGCGGTGATCGGCCTGGTGATCTTCGCCTTCGTTTTCTTCCTCTCCTTCTCCGGTGCCTCTCTCGGGAGCAACAAATGATCAAGCGCATGCGGATGCTGCTCTCCCTCGCCCGCCCGGCCGTGGTCCTGCTGCTGGTGCTGTTCACGATCACCGGCCTCGGCGAGGCTGGCCAGGCCGAGAACCGCGCCCTGCTCGCCAGGGCGCTGGTCGTCGTGATCGCCTACCTGCTGTTCTCCGTCGCCACCAACGACCTCGCCGACGAGGCGATCGACCGGGTCAACCTCCCCGGCGACCGCCGCCGGCCGCTGGTCGCCGGCACCGCCTCGCGGCGGGACCTGGCCGCCATCGCGGTCGCCAGCGCCGGGATCGCCCTGGCCGCGAGCGCGACCATCGGCTGGCCGGCGCTCGCCGTCGCCGCCGGCGGGCTCGCGGTCAGCGCCGCCTACTCGCTGCGCCCGGTCCGCCTGGCCGACCGCGGAGCCGCCGCCTGTCTGGTCCTGCCGGCCGGCTACGTCGCGGTTCCCCACCTGGTCGGCGTCCTCAGCGCCCGGGGCGCAGTGACCGCGCGGGACCTCTTGCTGCTCGGCGGCCTCTACTTGGGGTTCATCGGCCGGATCGCGCTCAAGGACTTCCGCGACGTGCAGGGGGACGCCCTCTTCGGCAAGCGGACCTTCCTGATCCGCCACGGCAGGCGGCGGACCTGCGAGCTGAGCGCCGCCTGCTGGGTCGCCGGGATGATCACCCTCGCGACCGTGCGGGACCTGAGCATGGCGCTGGTCGGCGCCTGGGCGGTCTACATGGTGGTCGCGCTGTGGCTGCTCCGCGCTTTGTCG
>JBEDUQ010000020.1:0-11767 GCA_040414855.1 Actinomycetota bacterium
ACGCTCGCGTCGATCCGCAGCAGCACGCCGTGGTAGGGGTCGGCGACCCAGACCGCGCCGGCGCCGACCGCGACCGAGCCGGGCGCGTTCAGCCGCACCTCGGCCCTCACCTGATCGACCAGGGCATCGACGATGTAGAGCGCCTTGGGCCCGATGGCGGCCAGGGTGCCGCCGGCGGCGACCATCGCGATCGGGTTGGTGCCGAAGTCGTCGCCGAGTGGCAGACTCGCCCGCACCTGTCCGGACGGCAGCGTGACCCGCTTCAGCGCACCGCCCTTGGACAGGATCCACAGCGAGCCGCCGTCCCCGGCGACGTCGCTGATCGATGGGCTCGCGGGCCCGTGGCCGATGCGGTCGACCACCTTGCCCGAGCCGGGGTCGATGCCTTCGACCGTGCCCAGCTCGCTGGACGCCCAGACGCGGCCGGCGGCCACCGCCAGGCGGGCCTTGCCCGTGCCGGCGTCGGGCAACGCCTGCGCCCGCGCCGAGCGCTGGTCGATCCGGAGGGTGCCCGAGTCCGACGACAGCCACAGCGAGCCGTCGAAGGTGACCAGGTCGGGCGGCGACCGGAAGCTGGAGCCTGGCAACTTGTAAGTCGACGACACCCTGCCGGAGGCCGTGTCGATCCGCTGCATGGTCGCGCCGCCCGCCTTGCTCACGCTCAGCACCCAGGCGGCGCCGCCGAGCGCCCAGATCCCCTTGGGCTCCCAGCCGGGGCCGAGGCTGACGCCGATGCGCTTGGCGACCAGGTTCCTGGCCGGGTCGATCGCCAGCACGGTCCGGTTGGAGGTGTCCAGCACCCAGACTCCGTGCGCGTCGGCGGCGACCAGGGGAGTGACGTTGTCGGCGTCCAGCCGGCCGCGCTCGCCCACGTCGATCGCCGCGACCACCCGCGAGTCGAGGCCGCGCAGGCTCACGTGGGGCGACGGTCGGGTCAGCGCCGGCAGGCCCTGCCAGGCCAGCGCGACCGTGAGCACGGTCGCCGCCAGGGTGAGCGCGTTGCGCGCCAGGCCGCGGCGCCACCGGCGGCGTCGCACCAGCGCCGGGTCGGGAACCGGGCCGATCCGCTCCGCCGCCCGGCGCAAGACGCTGGCCGCTCGCCGTCCGCTGTCGTCCAGGGTCACGGACGCGGACCTTCTCGCACCCCGAGTCGCTTGGCAAGCGCCCGGCGGCCGTTGTGGAGGTGGACGCGGACGGTGGCGTCGCTGCACCCGAGGACCTCGGCGATCTGGGCGCTTGGCAGGTCCTCGAGGTAGAAGAGCGCGACCGCCTGCGCCTGACGGCGCGGCAGCGACCGGACCGCGCGCAGGAAGTCGACGGTGTCGCCAGGGAGCGGGTCTGGCGGCTCTCGCCTGGAGGTCAGGCGCAGCATCGCCCTGGCCTCGCTGAAGCCGCGCCGCACCGCCGAGGCGGCCAGGTTGGTGACCGCGCGGCGGACCCAGGCCCCCGGCCGCTCCAGCGGGCCGACCTGGTCCCAACGGCGGTGCGCGGACAGGAACGCCTCCTGGGCGAGGTCCTCGGCGACCCACCAGCTCCCGCAGAGGGCGTAGGCGTACGCCACCACCGCGTGGTACTCGCGCTCATAGAAGGCTTCGAACGGCTCGGGCAGGCGGAAGGCCGGCGAGCGCGGCCACTCGCCGGTCGGGACCTCGTCGAGGGGGGTTCTCGGGCCGTCCCCCAGCGCCCTCACCGCCAGCCAGGATTCAGGTGTCCGGATGCGCGTCCAACAGCTAACACGTTCCAAGTGCTTGGAACGTTTACCTGATTTGCGTTATAGGCGCTAGAGCTTTTCCTTGACCTGCCGCAGAAGCTGCTCGGCGGCCGCGTATGGACCGAGCTTGCCGGCGGCGACCTGTTCGGCGAGGCCGTCGAGCGCCTCGCCGCGGCCGAGCCCGCCGAGCTCGCCGCGCAGGTCGGCCATGGCGATCTCCTCGACCTCGCGGCCCGCGCGCCGCCTGCGGCGCAGCTCCAGCTCGCCGCTCGACTCCAGGTAGGCGCGGTGGGCGGCGATCCGCTCCACCAGCTCGCCGATGCCTTCGCCGCGCTCGGCCACGGTCATCGTGACCGGGACCGACCAGGGGCGCGCCTCGCCGAGGTGCATCATCTGCCTGAGGTCACGGGCGACGTTGGCGGCGCCGTCCTTGTCGGCCTTGTTGACCACGAACAGGTCGGCGACCTCGAGGATGCCGGCCTTGGCGACCTGGACCGCGTCGCCGAACCCGGGCGCGAGCACCACCAGCGTGGTGTCGGCGAGCCCGGCGACCTCGACCTCGGCCTGCCCGACGCCGACGGTCTCGACCAGGATCAGCTCGCAACCGGCGGCGTCGAGCACGCGCACCGCCTGTGGGGTCGCGCGCGCCAGGCCGCCGAGCTGGCCCCTGGTGGCCATCGAGCGGATGTAGACGCCTTCGTCGAGCGCGTGTCGCTGCATCCGGACGCGGTCGCCGAGCAGCGCCCCGCCGGTGAACGGCGACGAAGGGTCGACCGCCAGCACGCCGACGGTGCGGCCCGCCTGGCGGTAGGCGGCGACCAGCGCGTCGCAGAGGGTCGACTTCCCCACCCCTGGCGAGCCGGTGAGGCCGATCACCTCGGCCTGCCCGGTGCTGGGGTTGAGCGCGTCGGCGACCTGGCGCAGCTCGTCCTTGCCGCCGTCCTCGACCAGCGAGATCAGCCTGGCGACCGCGCGGCCGTCGCCGCCTCGCAGCCGCTCGACCAGCTCACCGGCGTCGGAGCGCCGCCCTGGCGCGCTCACCGTGGCCCGGCTCACCCGCCGACCCGGAGCAGCAGCGCGTCGCCCTGGCCGCCGCCGCCGCAGAGGGCGGCCGCGCCGAGCCCGCCGCCGCGGCGGCGCAGCTGCATCGCCAGCGTGAGCGCGAGCCGGGCGCCGCTGGCGCCGATCGGGTGGCCGAGCGCGATCGCTCCGCCGTTGACGTTGACGATCGACTCGTCGAGCCCGAGGTCGCGGGTGGACTGCACGGCGACGCCGGCGAACGCCTCGTTGATCTCCACCAGGTCGAGGTCGCCGACGGCGACGCCGGCGCGCTCGCAGGCGTCCATGATCGCCCGCGACGGCTGCGAGTGGAGGCTCGGGTCGGGACCCGCGACGGTGCCATAGGCGACGATCGACGCCAGCACCGGCAGTCTGTCGGCGGCCGCGCGCTCGGCCGAGGTGACCACGACCGCGGCGGCGCCGTCGGACAGCTGCGAGGCGTTGCCGGCGGTGATGGTGCCGTCGGGCGAGAACGATGGCCGCAGGCCGGCGAGCGCCTCGGTGGTGGTCCCCGGGCGGATGCCCTCGTCCTCCTCGACCAGGACAGGGTCGCCCTTGCGCTGGGCCACCCGCACCGGGGTGATCTCCTCGCGCAGCGCGCCCTTGGCGGCGGCCGCGGCGCGCTCGTGCGAGCGGGCCGCCCACTCGTCCTGAGCGGCCCGATCGATCTCCAGCCGCTGGTTGACGCGGTCGGACATCGCGCCCATGTGGACGTGCTCGAAGGCGTCCCAGAGCCCGTCGAGGATCATCGAGTCGACCATCGTCGCCTCGCCCATGCGCACGCCCCAGCGCGCGCCGGGCACCAGGTACGGCGCCAGGCTCATCGACTCCATGCCGCCGGCGACCACCACCTCGGTCATGCCCAGCTCCACGTACTGGGCGGCGGTCGCGATCGCGTTGGTGCCGGAGAGACAGACCTTGTTGACGGTCAGGGCCGGAACCGTCATCGGCACGCCGGCGCGGACCGCGGCCTGCCTGGCGGTGATCTGGCCCTGCCCGGCCTGGAGGACGTGGCCCATGATCACGTGGCCGACCGCGTCCGGCGTGATCCCCGAGCGCTCGGAGGCGGCGGCGATCGCCAGGCCGCCCAGCTCGACCGCCGGGAGCGTGGAGAGGGCGCCGCCGAAGCGGCCGATCGGGGTGCGCGCTCCAGCGCAGATGACGGGTCGCGTGCGCTCGAACATGGCGTGGCTCTCCCCTGGTCGTTGATCCTGAACGAGTCTACCGCCCGGCCAGCGGTACCCTTTGGGCATCATGCGACTCGGTTTCGTGCACGCCTGCGAGCAGAACCACCTGCACCTGTCGACGGTCGGCGGTGGCTCGGTGGAGCAGCTGCGCTCCGGCAAGGTGGTCACCAACCCGCTCGACCCGGTATTCGTCTACAACTTCGTGTTCGGCGTCCGAACCGGCCTGGACCTGGGGCCCATCGAGGCGGCCTTCCGCAAGGTGGGGCTCCCGTACGTGCACGTCCAGGTGTCGCCGTCCTCGCGCCCTGGGCTGTCGGACGAGCTGGCGTCCAGCGGCTTCCAGCTCGCCGAGAGGCAGGCCTACCACCGCGCTTCGGGGACCGGCGACGGCGCGCCGGGACTGCTCGAGCTCGGGCCGGACCGGCACGAGGAGTTCCTGGAGATCTTCCGGTCCGGCTGGGGCGTCGAGGGTGCCTCCGCGCGCGACCAGGCGGTGCGGCGGCGCCTGGAGGACCCGCGTGCCCGCGCCTACCGCAGCGCCGCCGGGGACGGGGTGTTCCTGCTGTTCTCGGACGGCCCCACCACCCAGCTCGTCCATCTGGCGGTCGCGGCCGGCGCGCAGGGCAAGGGCACCGGCTGGCGCATGCTGGAGCTGGCACCGGGACTGGTGCCCGAGCGCCGCCCGCTGTGGCTGTTCACCGAGCGGGGCGGAGGCGGCGACGCGATCGCGACCGCCGCGGCCGGATGGGAGCCGTCCCACACCGCCGAGAACTGGATGCGCGACCTCGCGGGGTGACCGCGGGACCGGCGGCGCGACCACCGAGCCGAAAAGGCGAACCGAAAGGACCTGGCCAGTGCAGCTCAACCGACTCGACCACGTCGGCATCGCCGTGAGCGACCTGGCGGTCGCGCGCGATCTCTACGAGCGCGTGCTCGGCCTGGAGGCGACGCACGAGGAGATCATCGAGGACCAGGGCGTCCACGAGGTGCTGTACCGGCTCGGCGACTCCTGGGTCCAGCTGGTCGCGCCGCTGGGCCCGGACACGCCGGTCGGGCGCTTCCTGGCCAAGCGCGGCGAGGGGTTGCATCATGTCGGGTACTCCGTCGCAAACGTCGCGAGCGCCCTGGACGAGCTTCGGACCGCCGGGCTGGAAACCATCGATGAGGTTCCACGGATCGGCTCGGGGGGCACCACGATCGCGTTCGCGCATCCGAAGTCGGCGCACGGAGTGCTGATCGAGTTGGTCGAGGAGGGGACCGGGCACCGGGAGGCCTCGCCGCGGGCCTAGCGTTCCGCGCGGGCACCGGCGCCCGGCCGTCAGTGACGAGGCACGGAGCATCATGAACGGTCAGGCGAATGGTCAGGCGAATCCCCCAGAGGGGACGAGCCCTGACAGCCAGACCACCATACCGCCGCCGCCGAGCCAGCCGGACAGGGTCAGCTCGCGGGTCCGATTGGGCGCCCTCTACCGCTGGGGCTTCTTCGCCGGCCTCGGCGTGCTGACGTCGGTCGCCGCAGCGCTGGTCGTCTACTCGGTCCGCGACATCCTGCTGCGAGTGCTGGTGGCCCTGTTCCTGGCGGTCAGCCTCGACCCGGCGGTGCGCTGGCTCCAGGGGCGCGGCGTCCGCAGGGGCCTGGCGGTGGCGATCATCTTCACCATCTTCCTGGCGATCATCGTCGGCTTCCTGATGTCGGTGATCCCGCCGCTGGTCAACCAGTTCGGCCAGCTCGTCAAGCATTTCCCGCAGACGCTCAACAACCTCCAGGCGCGCTCGGCGCGCTTCCGCGGGCTGGACACCCGCTTCCACCTCTCGACCCGGCTGGAGGGCCTGCTCAACCAGCTCCCGGGGCGCGTCACGGGCGGCGTGCTCGGTATCACCAGCCAGGTGTTCGGGGCGGTGGTGTCGTTCCTGACCGTGGTGGTGTTCACCGTCTACTTCCTGCTCGACCTGCCGCGCCTGCTGCATGGCGTGCGCCGGCTGTTCCCGGTGAACCGGCGCGAGCGCTACGGCCGCGTGGTGGACATCATGGTCAACAAGGTCGGCGACTACATGATCGGGCGGCTGGCGATCGGCTTCATCGCCGGCGTGGTGGCGTTCGCGGCGCTCGAGGCGCTGGGCGTCCCCTATCCCGTGCCGCTGGCGATCTTCATCGCGCTGCTGGACCTGATCCCGCTGATCGGCCACCCGATCGGCTCGGTGGCGGCGCTGCTGGTCGCGCTGATCACCAAGGGCCTGTGGCCGACGAGCGTGCTGCTGCTGATCATCTTCCTCGTCTACCAGCAGGCGGAGAACTACTTCATCGGGCCGCGCGTGCTCAAGCACTCGGTGGACATCTCGGCGGCGGCGGTGTTGCTGGCCGCGCTGGTCGGCGCGGCGATCCTTGGGGTGATCGGCGCGCTGATCGCGATCCCGATCGCGGCGGCGCTCAAAGTGGTGCTTGTCCAGCAGATCGACCATTACGAGGCCAAGGCGGCCAACGACCAGGGGCCGCCGGTGCCGTCGCGCCGGCGACGACGCCACGAGGCCGAGCGGAGACCGGAGCCGGACCGGTCCGGCAACCCCGGCGGCGGGGGCAACGCCGGAGCCGACGGCGGAGGCAACGGCGCGAGCCGCGGCGGAGGCGGCGGAGGCGGCGGAGGCGGCGGAAGCGGCCCCGCCAGCGACCAGGCGGCCCAGGCCGACGAGGCCGACCAGGGGGCACCTCCGCTCGCGTGACGGAGCCGCTGGGTGGCGGGCGCGGAGCCGAGACATAGGCGAGAGGGACAAGGGCCGGTCCTCCCCTGCCCCTCTCGCGCTGTTCGGCTCCGTTTGGGAATCTTCGGAACCGCGACTAACCCGAGAATACTAGATGCATTGCGACGTTGTCACCAGTTTCGGGGCAATCAAATCCAAAGTGGGGCAAGGAAATCGAGCAGCGCCTCGTTCACCGGATCCGGCTGCTCGAGGTTGACCAGGTGCCCCGCGGCCGGCACCTGGACCAGCCGCGCGTCGCGCACGGCCGCGGCGATCGCGCGCGCCTCCGCCGGCCCGCTGAGCTCGTCCTCAGCGCCGGCGATCACCAGGGTCGGGACGCCGATGGCGGCTAGCGCGGCGGTGGAGTCCGGCCGCTCGGCCATGCCGCGCTGCGCGGCCGCGATCCCTTGGGGGTCCTGGTCGAGGATCGTCTCGGTGACCCCCCGCACGACCTCCGGGCGCTCGCGCCGGCTGGTCTCGCCGAGCAGCCGCGGCAGCATCACCTCGGGCAGGAAGCCGACGCCCTCGGCCAGCACGCGGTCGGCCATCGCCAGCCGCTCGGCCCTGGCCGCATCGGAGTCGGCGCCTGGTTTGGTGTCGAGCAGCACCAGCCCGCCGAGCCGCCCCGGGTGGCGCCTGGCAAAGGCGAGCGCGACGTAGCCGCCCATCGACAGCCCGCACAGCACCACCCGGTCCAGCCGCCGGTCGTCGAGCAGCCGGGCCACGTCGTCGGCCATCAGCTCGACCGGCGAGCGCTCGCCCGCCATCGCCCGCGCCGCCCCGAAGCCGCGCAGGTCCGGGATCAGCGCCTGGTAGCCGCCGAGCGCCTCGACCTGCGGCAGCCACATGCGGCTGTCGAGCGGGAAGGCGTGCAGCAGCACCACCGGCGTGCCGTCGCCGTACACGGTCACCGGCGGCGCGGAGGGCCCGGCCTCGGGCCGCTCCGGCGGGTCCGGGGGCGCCGGGCTCTCGGCCGGCTCAGGCGGGTCCGGCGCCGATGGCTGATCCCGGGGCGATGGCCGATCCCGTGGCGGCGGGGTCTCGGACGGTCCGGCGGGCCCGGCGGGCCCGGCGGGCGGTCGCGCCTCCTCGGGGGCGACCGGATCGGATTCGGGCGTGGACATCGAAGGGAGTCTCCTTCACCGGATGGTCAGGGGCGGAGGGCTGGAAGGACCGGTGGCGCCTCGAGGCCGAGCGAGCGCAGGAAGCCGGCGAGCAGTCCGGCGGTGAAGCCCCAGACGACGATCCCGTCGACCCAGAAGACGGGGCTGACGAGCTCGCCGGCGCGGCCGCGCAGGCCGTCCTCGCCGACCAGCCTGCGCAGCGGCATCGACCCGTGGTTGGCGGGGTTGGCCAGCTGGCGCAGGGTCGGGCGCAGGACTCCGTCGACCTCGACGGGGTCGGGCCGCAGCGGCGCGCGGCCGTCCCAGAGCCCGACCACCGGCAGGACGTCGAAGTTCGACACCGGGATGTAGGCGCTGTCGAGGCTGCCGACCACGGTGACCTCGGCCGGGTCGAGGCCGACCTCCTCGTGCGCCTCGCGCAGTGCCGCGGCGACCCCGTCGCGGTCGCCGGGCTCGACGGCGCCGCCCGGGAGCGCGACCTGGCCGGCGTGGTTGCGCATCGAGTCGGGCCGGCGGACCAGCACCAGGCCGAGGTCGTCGGCGCCCTCGACCGGCGACAGCGCCAGCAGCACGGCGGCCGGGACACCGCGGGGATCGACCGGCGCCGAGAAGTCGAGCCTGGAGACGCGCTCCAGCAGCGACCTGTCCGAGCTCATCCGCTCAGGATAGGACCGAAGCGGGCGGCCCCACCGTCGCGGAAGCCGGGCCGGCTCACGCGAGCCCGCCGCCGTCGACCACCAGGGTGGTGCCGGTGATGTAGCTGCCGGCGTCCGAGGCGAGCAGCAGCAGCGGCCCGGCCAGCTCGTCGACCTCGCCCCAGCGGGCCATCGGGATGTCGCCGACCGTGTCCTGGCTGATCTTCGGGTCCGACCACAGCCGCCTGGTCAGCTCGGTCCGCACCCAGCCGGGCGCGAGGCAGTTGACGCGGATCCCCTGCGGCGCCGCCTCGACCGCCAGCGTGCGGGTCATCCCGATCAGCCCCGCCTTGGCGGCGCCGTAGGGGCCGATGGTGGGGCTCGACGCGAGCCCGGCCACGCTGGCGACGTTCACGATCGAGCCGCCGCGCGGCATGCGCGGCAGCGCCGCCCGGCAGGCGAGGAACGGCATCCGCAGATTGAGGTTGATGACCTTGTCCCAGCCCGCGGTACGGGTCTCGCCGAGCTGCGCGAAGAACTGCTGCCCGCCGGCGACATTGACGAGCACGTCGAGCTTGCCGGTCACGCCGGCGGCCCGCTCGACCAGCGCGTCGACGGCGGCCTCCTCCGACGCGTCGGTCGGCGCCACCAGCGCGCCGGCGGCACCGGCCTCGAGCGCCGCGGTGGCGACGTTCTCGAGGTCGCCGATCGAGCGCGAGGCCAGCACCAGGTTCGCGCCGGCCTGCGCGCAGGCGAGCGCGGCCAGCCTGCCGATCCCCCGGCTCGCGCCGATCACCAGGACCGTCCTGCCGTCCAGCCGGAACCTGGCCTCCAGTGGCTTGACTTCCTCGGCGGTGTCCACGTGATCCCTCCTGTCCAGCCCCCCGATCGGCCTCAGCGGCGGCGCCGCCGCGCGCTGGCCCGCGTCAACTGGGCGAAGCGGCGGGCCCAGCAGGCCCGATGCCAGTGCCTGCGCTGCTCAGGGCTACCTTCCGGCCACACCACCAGGTGGGTGGTGCGCGGGAAGATCTCCTGGTCGCAGCCAGGGCAACGGTAGGTCTTCAGCGCCCGGTACGGCTGCACGACGCGAAGGTGCCACCCCTCCGCGACCGACTCCAGCGCCCGCGGGTCGCCCCGGAAGGTCCAGCGGGGCCCTTCCTCGGTCGGCATGGCCGCTCACGCTCACGTCGCCGGGCCGGCCAGGCCGGCGCCGCCGTCGAGGCCCAGCAGCCGCACGGCGTTGTCGCGGGCGAAGCGGCGGAAGACCGGCGGCGCGAGGCGCTGCTCCCACTCGGTGAGGACCTTCTCGGCGCTGAAGAACGGCGCGTCGGAGCCGAACAGGGCGCGGTCGGCCAGCCTGCCCTCGACCTCGCGCACCACCTCGTCGGGCACGTAGCGCGGCGCCCAGCCGGAGAGCTCCAGGTAGACGTTGGTCTTGTGCAGCGCGATCGCGATCGCCTCCGGGTGCCACGGCCAGCCGAAGTGGGCCATGATCACCGGGATCTCGGGGTAGCGGGCGGCCACGCCGTCGAGGTGGATGGGCCGGGCGAAGGCCAGCTCGACGCCCTGCCCGCCCGGCGTGCCGGCGCCGATGCCGCTGGTCCCGGTGTGGAACAGGCAGGGCGCGCTGTAGATCGCGGCGCGCTCGAACAGGTCGCTCCAGCGCGCCTCGTCGGGACGGAACTGCTGCATCGACGGGTGGAACTTGTAGCCGATCAGGCCCAGCTCCTCGTGGCAGCGCCGCATCTCGCGGAGGGCGCTGGCGCCCTTCCACGGGTCGATCCCAGCGAAGCCGACGAAACGGTCCGGAAAGCGGCGGACGATGTCGGCGACCAGATCGTTCGGCAGCCTCGGCAGCCGGGTCGCGGTCTCCGCGTCCCAGCCGAGCAGGACCCCGACGCAGTCGATCGACTCGTAGTCGGCGGCCAGCTCCTCGGCGGTCTGGAGCACGATCTGGCTGCGGAAGTACCGCTCGGCGGACTCGCGGTACGGACCAAGGCTCCCCTGGACCCACTCGGGGAGGGGAAGATGGACATGAAGGTCGACGGCACGCACGGCGCGAGTGTACCTGCCAGAGGGGAGCGACCACGATGAACCGTTTCGAGGACGCGATCGCGCGCGAGCTGTCCACCCGAATCGCGGCGCGCGCCCGGACGGTCCGGGCGCTCGCCCGCTGGGCCGCCGCGGCAATCCCGCCCGGAGCGATGGTCGGCGACGGCGTGGCGCTGGTGCTGGAGCGGCTCGGCGACGGCGACCCCGACGAGCTGGCCGCCAAGGTGATGACCGAGGCCCCGGAGCGCTTCGGCCGCAACTGGCAGTCGGGTCCGGCGCACTAAACCGGCGCACTAAACCGGCGCACTAAAGGGGACGCGGGCGGCGTGCGGCGGCCCGGCCCGCGCCAGTGACCGAGCCCGCCGGACGGAACCCCTCGGCGGGCTCAGCCGCGGTGGTGGTAGGCGTAGAAGCCGCTGCCGGTCTTACGGCCGAGGTCGCCGGCCTCGACCATCCGGGCGACGCTCTCCGGCGGCAGGAACTTGGGGTCGCGGGTGGCCTTGTAGATGTTCATCGCCGCGTTGTAGAGGACGTCGACGCCGGTCAGGTCGAAGGTCGCCAGCGGCCCCATCGCCCAGCCGAAGCCCAGCCTGCACGCGGTGTCCAGCTCCTCCGCGCTGATCACGCCCTGCTCCAGCAGCCGGGCGGCCTCCATGCCGACCGCGGTGATCAGCCGGGTGGTCACGAACCCGGCGATGTCCCGCTCGACCACCACGGTGGTCTTGCCGCAGCCCTCGGCGAACGCCCTGGCGCGCTCCAGGGTCTCGTCGCTGGTGCGGCGACCGCGGACCAGCTCGCACAGCGCCATCATCGGCACCGGCGAGAAGAAGTGGGTCCCGACCACCGACTCGGGGCGGGCGGTGGCGGCCGCGATCGAGGTGATCGGGATCGCGCTGGTGTTGGTTGCGAGCACCGCGCCCTCGGGCGCCAGGGCGTCCAGCTTCCGGAACACCTCGCGCTTGACGTCGAGCTCCTCATAGACCGCCTCGACGATCAGGTCCGCCTCGGCGGCCGCGTCCAACTCGGTGGTCGTGGTGATCCGCCCGATCGCCTGCTCGCGGTCCTCGGCGGTGATCCTTCCCTTCGACTCGAAGCGCCCGAGCGAGTCCTCGATCTGCCTGCGCCCGCGCGCGAGCACGCCGTTGCCCACGTCCTGGACGGTCACCTGGTAGCCGGCCACGGCCGCCACCTGGGCGATCCCGGCGCCCATCAACCCGCCCCCGACCACAACGAGCTTTCCGGTCACGGCATCCTCCTCGAACC
>JBEDUQ010000021.1:0-2421 GCA_040414855.1 Actinomycetota bacterium
GTGTCGAGCTCCTCTTCCAGGCCCCATGGCAGGTCGTGGCGCCACCGGCCGCTCCGGTGCCGCCCGACGCGTGGACGGGCGCCTGGCCCGGCGGGTGGCATCCATTGGTGCCCAACGCCGGCGAGCCGTGCCGCGTCGACGGACGGGAGCACGGATTTCACGGCGCCGCGTCGGTGTCGGCGTGGCAGGTCGTGCGCACCGATGCGTCGCTCGCCCGGATCCGCTGGCGCGACCAGGACGGGCTCACGGTGACCCGCGAGGTCCAGCTCGTGGACCGCGGGGTGCGGGTCGACAGCACGGTCGTGAACACCGGGCCGGCGGAGACGCCGTTCGTCTTCGTCGAGCACCTCATCCTCGGGCCCCCGCTGGTGGGCGACGACACCCGCCTGGAGCTCCCCAGCAGCCGGGTCCTCCCGCTGGCCGACAGCGGCGAGACGCTGGTCGCTCCGGAGCTCGCCGCACCCTGGCCGAACGTGACCCTCGACGACGTGCGTGAAGACTGGTCGACCGCGACGGCCACGCCGTTCAGCCGGTTCGGCGCGCTGCTCCAGCTCGACCGGCCGACGGCAACCGTCGTCCACGACGGGATACGGGTGCGGTTGGACTGGAGCGGCGAGACACTGCCATATGCGTGGCTGTGGCACGAGAACGGCGCGAGCCGGGAGATGCCCGAGCAGCGGCCGATCCGCTGCCTTGGCCTGGAGCCGGCGAGCGTGCCAACCTCCGAGGGCCTCCAGCGGGCACGGTCGTCAGGTCTGGCGGCGGTCCTGGCTCCGGGCGAGCGGTGGGCCAGCCAGGTCACGCTGACGGTCACCGCATCACGCTGACGTCACCCCATGGTCGGCATGGTCGGCATGGTCGGCATGGTCGGCGACTCCGAAGGTCGGGCGCGGCGGTAGGGCCGCGTCGGCCAGCAGCGCCGCGGTCGAGCTGGCGCCGTCCACGCCGTCCACGCCGTCCACGCCGTCCAGCAGGCGGACGACGGCGGCGAGCAACGGCAGCGCCTCGGGGGGCGGCATGCCCGGGTGGGTTCGGGCCAGCTCGAGGGCGAGCCGGGCGGCGGCGACGCCCTCGACGGTCTGGCCCGCCGCCGACATCGCGGCCAGGGCATCCTCGGGCGCCTCGCCGCTTCCGAGGCGGGCCCCGTAGCGCTGGTTCCGACCCGACAGCCTGGTGACCTCGAGGTCGCCGACGCCGGCCAGCCCGAGCACGCTCTCGTCGCGCCCGCCGAGCGCGACCGCCAGGCGGCGCATCTCCGCGACGGCCTGGGCGAAGGCGGCCGCCGCCAGGTCGTGCCACGGCTGGCCGCCCGCATCGGCCTGGCCGCCCGCATCGGCCAGGCCGTCGCAGGCGCCGAGCGCGATCGCGTAGACGTTCTTGGTCGCCGCGGCCACCTCGACCCCGGCGACGTCGTCGCTGACCTGGACCCGGTAGGCGGCCGTCCCGAGGGTCTTGGCGCAGCCGGCCGCCACCGCCGGGTCCCGGCAGGCGAAGACGGCGGCCGTCGGCCGCGCGGCCGCGACCTCGTTGGCCTTGCAGGGACCGGCGACGGCCACCACCGGGCAGGGCGCCGGCAGCGCGTCATCGATCAGCGGCGGGAGCAGACGCACACGGCCGTCCGGCGCGCGGCCGAATCCCTTGCTGGCCAAGAGCAACGGCGTTCCCGGGGCGAGATGCGGCGCGGCCCGGCCGAGCACGTCCAGCACGCCCTCCGAGCGGACCGCGATCGCGACGAGGTCGGCGCCGGCCAGGGCGGCGGCGAGGTCGGGGGCGTCGTGCAGGCGAACCCGGGGGTCGACGGGCACGCCGGTGCGCGGGTGGGGCCGGTCGGCGCGAAGCTCGGCCAAGAGGGCGTCGTCGAGCCAGGTGCCCCAGAGCCGGACCTCGTTGCCGGCGTCGGCGGCCGGGCGGGTGAGCGCGCTGCCCATCGCTCCCGCGCCGAGCACGGTGATGACCGACACGTCACGCCTCCCGGTCGCCCCGGTCGCCCCGGTCGCCCCGGTCGCCCCGGTCGCCGCGGCCGCCCCGGTAGCGGCGGTCGAGCGCGGCCAGCTTGGCGACCTTGCCCGCGGAACGACCGCCCTCGAACTCGGCGTGCAGCCACTCGTCGACGATCCGCTTGGCCAGCTCGACGCCGATCACCCTGGCGCCCATGGTGAGCACCTGGGCGTCGTTGGAGCGGCGCGCGCGGCCCGCCGAGTACACGTCGTGGCAGAGCGCGGCCCGCACCCCTGGCACCTTGTTGGCGACGATCTCCATGCCGATCCCGGTGCCGCAGACCAGGATCGCCCGGTCGTGCTCGCCGCGGGCGACCGCCTCGGCGACGGCGACCGCGACGTCGGGGTAGTCGACCGGGTCGGGCGAGTGGCAGCCGAAGTCGCGGACCTGGTAGCCGCGCTCGCCGAGGAACTCGACCAGCAG
>JBEDUQ010000022.1:0-2897 GCA_040414855.1 Actinomycetota bacterium
GCTGTGCAGGCGGGACCGCTGGCCTAGAGTGGCGCTGTGCCCGCCACCTTGTACCGCGACGCCGCGCTGGCCGACGGCCGCTCCCCCAGGCTGGAGGTAGGTGTCAGCCTGCTCGCGGAAGACGGCCGGATCCGCTGGATACGACCGTCCAGCGACGAGGGCGAGTGCCCGCCGGGCTGCGAGGTGGTCGACGCGGGCGGCACCACCATCGTCCCCGGCCTCGTGGACGGCCACAGCCACCTGACCTTGCCCGGTGGCTCGCACTGGATCGACAGGGGTGCCGATCCGACCGAGACCCTGGTAGCCGTGGCCGAGTCCAACGGCGAACTTCAGCACCGGTCCGGTGTCCGCTGGGCACGCGACGTCGGCTCTCCCCGGCGCCTGCACGACGGCATCGAGCGCGCGGTCAGCATCGGCGTCAGGGATCGGTGGCGCGGGCGTCGTGACCGGCCGTATGTGCGCGCCGCGGGCACCTGGATCACGGTGACGGGAGCGTTGCCTGGCGGGCTGTCGGTCGAGGCCCGCGACGGCGACGAGCTTGTTGCCGCCGCGGTTGGCCAGCTCGACGACGGCGCGGACTTCGTCAAGCTCTACCTGGACGGGCCGGACCCGGAGACCGCACCGTGGACCGCCGCCGAGGTGGGCCGGGTCGTCGCGGCGGTGCGCGGGCGCGGCGCGAAGGTAACCGCGCATGCCTCGCGGCTTGCTGGCGCGCGGGTGTGCGCCGAAGCGGGGGTCGATTCGGTCGAGCACGGGTTCGAGCTCGATGCCGATGTCACGCGGCTGATGGCAAAACAAGGCGTTGCGCTGGTCACCACGATGACGGTGCTGAAGTCGTGGCTCACGTTCACCACGACCACGGCGATCCCGAGGTTCGCCGGGCCGGACAGCAAGATCAAGCTCATGGACCGGCTGGAACAGGCCAGGCACAGCGCGCGCCTCGCCCACGCCGCAGGGGTCGTCATCGTGGGCGGCACCGACTTCGGCGGCGGTTCCGCGCGCGCCAACCAGCTGCCCTGGGAGGTCGAGTGCCTGGTCGAGGCCGGGCTCGAACCGTGGGAGGCGCTGGCCGCGGTGACCTGGCGCGGCGGCGCCCTGCTCGGGGAGCCGGAGGCGGGGGTCATCAGAGAAGGCGGGCCCGCCGACTTCTCGCTGGTACACGGTGACCCGCTCAGCGACCCGACGGCATTGTGGCGGGTCTGGCGCGTCGCCTGATCCACGGCCGGGAATGAGATGCGCATGGCCGAGTATCACTTTGTCAGCACCTGGCAGATCAAGGCGCCGATCGAGCGGGTGTGGGAGGAGATCTACCACGCCGAGCGGTGGCCCAGATGGTGGAAGGACGTGGCCCGGGTTGAGGAGCTAGAGCCGGGCGCCGCCGACGGGGTTGGCAGGCTCGCGCGCCTGCACTTCAGGACCCGGCTGCCGTACACGCTCGCTTTCGAGGCGCGGCTAACCCTCGTGCAGCCGCCGTCGAAGCTGGTGGCCGAGGCCGCCGGGGAGCTGCAGGGCACCGGCTGCTGGACGCTTACCTCAGTCGATGACGGCACCCTCGTCCGTTACACCTGGGACGTCCGCACCACCCGGTGGTGGATGAACGTGCTGGCGCCGGCCGCACGGCCCGCGTTCAAATGGAACCACGACCAGCTGATGCGCGAGGGAGGCGAGAGCCTGGCCCGCCGCCTCGGCGCGGACCTGATAGTGCCGGACACCCCCTCTCCCGCGCACCCGCCGCAGGTGGTCGCACGGCGGGTCATCCAGGGCGCCGCGCTGGTGATACTGGCCGTGCTGGTATGGCGCAGGGCGTTGTCACCGCGGAGCGGGGCAAGTTAGCGTCTGGCGGTCAGGTCGCGTGAGGTCGCCCGTGCGGCCAGTTCGGCGCGGCTAGTGATGCTGAGCTTGGCGAAGATATGGGACAGGTGCACCTTGACGGTCCCGGTGGTGATGAACAGCCGCTGGGCGATGGCGTCGTTGCGCAGGCCCTCGCTGACAAGGCGGACGACCTCTCGTTCGGCTGGGGTCAGGCTGGCCCAGCCGGTGTCGGGTCGCTTGCGGCCGCCGCCTTTGCGGGTGGCATAGGCCACCGCCTCGGCGAGGCTGAGCCGCTGGCCTTCTTCCCACGCCCGCGTGAAGCGGTCGTCGCCGAGGACGTGCCTGGCCTGGCTCGCGGCAGTCGCGGCGGCGGCGCGGTTGGCGGTGAAGCCGGATATCACGTACTGCAGCGGCCGACGGGCCGCGGCAGCGGCGGCGAGCAGGCGTACCGCGTCGTGGAAGCGCTCGCGCGCCGCGGCGATGACGCCGAGTAGCTCGATGCCGTCGCAGGTGTCCATCCGGTCGCCGCAGCGATGCCACTGCGCTGTGGCCTCGCGTACCGCGCGCTCGGCGTCGGCGAACTCACCGAGGTGCCAGCCCATGACGCCCTCCGCGTACTGGAGCGTGGCGGCGGTGATCGCCTGGCTGCGCCCGCCGAGCTCGGCGCGCGCCTCGCTTATGGCGGCCGCCGCCGCGGAATCGTCGCCGGCGATGGCCGCCATGCAGGCCAGGCTGGCCAGGGCATAAGGAACGAACATGACGCTCGCGACGCGACGGCCGCTATCGGCCGACCGGCGGAGCGCGGCGATGGCCGCGTCGGTGTCGCCCCTGGCGGCTGCGAGGCGGGCCTCGGCCAGCGGGCCGACGACCTCTACCAGGCGGACGGCGCCCGCTCGCCCCGCGAGCCAGCACAGTCCGACTTCCGATTCGGCCGCCTCGAGCTGGCCCGCGATCGCGAACAGCTCCGACCGGCAGCAGCGCGTGATCGTCTCGGTGAAGCGGTCTGGATGCGCCGCTATCACGCTCACGGCCTCGTCGAGCGCGGCCATCATGCCGGGCTGGATGCCTGCTCCGAAGAATGCGGA
>JBEDUQ010000023.1:0-46179 GCA_040414855.1 Actinomycetota bacterium
TGCTCGACCTTGGGCACCCACTCGCGCAGCTCCTTCTCCTTGTAGAGGTAGCGGAAGCGCGGCGTAGCGGTCGGGCCCTTGTGCTGCCAGGCCTCGCGGTCGCGGCCGTGCATGCGCACGACCGCCAGCTCGGGGGAGGTCGCCTCGGCGATCGGCGGCATCGACGAACGGAACCCCTGCGGCATGTCCACGCACACCAGCGGCAGCTTCTCTTCCGACAGGAACCTCAGGGTGCGGTCGCGGTCGGAGTCGTCCATCCAGGTCCGGTTCCGGAACTCGACGCAGACCTGGTAGCCCGCCAGCCGCTCGCGGATCTCCCGCAGCTCCTGGCGGTTGTCGTGCTTGGGCGTGAACCACTCCGGGTACTGCATCAGCACCGCGCCGAGCTTGCCGGCCGAGTCGAGCGGCAGCAGCGCGTCGTGGAAGCGGCGCCAGATCTCCTCGACCGCGTCGCTGGACAGGTGGCTGCGGTAGACCCGCTTGTCCTCGCGGTGCTTGGGGTCGATCTCGTCGGCGAGGTCCTCCGGGATCGCCTTGCGCTGGGTCGGGTGGCCGGTGAGCAGGCTGAACGCCTTGATGTTGAAGACGAAGTCCGGCGGGGTGCGGTCCACCCACAGGCCGGCCTGCTCCTGCCTCGGCAGGTAGTAGTACGAGGAGTCGACCTCGACGATCGGGAATCGCGAGGCGTAGAAGCGCAGCCGCGCCTCGGCGGTGCTGGTGCCGGGCGGGTAGAAGCGGCCCGACTTCACCAGGGTCGGGTCGGTCCAGGAAGCGGTGCCGATGCGGACCAGAGATCGCTTGGCCATCGCCCCACGGTAGCGCGAACCCCGGACGAGGCGCGCCAGCACGGGTTGAGTGTTACCGTCTGCTCGTGAACGATCGCGTCTGTCCCCGTTGCGGGACTTCGGTTCAGCCTGGCGGCAACGTCTGTGAGCGCTGTGAGCTGCCGCTGGAGGGGCCCGCGCGGGTGCGCTACAACCCCGCCGGCCTCGCCCTTCCCAGTCCCATCCAGGGGCACGCGACCGTGCTGGTGGGGATCATCGCCGGCGTCGTGCTGCTGGTGGTCGGCGCCTGGTACCTGTACCACGGCGTCGGTCCGTTCCACGCCGAGGTGGTCGGGCGCTCGGTCGAGGCTGGCGCGCAGGGCGGCCAGATCACCGTCGTGGACCTGCGGGTGCGCAACGATGGCAGCCGCAGCGGCCGGGCCCGTTGCCGGCTGAGCGGGGTGCAGCCCGACGGCTCGCTGGTCAACACCACCGTGGAGCTGACCCCCAACATCGCCGGCCACGGCGCGATCCCGTTCCGCCTTCGCGCTTCCGACCTGAACGACGCCCACGACGTCAACGCCGACTGTAGCTGAGGCCTGGCGTCCTACGGCCGGTCGGCGATCTCCAGGCGGGAGCCGCGGACCGAGAGGGTGCGCCGGCCGGCGAGCAGCTCGAGCAGCTCGGCGCCGACCAGGTTGCGTCGCCAGCCCTGGAGCGTGCGGACACCTGGCTCCGGGCGGCCGCGGCGGACCGCGGACACCACCTGGGCGAGGTCGCTGCGCGCGGCGACCAGCTCGTAGGCGAGCCCGGCGTCGAGCGCCCGCGAGCGCACCAGCGACTCGGCCAGCGCGATCAGGGGCGTGTCCATCGGGCTCGAGTCCAGCCGCTCGCCGTTCTCGTACTCGAGCGGCTTGGCGTCGACCCCGTGCCGCACCGCCGCCAGGATCGCGTCCCCGCGCCGGCGCAGGGTCGACGGCTGGATCCCGCGGATCCGCTCCAGCGCCTGCGTGCTGGTCGGCCGGCGCTTGGCGGTCTCGACCAGGGAGGCATCGGGGAGCACCGAGCCCACCGGGCGGTCCTCCGCCGCGGCGGTGCGCTCGCGCCAGCCGGCCAGGCTCGCCGCGACCGCCCTGGCGGCCGGGCTGAGCTGGCCGATCTTCGGCAGCCGTTGCCACACCAGGTCAGGGTCGCGCTCGTCGGTGGAGCTCTCCAGGCGGCGGCACTCCTCGCGCGCCCACTCCAGCCGGCCGCTGGAGCTGAGCCGCTCCTCGAGCACGTCGGTGACCGTCAGCAGGTGGATCACGTCGTCGCGGGCGTAGGCGGTCTGCTCCGCGGTCAGCGGCCGGACGTCCCAGCGCGTGAAGCTGGCCGACTTCGGCACCCGCAGGCCGAGCACGTCGGCGAGCAGGCCGCCGTAGCTGGTCTGGGCGCCGAACCCGGCGAAGCCGGCGGCGATCTGGGTGTCGAATAGATTGCGGACCTCGGTGTGCCAGGTCCGGCGCAGCAGCGCGACGTCCTGGCGTCCGGCGTGGACGATCACCTCGATCTCGGGGTCGGCCAGGACCTCGGCGAGCGGCGTCGGGTCGACGTCCTCGTCCAGCGGGTCGACCAGCTGCACGCGCTCGCTCGGCTGGCCGGCCTCCGGCACCGCCGGCACCGCCACCCCGACCAGGCACAGCAGGGGCAGGTAGCGCCCCTCGGACATGAACTCGGTATCGACGCCGAGACGGCCAGCCGCCCTGGCCTGCTCGGCCAGGGCGACCAGATCATCTGGGGCTGCGGAACGCGCCGCCCCTGACAGTTGGGTTGTTGAAGAACTCAGGTCAGCTCCCAGGTGTCTCCAGAGCGCATCAGCTTGTCGAGGTCACCGGCGCCCTGCTTTGCGGATGCGCGCTCCAACTGGTCGGCCAGCAGCTCGTCGTAGACCGGCCGCTCGACGTCCCGGAACACCCCGATCGGGGTGGGGCCGTCGGCGCCGTGGGACAGGCGGCTGAGCATGAACGCCAGCGACGGGTCCTCGCGGTGCGCGTCATGGCGTAGGAGCGCGTCGGCGCCGACCTCGTCCACGTCCACCAGCTCCGCCCGGCCCTCGCCGGTCAGGCGGACGCCACGGCTGCCGTCCTTGCCGAAGCGGATCGGCTCGCCGTGCTCCAGGCGGATCTGGTTCTCGTCCCTGGTGTCGGGCTCCTTGAGCAGGTCGAACGCGCCGTCGTTGAAGATGTTGCAGTTCTGGTAGATCTCGATGAAGGCGGAGCCCTTGTGCTTGGCCGCCTGGGTCAGCACCTCGGTGAGGTGCCGCCGGTCGGAGTCGATCGAGCGCGCCACGAAGCTGGCCTCGGCGCCGAGCGCGACGCTGACCGGGTTGAACGGGTAGTCGACCGAGCCCATCGGTGTCGACTTGGTGATCTTGCCGAGCTCGCTGGTGGGGGAGTACTGCCCCTTGGTGAGCCCGTAGATCTGGTTGTTGAACAGCAGGATCCGCAGGTTCACGTTGCGGCGCAGCGCGTGGATCAGGTGGTTGCCGCCGATCGACAGCGCGTCGCCGTCACCGGTGATGACCCACACCGCCAGGTCGGGCCGGCTCACCGAGAGCCCGGTCGCGATCGCCGGAGCCCGCCCGTGGATCGAGTGCATCCCGTAGGTGTTCATGTAGTACGGGAACCGCGATGAGCAGCCGATCCCGGAGATGAACACGATCCGCTCGCGGGGGATCCCCAGCGAGGGCATGAATCCCTGCACGGCCGAGAGGATCGCGTAGTCCCCGCAGCCGGGGCACCAGCGGACCTCCTGGTCGCTCTTGAAGTCCTTGGCGGTCAGCTTGAGCGCCTTGGCGCCGGCCGCTCCCGCACCGCCACCGCGCTCCGCGGTCTTGACGGCGCCGTTGCCGTTGTGGCCGTTGCTCACACTCATCGGCTGTTCGCTCCCTCGGTCAGCGCCCCAACCGCGACGCTGTCGTACTTTCCGTCCCCGACCTCGCCGAGGTTCCGCTCGATCGCCTCGGCCAGCTCCTGGCCCCTGAACGGCAGGCCGCGCACGCGGTTGTAGCCGACCGCGTCGACCAGGTACTCCGCACGGATCAGCCGGCGCAGCTGGCCGAGGTTCATCTCGGGGATCAGCACGCGGTCGTAGCGCCGCAGGACCTCGCCGGTGTTGGTGGGGAAGGGGTTGAGATGGCGCAGGTGCGCGTGGGCGACCTTGCCGCCGCGCTCGCGCACCTGGCGGACCGCGGCGCCGATCGGGCCGTAGGTCGAGCCCCAGCCGAGCACCAGCAGCCTGGCGTCCTCCTGGTCGTCCACCTGGAGTGGCTCGATGGTCTTGGCGATGCCCGCCACCTTGGCGGCCCGCAGGTGGACCATCTTGTCGTGGTTCTCGGGGTCGTACGAGATGTTGCCGGTGCCGTCGGCCTTCTCGAGGCCGCCAATGCGGTGCTCGAGGCCGGCCGTGCCGGGCAGCGCCCACGGCCGCGCGAGTGTCTCGGGGTCGCGCAGGTACGGCCAGTACTCGCCGTCGTGGTTCGGCTCGGTGGCGAACTGGACCGGGATCTCGTCGAGCTCGCCCAGCTTCGGGATCCGCCACGGCTCGGAGCCGTTGGCCAGGTAGCCGTCGGTCAGCAGCACCACCGGGGTACGGTAGGTCAGCGCGATCCGCGCGGCCTCGATCGCGGCGTGGAAGCAGTCCGACGGGGTCGCAGCCGCGACCACCGGGACCGGCGCCTCGCCGTTGCGGCCGAACATGACCTGGAGCAGGTCGGACTGCTCGGTCTTGGTCGGAAGGCCGGTCGAGGGGCCGCCACGCTGGATATCGACCACCAGCAGCGGCAGCTCGAGCGCGACGCCGAGGCCCATGGTCTCGGCCTTGAGGGCGATGCCAGGTCCGCTGGAGGTGCAGACGGCCAGCGCGCCGCCGAATGCGGCGCCCAGCGCGGCGCCCACCGCGGCGATCTCGTCCTCGGCCTGGAAGGTGCGGGCGCCGAAATTCTTGTGCTTGGACATCTCGTGGAGGATGTCCGAGGCAGGGGTGATGGGGTATGCGCCGAGAAACAGCGGAAGCCCAGAAAGCCGGCTGGCCGCGAGCAGGCCGTACGACAACGCCATATTTCCGGAAATACGGCGATAGGTACCGGCCGGCAGCTTTGCCGGCTTGATCTCATACGAGACCGAGAACGCCTCGGTCGTCTCGCCGAAGTGGTAGCCGGCCTTGAAGGCCGCGACGTTCGCCTTGGCGAGCACCGGTCGCGCCGCGAATTTCCGCTCGAGGAACTCGATGGTCCCCTCGATCGGGCGCGAGTACAGCCACGACATCATTCCGAGCGCGAACATGTTCTTGGCCCGCTCGGCTTCCTTCTTGGAGATCTCGATGTCCTTGAGGGCCTCGAGCGTGAGGGTCGTCAGCGGGATCGCGTGGACCTGGTAGTCGGCGAGGCTGCCGTCGCCGAGCGGGTCGGCGGAGTAGCCGGCCTTCTCGAGGTTGCGGCTGGTGAACGCGTCGGTGTTGGCGATCAGGGTGCCGCCCTTGGGCAGGTCTGGCTGGTTCACCTTGAGCGCCGCCGGGTTCATCGCAACCAGCACGTTGGGCGCGTCGCCCGGTGTGAGGATGTCGTGGTCGGCGAAATGCAGCTGGAACCCGGAGACGCCAGGGAGCGAGCCGGCTGGAGCGCGGATCTCCGCGGGGAAGTCTGGCAGTGTCGACAAGTCGTTGCCGAACGCTGCGGTCTCACTGGTGAAGCGGTCGCCGGTGAGCTGCATGCCGTCACCGGAGTCGCCCGCAAAGCGAATGATCACGCGATCCAGTACCTGGACCGGCTTGGTCATGACTCCTTCTTTCGGTGTGCTTTCGGTCTGCGTGGTGCTCGGTCACAGCGGACGTGACGCGACGTCACGTGGGCTGTCCCAGAAGCATATACCCCTGGATCGCGGAGTTCGGACGGCCGTCCACAGCCCCGCCGGGCCCGCTGGAATGCCGGCCACGCTCCGCGGGTAGGCCCGGTGACGTAAGGGGAGTATGGGACGGTGCGACCGCCGAAAGCGTTGCGCTGTCCGAAATGCACTGATGAATGCTACCAAGAATTGTCGAGATTGTGAGGTGCACGGTGAGCGACCAGCGACGCGAGCAGGTGCGGTTCGATCCGTCCCGCGCCAAGGTGATGGTCGCCTTCGTCGGCGAGGACGAGGACCTCGTCACCGAGGCCGCGATCGACCTGGCCCGCGGAAATAGCGCCCGGCTGATTCTCTACGACCGCGACGCCGCCTCCGCGTTCGCGGACCCGATGCCCAACCAGTGGGCCTCCTCGGGCGAGCGCGACCAGTACGGCGACCGGCTCGGCGACGACGAGCTGATCAAGCTGGGGCGTGAGCCGCTGGCCCGCAAGGTCGTCGACGCGCGCAGGAGGGGCGTGGACGCGTGGGGCTGGCTGCCCGAGCGGCACGGCACCGACACCATGGTCGACTACGCCCGCTCGCAGGGCGCCGACCTGGTGCTGCTGCCGCAGGACCTCGACGAGCCCGGCCTGGCCGACCGGCTCAAGCGCGAGACCATCGGCCGGGCCGTCGACGAGGTCGAGCAGGCGGTCGAGGAGGGCGAGGGCATCGCCGTGCTCCTGGTCCGCCCCGACCACACCACCGAGCTCGCCGCCGGCCGCCTGTAGCGTGCGTTGTGAGGCAACGCCACAAACACCCCTGGTCGTACGGGTCTCGCCCAAGCGATAATCGTCTGTAATTCGGGCGTGTAGAGGGGATGGCCCGGTGCGCGTTCGCCTGGTCCTGCTCATGAGCCTGCTTGTCGTCGTGCCCGGCTCAACCAGTACCGATCCGGCTGCCGACCCGGCGCTGGACGCCCTGAGCGGCACGCCGCGGCAGATCGTGGCCCGGACTGGCGAGCGCACCGTCCAGGGCGGCACGGCCCGGATCGCGGTCGAGGCCAGCACGACGGCGCCCTTGGAGTCCGGAACCACCGGAACCATCTCCAACGGTGAAGGCGTCATCGACCTGCGCGAGAAGGCCGGTCAGGTGAAGCTGAGCGCGGGATGGACGTCGGGTGTGCCACCCAACGAGACGACCTTCACGGTCATCTTCACCAACCGTGACGTCTACACGGAGATGCGGGATGTCAGCGGAAGACTGGGAGCGGTGCCGGGGATGAAACCCTGGCTCAGGATGACCGGCGAAGGTCCGTTCGCCCTTGGTAGGTACATCGGGCTCGATCTCCACCAGCCGTATCTGGGGCTGGAACAGCTCGGCGACGCGGTGAGCGTGACCGAGGTCGCCCGGGACAGGGTCCGCGGTGTGGCGGTGCGGCACTTCCACGTCGAGATCGGTCTGGAACGCCAGATCGCCGAGATGTTTGTGGAACACGACATCGAGTTCACCTCTCCTCAGGAGTCGGCAACGTACCGTAAGGCTCTGGCGGACAGCCGCAAGGACATGCTCGACGCCTAACACCGGTCCGGGATCAGCAGCCTGGCGGTGGACGTCTGGGTCGATGGGCAGGGTCGGGTGCGCAAGCTACGGTCCCGCATCGACTTCCTGACGGTGTCAGTAGCCCCGTCTGTGGTTGGTCCACTCTCTGGCCCGGCGGAGCAGGTCGGCAGCGAAGGGTCCGTCGCCTGGACCGTGGAGTTCTATGACTTTGGCGTGCCCGTTCACGTGGCGATCCCCCCCGCGGACCAGGTGACGGACTTCTGACAGATATTCGGTGCCCGCCGTGCGGGTACCGGGTCCGGGCTCTGGGGAGTCCGGCGAAGCGTTCCCCGGTTCCACCGTCCTCGCCTGCATGGCCCCCCCGGCATCGTCAGTTCGTCGGTATATCCTCGCGACATGACCATACGGTCCATACAGGAGGCGACCGCGCTCATCCGGCTGGCTCACCGTTCCAGGCTCGGGCTCGCGCGCTCACGGTCGCGCTCACGGTGAGCGGTCACGGCGCGGAACCGGCGGTGTGGGTCGACCACCTGTCGAAGCGGTTCGGCGACCGGGTGGCGTTCGACGACGTCTCCTTCGCGGTCGGGCACGGCGAGGTGTTCGGGTTCCTGGGACCGAACGGCGCCGGCAAGACCACCACTGTGCGGACCCTCGGCACGCTGATCGCGCCGACCTCGGGGTCGGCGACCGTCGCCGGGATCCCGCTCGCGCCGGAGAACGGCGTGGAGATCCGGCGGCGGATCTCGGTCATGCCGGAGTCGCCCGGTCTCTACCTGCGGCTGAGCGTGACCGAGAACCTCGAATGCTTCGCCGACCTCTACGAGGTACCCGACCCCAAGGACCGGATCGGCCGCGCGCTGCGGGCGGTGCGCCTCCTCGACCGGGCGCACGACCCCTGCGGAACGCTCTCCAAGGGCCTGCGCCAGCGGGTCGCCCTGGCCAGGGCGCTGCTCTGCGACCCCGATGTGATGTTCCTCGACGAGCCGACGTCGGGACTGGACCCGGCGGCCGCGCGGGACGTCCACGAGCTGATCGCCGCGCTCGGCCATGGCGGCGTCACCATCTTCCTCACCACGCATCGCCTCGAGGAGGCGGAGCGGCTCTGCGACCGCGTCGCGATCCTCAACACGACCCTGCGCTCGATCGGCCGCCCGGACGAGCTGCGCGAGCGCCTGTTCGCCAGCACGCTGGTGGTCAGGACCCTGGCCCCGCTCGCCGACCCGGACGGCGTGTTCGCCGGCCTGAAGACCGTCGAGAGCTGGCGCCAGGATGGGCTCGCCGGCTACGTGCTCACGGTCTCCGAACCGGCGGCGGCCGCGCCCGCGGTCACCCGGGCGCTGGTGGTGGCCGGCGCCGACGTGCTGTCGATCGGCGAGTCGCGCCACTCGCTCGAGGACGTCTACCTGGAACTCATCGATGACGCGGAGGCGAAGCCGGGGTGAGCCTGAGCCGCCGGCGCGTCCGTGCCGTCGTCCGCAAGGAGCTGCGCGACTACCGCCGCAACGCCTCCATCGTGCTCACCATGGCGCTGGTCCCGCTGGTGTTCGTGGTCCCGCTGCTGATCGAGGTCCCGACCCTGCCGGCGTCGGCGTCGGGCGTGTTCCTCCACGGGGACCCGCTGGCATACCTGCTGGGCATCCCGGCGCTGGTGCCGGCCGCGGTCGCCGCCTACTCGGTGGTCGGCGAACGCGAGCAGGGCACCCTCGAGCCCGTGCTGACGACCCCGATCCGGCGTGAGGAGCTGCTGCTGGGCAAGGCCCTGGCGGCGATGGTCCCGGCGCTCGCGATCTCGTACCTCATCTACGTGTTCTTCGTCGTGTGGGTCGAGCTGCTCGCGCGGGCGCCCGTGGCGTCGGCGATCCTGCGGGGCCCCGTGCTGGTCGCCCAGGTGCTGTTCACGCCGCTCCTGGTCGCCTGGTCGATCTGGGTCGGCACCGCGATCTCGACCCGGACCGGCGACTTCCGGGTCGCGCAGCAGCTCGGCACCCTGGCGAGCCTCCCGGTGATCGCCGTGACCTCGCTGATCGCCTTCAACGTCATCCACGCGTCCCTCGGCCTGGTGCTCTGCCTCGGCGCCGCACTGCTGCTGGCCGACACGCTCGGCTGGCGGAAGATGTCGGCGATCTTCGACCGCGAACGCCTGGTGACCGGCACCAGGTCCTGAGCTCACCGCCATGACCACCGGCCGCCTGGGGGCAGGCGGCCGGCGGTAAGGCGATCGGGCGGTCAGGCGATCAGGTCGCGTCCGGGCGCTCGGTCACCCGCAGCGCGCTGATGAACGGTTGCCCGAAGCTCCTGCGCAGAACCAGCCGGACGTTCAGCTGGCCGTCGGTGACCCGCACCAGGAAGACGTGGTCGTCGGCGTGGAAGCTGCCCACCTCCAGGGCCACGTCCAGCGCCGGCAGGACCATCTGGTTCTCGACGATGACGTCGAACAGGCGCCTGTTGGGCTTCTGCTTGCCGGGCTCGGCGAAGCGCAGGTCGACCTCGTAGGTGCCCGCCGGCAGGTTGTCGAAGCGGTACTCGAAGGCGTTCTCGCGGGCGGTCTGGTAGAGGGTGTCCTCGTTGGTCCCGTCGATCGCGTGGTCGGTCGTCACCACCTTGGACCTGCCGCTGTCGAGGTAGCCGAACGACCCGATGGAGAACGCCTGGTCAGGCCCCCAGGTGTCACCCAGCGCGTCGGTGTGGGCGGAGGTTGCGCCGGCGTCGACGGCGGCCTGGTAGGCGGGGACGATCAGGCGGACCGCCACCGGCACCTCCGGCCGGCGGCCGCTGTTGGACCGCACCACCAGGGTGGCGTTGTAGATGCCGGGCGCCTGGCCGGTGGTGTCGACCTCGACCGTCACGGTCTGTGAGCCGTCCGCCGCAAGCGTGCCGCTGCCCGGACTGGCGGCCAGCCACGGGACGTCCTGCGGGGTCCCGCCGGAGCGCTCCTCGACGCTCCATCGGAGCGTGGCGACGCCGGTGTTGCGCAGCGTGAACTGGCGCTGTCGCTGCTGGTCGCGCGGCACGACCAGCTGGATGGTGGCCGGCGCGACCTCGGCCCGTCCTGTGGGAAGCGAGACGTCGGCGGTGACCACCTCGTCGTCCTGGCTGAGATCGACCGGGGTCGTGGCGGTCTCGTAGTTGGGCGCCGACGCCTCGATGGCGTAGGTGTCGAGCGCGAGCTGGAAGCGGTAGCCGCCGGTCGCGTCGGTCACCGACTCGGCGACGGGGGAGCCCCCGCTGAGCGCCCGCACGGTGGCGCCGGCCACCGGCTGCCCGTCGTTGGCGTCGGTTATGGTGCCCTGCGCGAATGCCGTGCCGGGCCGCCGGAAGGTGAGGGCGTCGCCGGACTGGAGCACCGCCTCGCCGCTGGAGTACTGGAGCGCGTCGGTGCCGGTCTGGTTCTCGATGCCGATGGTGGCCGAGGCGCCCTGGCCACGGGCCCCGCTGGCGAGGTCCTTGTACTGGAACTGGATGCGGCCGTTCTCGCTGAGCACCGCCTCGAAGGTGATGCGGCTCTGGTCGCCGACGAAGCGGACCTGGCTCCACTCCACCACCAGCCTGCGGTTGGGGGCGGTGCCGACCACCTCGGTGCGGACGCTGCCGGGCCCGTCGACGAACAGGTCGTCCCAGAACGGGTAGATGGCGTTGTTGGGCGCGGCCGTGGTCGGGATGGGCGTGTTGTTGAAGGTGTTGTCGGCGGCGGTGAAGTTCAGGAAGCCGTTGGTGGACACGAACGCCGTGCTGTAGGTGGTGCCGTAGAAGGTGAACGGGAACGGCAGGTCGATCGCCACCGAGGCGTCGTCGCCGGTCAGGTTGAGGACGGTGCCGGCGTCGACGAAGTCGAAGTCCGAGGGTCGGCAGGTGTAGCCGAACCCGTCGCTGCGCCCCGCCAGGGTGAAGTCGAGCGTCTCGTCGCCGTCGACCACCAGCGGCTGTTGCTGCGGCACCAGGCAACGGCCGGCCTCGGCCTCCACGGTGTAAGAGCCGACCGGGACGTCGGGAATGGTGTAAGCGCCGCTGGCGTTGGTGGTCACCGGCGGCAGCGGCGTGTTGAGCACGGTCACGGTGGCGTGCGCCAGCGGCGCGCCGCGGTCGTCGCGCACGTGGCCGGAGACGGAGGCCGGCTCCAGCGGCGTCAGCGCCAGGTCCTGCGTGGTGGTCCCGCCGTCGGTGACCTCGACCGAGGTGGTGCCGGTGGCGAAGCCGAAGTGGCTGACGGTCAGGTCATAGGTGCCGGCGGTGAGCACCAGGCTCCAGCTCCCATCGCCGCCGGTGGCGGTGGAGCGCTCGTTGGGACCGGTGAGGTGGATCGCGGCTCCGGCGATCGGCTGGCCGGTGGCGGCGTCGGTGACGGTGCCCGTCAGGGTGCCGCTGGCGCCGTGCGGCGAGTTCTGCACGGCGGTGAACGCGTCCAGCCGGCCCTCGCCAAAGACGTTGTTGTCGTCAACGGTGCCGCCGCACTGGAGGTCGGGGGTGTCGATCGCGGAGTCGTCGAGGAGTTGCCTGGTGGTGGCGAGGTCGCCGGCCAGCGTGGGAGCGGCCGACCACATCAGCGCGACCGTGCCGCTGACGTGCGGGCTGGCCATCGAGGTGCCGCTGAACAGCGCGTAGCCGCCGCCTGGGACGCTGGAGCGGACGTCATCGCCGGGGGCGGCGATGTTCGGTTTGGTCTCGCCGCCGAAATCCGACGGCCCACGGCTGGAGAGCACGTCGATCTGGTTGTTGATGTCGTGGTTGCCCGCCGCGTAGGTGTTCAGGAAGTCGCCCGGGGAGTTGGCGCTGCCGCAAGCGGGGCCGTCGTTGCCGGCGGAGAACGCCGGGAAGATCCCGGCCGCCACCCAGGAGTCCACGATGCCCTGGTAGAACGGGTCGCCGCCGGCGCCCCCCCAGGAGTTGTTGACGATGTTGGGGGCCAGGTCCGAGCGGGGGTTCTGGCCGTTCAGGTCGGTCGGGGCCAGGATCCACTGGCCGGTCGCCAGCAGCGAGGCGTCGCTGCAGGTGCGTGACTCACAGCCCTTGGCGGCGATCCAGCGGGCGTGCGGCGCCACCCCGATCTGGTTGGAGCCGGGGTCGCCGTCGTCGCCGACCATGGTGCCCATCGTGTGGGTGCCGTGGCTGTTGTTGTCGCACGGCGCCGGGTTGGGACAGATGCCGGCGGGGTCGAACCAGTTGTAGTTGTGGTCGAACTGGCCGCCGCCGAGGTTGCCACGGTACTGGCGCACGAGGGCGGGATGGTCGAACTGGACGCCGGTGTCGATGTTGGCGACCACGATGCCCTCGCCGCGGTCGGCGAAGGTGGACCACACCTCAGGCGCGCGGATGCGGTCGATGTTCCACTCGACCCCGTTCACCTCGGCCTGCGGCTTGCCGGGTCGCGGCTCGATCAGCTGGAAGCTCTGGCTGGGGACCACCCGCTCGACGTCGTCGCGCGAGGCGATCTCCTTCACCAGCTGGCGGCCGCCGGTCACCTCGACCGTGTTGACGATCCAGAAGGACTGGAAGTCGGCGTGGCGGGCCTTCAGCAGCGACCGCAGCCCCGCCTGGCTGGCGTCGGCCGTGGCGGTCAGCCGTTGCCGGACGAAGCCGGTGCGCTGGCCGTGCTGGCGGATCGCGCTGGCACCGGCCAAGGACGCCTTGGAGCGGAGCAGGACGAAGAAGGTGGTCTCGTCCTTCTTGTCGAGCTGGGCGAGCACCTTGGGATCGACCTTCTGGAGCGGGTCGCCCCCGGCGGCCACCGCCGCCCCAGCGACCACCGGCACCACCGAAATCGCCAGCAGCAGCGTCATCAGAACCCTGAACGAGAGCAACAAAACCCTCGACCAAGCACGCGGCGGCATCTGTCCCCCACCCACCCTTTCCCCGGGATAGCCCCCCTCTGCACCCTCTCGCCCTAAAGCTTGACTTGCTCCCAATGCCGGATCAATACCCTTCCTTCCCCTACTGGCGCCAGTAACCGGCCAAGGGGGGCGGGGACAACTACGGTCGGACGTCCGGTAACCGGCCAAGGGGGGAGCTTTGCTCCCCCCGCCGCCCTGCACCCCAGAAGCGTTACGCCGAAGGAGGGGGGAGCTTCGAGGGGGGAGCGCCAGCTCCCCCCTCGAGAACTGATAGCTGCTCCTCGAGGTCGTCCTGGGTGAGCTCGCCGAGGACGCGGGAGGCAAGGGTGCCGTCCTTGTGGACGAACACGGTCTCCGGGAGGCCGGCCACCCGGAAGGCGGCCGCGGCCCTGGCGCCCTGGTCGATCCCGCTCGGCCAGGTCCCGCCGTGGTCGCGCATGAACTTGCGGGCATTGCCGGCGCTGTCGTTGACCAGCACGCCCAGTATCACCAGCCCCTGTGAGCGGCGCTGGTCGAGGGTGCGCCGCAGCAGCGGGAACTCGCGCGCGCAGGGCCCGCACCAGGTCGCCCAGAAGTTGAGCATCACTGGCCGCCCGCGGTAGGCGGCCAGGTCGAGCGTGCGCCCGTCCAGCGTGGTGAGCCGCAGCTTCGGCGCGGGGGTCCCCGCCGGGTAGCGCTGCACCACGGCGGCGTCGGCGCCGAGCGTCGCCGGCTCGCCGCCCCGGTCCGGCTGCTGGCGCGCCCGGTCGAGCGCCCATGCGCCGACCGGCACGACCAGCGCGAGGATCAGCAGGACGCCAAGCAGCAGGCGCCGCTCAGAGGCCACATCCCGTTCCCGAGGATCGAGCGCGAGTCGGGAGTCGAGGCGTTCTAGAGATAGTCACGGTGGTATGTGATGCCCTTGGGGCCGACCTGGATGACGGTCGCGCCTGCCTGGCCGGAGACACGGCGGTTGTCGGGCGTCCGGAAGGCCCAGGTCCACTCGACGATCGCGCTGTCGCCGTTCACGCCCATGCGCTCGACCGTGATCGACAGGTTCCGGTGGCCCTTGAGCAGGTCGGTCAGGTACGCGCGGATGTCCTCGCGGCCGACGTGTGGCGGGTTCGCCGGCTCGTAGTAGACGGCGTCGACGGCGTAGGCGCCGGCCGCCCAGTCGGCGTCGCCGATCTCGAACGCCTCGCGGAGCTGCTCGAAGTAGTTCGCCGGCCCTGGCGGGCCCTCGGGCTCCTCGACCGCCGCCACCGCGTGCGCGCCGCTGTGCGCGCCGCCGTGGGCGTCGGCGGCGTCGTGCGCGCCGTGGCCGTGGATCTTGGCCCGGGCGTCCCTGGAGGTCGCGCGGTACCAGACCACCGTGGCGGTCAGGAACAGCAGCACGCCGAGCACGACCAGGAACGGCCCGACGGCGGTGAGCTGATGGCGGTACACGAAGCCGGCCAGCAGCAGCGCGCCGGCCAGCGAGTAGATCGCCGGGGCGATGCTCGGCGGGATGACGTGCATGTTGCCGTGCTGGTCGCGCGCCCCGGTCTTCGGGTTCGCCGAGCCAGGCAGGCCGGTGTCCGGCGCGGGGACGCGGCGCTTGTTGGCCGGGCTCGACATCCACAGGATGGTGCCGATGAACGCGCAGGCGCCGAAGAACGCCATCAGCAGGCCGACGCCGGCCGCCTCGGGATGTCCCCAGTTCCACCCGAGGTAGGTCCCTCCGGCTACCAGGCCGAACATCCCCATGATGAAGAACAGACGGGCAGCGGCGATCACTGCGCGGCTCCTTTGGCGGTCACTTGAGCAGGTAGATGGTGCTGAACAGGCCGATCCAGATGACGTCGACGAAGTGCCAGTAGTACGAGGCCATCTCGACCGTGTCGTGGTAGCGGGCGTTGAACTGGCCGTTGCGAGCCCGCAGCAGCACGATCGAGATGAACGCGGCGCCGCCGAAGACGTGCGCCCCGTGGAAGCCGGTCAGAGTGTAGAAGAGCGAGCCGAAGACCCCGCTGGAGAGCCGGAAGCCCTCGTGCACGCCGAGGTTGTAGTAGTCGAAGCCCTGCATGCCGAGGAAGATCGCGCCCAGGATCAGGGTGACGGTCAACCAGCGCACCAGACCCCGCTGGTCGCCCTTGCGGATCGAGAACACGGCCATCTGCATGAACACGCTCGAGGTGACCAGCACGGTGGTCAATGCGGTCGCGTAGAGGACGGCCAGGTGCGGCGTACCGGGCGGCGGCCAGACGGGCGTGGCGGCCCTGATCGTGAAGTAGGCGCCGAACAGGCCGCCGAAGAACATGACCTCGGAGGCGATGAACAGCACCATGCCGAGCAGGGAGGAGCTGATCCCGCCCTCTCGCTGGTGAGCCTCGCCCCGGTCTCGTAGGCCCGCGCCGGTAGCTGCCATTGTCAGTGCGCTCCCGTTGTCGATGTGGTCGCGTCCGCATGCACCGCCAGCTCATCGGCGTGGCGCAGGTCGAACAGCGGCCGTTCGGAGTGGATCTCGGGCAGGCTGTCGAAGTTGTGCGGAGGCGGCGGGGAGCTGGTGTACCACTCGAGGGTGTTGCCCTCCCACGGGTCCTCCTGGTCCCTGGTCCTGCGGCGCATGGTCATGACCACGTTTGCCAGGAACGGGGCCGTCGAGACGGCGATGATGTAGGCGCCGATGGTCTCCGCCTTGTTGATCGCGCTCCAGTCGTGGAACGGCAGGTAGTCCTGCACGCGCCGCGGCATCCCGAGCAGCCCGAGGATGTGCATCGGGAAGAAGGTCAGGTTGAAACCGATCATCTGGAGCCAGAAATGGACCTTGCCGAGGCCCTCGCCGAGCTTCTTGCCGGTGAACTTCGGGAACCAGTAGTAGAGGCCGGCGTAGACCGCGAACACGCTGCCGCCGAACAGGACGTAGTGCAGGTGCGCGATCACCCAGTAGGTGTCGTGGAGGGCGAAGTCGACCGGCGGCGAGGCCAGGAACACGCCGTCGATGCCGCCGATCAGGAACATGCTCAGGAAGCCCACCGCGAACAGCATCGGAGTGGTGAAGCTGAGCTTGCCCTTCCACATGGTCGAGATCCAGTTGAAGAACTTGACCCCGGTCGGCACCGCGATGAAGAAGGTCATCAGGCTGAAGAACGGCAGCAGCACCGTGCCGGTCGTGAACATGTGGTGCGCCCACACGCTGAAGCCGAGCGCGCCGATGCCGGCGGTGGCGAACACGAACGCCTTGTAGCCGAACAGCGGCTTGCGCGAGAACACCGGCAGGATCTCGGAGACGATCCCCATGCCGGGCAGCACCATGACGTACACGGCGGGATGTGAATAGAACCAGAAGATGTTCTGCCACATCACCGCGATCCCGCCCTTGGCCGGGTCGAAGAACGACCCGCCGAGATTGCGGTCGATCAGCAGCAGGATCAGCGCGCTGGTGAACACCGGGGTGGCCAGCAGGACCAGCAGCGAGGTCACCAGCATGGTCCAGCAGAACATCGGCATCCGGAACATGGTCATGCCCGGCGCGCGCATGTTGAAGATGGTGGTGATGAAGTTCACCGCTCCGAGGATCGACGAGGTACCGACCAGCAGCAGACCGATGACCCACAGGTCCGCGCCGATGTTGTGCCCGGTGGCGCCGGTGCACGACTGGAGCGACAGCGGTGGGTACTCGGTCCAGCCGGCGCAGGCGGCGCCTCCGGCCAGATAGCCCGAGTACAGGATCACGCCGCCGAGCGGCAGCATCCAGAACGACAGCGCGTTCACCCGCGGGAAGGCCATGTCCAGCGCGCCGATCTGGAGCGGCACGATGTAGTTCGCGAAGCCGGCCAGGATCGGGATGATGAACAGGAAGATCATCGTGGTCCCGTGCATGGTGAACAGCTCGTTGAACTGCTGCTCGCTGAAGAACTGCGTGCCCGGCTCCGCCAGCTCGGTGCGGATGAACATGGCCAGCAGCCCGGCCACCCCGAAGAAGAAATAGGAGTTGACCAGGTACATGATCCCGATCTTCTTGTGGTCCGTGGTGGTGAGCCACTCCCAGATCGGGTGACGCTGATAACCGAGCGTCGGCGAGCCCGAGGGGGCTGCCCCTGGCCTGGCTTCGGTGATCGCCATTGGAACTCCTTGCTGCCTGGTCGAGGTGGCGGAGCTACTTGACGACGAGGGTTCCCGTCATCGCGGTCGGGTGCGCATCGCAGTGGAAGAAATACCGCCCGGCCTGGAGCGCGGGCACCTGGTACTTCTCGGTGGCCGGCCCGGGGAACAACGCCCCCCGGAAGGCCACCGGTGCGGTGGCGTCCTTTCCCTTGAAGATCACGACGTTGTGCGGCACGCCGGCGTCCTGGTTGTCGAAGCTCAGGGTGAAGCCCTTGTTGCTCGGCTCGGACAGGCAGTCCTTGTCGAAGGCGGTGCCCTTGGCGGCGATCTGCCCCGGGGTGGTGTCGTCGGGGCAGCCGCTCTCGGCGCGCTTGATCTGGTCCTTGAGCCAGGCGTCGTACTGGGGCCGCGAGACGGCGTGGATGTAGAAGTGCATCTGCGAGTGCGCGAGCCCGCAGAACTGCAAGCACTGGCCGTGGTAGACGCCCGGCTTGGTGATGGTGATCTGGAAGCTGTTCGTGTGGCCGGGAATGAGGTCCCGCTTGAACAGGAACTCGGGGATGTAGAGCGAGTGGATGACGTCCTTGGACTGCTCGTTGAAATGGATCGTCTCGCCGACCGGCAGGTAGATCTGCGGCGGCTTGGTGGTGGTGCCCTTGATCGACAGGTCCTGCGGCGGCTGGCTGGGGTCGACATTGACCTTCTGGCCGGCGTAGGTGAACTCCCACTGCCACTGGAAGCCGGTGACGTTGACGGTCACCTCCGGGTTCGCCGCCTCGGCGTTGACCTTGTTGAGCACCTGGAAGCTGAGCACGAACAGCACCGCGACGATGATCAGCGGCCCGAGCGTCCAGCCGACCTCGAGCAGGTTGTTGCCGTGGAACTGCGGCGGCAGGGCGTCGTCCCTGCGGCGGTAGCGGAACACCGCCCACAGGATCAACGCCTCCACCAGCACGAAGATGGCGGTGGCGATCACGAACAGGATCATGTACAGGTGGTGGACCGGCTTGGCCTGCTCGGTCACGCCGGTGAACGAGCCGCCGGCGCAGCCCGCCAGCAGCAGCGTGCCGGCGAGCGCGAGGGCGAGGCCTTTGATCCTGGAACCGTTCCCCTTCAGCTCCCACCTGCGCATATCGACTAGGTCGCCTCGCTTCCTCGGTCTTCGATGACGGCCGCCCGGCGGGACGATCGGCAAGCAGGCTGGCCAAGACAGGACTGAATGTATCGGGGCCGGAGATGCCTCACAAGTCGACCGGGCCCTTGTGAACAAGCGCTTGAGCTGCCGGTTTGGCGCTGATGGACGACGGCGGGACCGCCGCCGCGGCTAGCCCTGGACATGGATCACGGCGTCGACCGCCATCGCCAGGAACAGCAGCGCCAGGTACTGGTTCGAGAAGCTGAACAGCCGGATCGCGCGCTGGCCGGACACGTCCCGCCAGAGCCCGACCGCCCGCCACACGAACACGCCGCCGAGCCCCACCGCCGCGATCAGATAGATCATGCCCATCTGGCCGGCGGGGTACATCAGCAGGGTCACGGCGACCAGCAGCAGGGTGTAATAGAGGATCTGGTGACTGGTCTCGATGGGGCCGCGCACCACCGGCAGCATCGGCACCCCGGCCGCCTCGTAGTCCTCGCGGTAGCGCAGCGACAACGCCCAGAAATGCGGCGGCGTCCAGTAGAAGATGATCGCGAACAGCACCAGCGCCGGCAGCTCGATCCTGCCGGTGACCGCGGCCCAGCCGACCAGCACGGGGACCGCCCCGGCGGCGCCGCCGATGACGATGTTCTGGGTGCTGCGGCGCTTGAGGCCGATCGTGTAGACGAAGACGTAGAAGAGGATCGCCGCGGTCGCCAGCGACGCCGAGAGCAGGTTCACGGTCGCCCACAGCCAGACGAACCCAGCGACGCCGAGCACCAGCCCGAACCGCAGCGCGTCCTCGGGCGCGACCCGGTGGGCGGGCAGCGGTCGGCGGCGCGTCCGGCGCATCGCCGAGTCGATGTCGCGGTCCAGATAGCAGTTGATGACGTTGGCGCTGGCCGCCGACAGCGAGCCGCCGAACAGGGTGGTCAGCACCAGCCACGGGGACGGGACCCCGCGCTTGGCGATGAACATCGTCGGCACCGTGGTGATCAGCAGCAGCTCGATGATCCGCGGCTTGGTGAGCAGGAAGTAGGTGGTGAGCGACTCCTTGGCGGTGCGGGTCGCCACGGGCGCCGGCTCGGTCCGGTCGCGCTCGACCGCGTCGCCGAAGCGGTCCGCGTGCAGCACCAGGGCGAACATCGTTCCCCACAGCAGGCTCCCGACCGCCAGGTGCGGCACCACGGTGAGCGCCGAGAGGCGGTCGACGACGTTGGCGATCCCGAGCGCGATCTGGACCACGATCAGCCCGGCCGCGTAGCCGGCCAGGCGGGTGATGGTGGGGTGGGCGCGCTGGGTCCGCCTGGCGACCAGCCAGGTGGCGATCACGACCGCGCCGACCAGGATGGCGAGCACGCGGTGGGCGAACTGGATCTGGGCGGTCGAGAAGCTGAGGTCGGGGATCAGCACGTGGATCGGATAGGCGAGGCCGGCCTCGTGGCCGGTCACGGTCGAGCCGACCAGCATCTGCGCGTAGGTCAGGCCGGCGCCGACCATCGCGAGTCTCGCGAACGGCCGCGGCCGGCGCTCTCGCGGCGCCTCGGCGGCCCAGCGCGAGCGGAAGGCGATCAGCTCCATCAGCGCCACCAGCGCCAGCGCGGTGGCCAGGTGCAGGGTCACCGACTCGGAGTCGAGCTTGGCCCACACCACGATCGCGCCGAGGATCGCCTGCGCGAGCACCATCAGCAGGGCGCCCACCGACGCCCAGCGGATGATCTTGGACTGCCTGGTCGTCCACGCGACCACCAGGGTCAGCGCAACCAGCACGATCACCACGGCGGCGACCAGCCGGTGCGAGTGCTCGATCCAGGCGTGCAGGTTCGGCGGCGGGGTGAGCTTGCCGAAGCAACGCGGCCAGTCGGGGCAGCCGAGCCCTGAGTCGGTCGCCCGGACCAGCCCCCCGACGGCGATCAGCACGAAGGTCGCCGTTGTCGTCGCGACGGCGAGGCGCTGGAACCGGTTCACCAAACCTCCTGGGCTGCTGAAAAGGCTCGTTGATGCTATCCGCGCCCTGGAAAAGCCTCAACCGATACGGCAGCCCGGGCAATCGCCTTCAGGAGGCGGCGAACGGGAGCCGCGTTTCGCGGCTCCGGTTGTAACGCGTCAGCGTGGCTCAGATGTCGTCGAGCGAGTAGCCGCCGCCCTGGTCACGGCCGTCGCGGCGCTCGCTCGGCGGCCCGCCCTGGCCGGTCTCGCCGGTCGGCCCGGTCTCGCCGGTCGGCCCGGTCGGGCCGGCAGGGCCGGTCGGGCCGGCAGGGCCGGTGGCGTCGGCCTGGTCCGCGGGGCCGGCCGGTCCGGTCGCACCGCTCGGGCCGCTCGGGCCGCTCGGGCCCGGCGGGGCGGTGGGCATGGTCTCGATCGAGGCCATCTCTGCGGTGATGCGCTGGACCTCGGCGTCGTCCATCGGGGCCCCGCGCAGCCGCGAGCGGTAGACGAGCAAGCCCAGCTCCCTGGCGAGCTCGTTGAAGCGGCGCTGGCGCTGGAGCTCGTCGATCTGCTCCCTGACCTGGTCCAGTCCCTGCTCGATCGAGCGGCTCGCCTGCTCGGCGAGCTGCTTGGCGTCATTCAGAAAGGCCATTGGATTCTCCTTGACGGGTCGCCGGCTTGGGGTCCGGGGTGACGACGCTGCGCAGCAGCACCGTCCCTTCACCGGTCAGGGTCGCCAGGCTGGGCCTGCCGCCGCCCAGCAACAGCGCCAGCAGCTCGTCGCCGGCCAGCGCCTTGCGGCGCGGCTCGACGCGGATGCCCTCCTGGATCCCGATCAGCCGCAGCGGGTCGACCTCGATGGCGCCGCCGTAGCGGCTGAGGTCCAGTTCGATCACGCCGCCGGCCCCGCTCACGAACGCCGAGCCGCTGCCGTCGAGCCGCTCCAGACCCTCGGGAATGCCCTGCTGTGGCTGGCCCGGCCGCGCGGCCGGCGCCAGCGCCAGCCCGACGGTGCGCTCGGCGGCCACCAGCGAGCCGCGGGTCACCAGCCAGTTCCGGCCCTGCCCCAGCCGCAGCTCGTGGACCGGGCCGCCCGGCTCGCCGGCGAACGCGACCAGCCCGCTCGAGGTGCTCGACTGGAAATAGGGGAGTGCCGCCGCGTTGCCGGAGAGGCGACGGCGGCCGGCGGAGATGGCGGTGGCGAGCGCCCGGTCGAGCATCCCGCCGGCGTCGCCGCCCGACCCGATCATGCGCGCCTGCACCGACACGTTCGGCGTCTTCCATACGAACCGGCCCGGCTGGCACCAGACCGCCTGGCCCTCGTCGAGCTGCACCACCAGGAGTTGCCCGGCGCTCAACAGCTTGTGCGCGATCATGGCGCCCTCCCGTCGTCGGGGCCCGGGAACCGCCGTGTCCTGCATGCACGTGCCCGCGCGGCCCATGATCGACGCTACCGCCCCGGCCAGCCGACGGCAACGACGGTGGGCGGTTGCTAACCTGAGCCGAAGTTCTCGCACCCGCGCGGAGTTCCCGATGTCAGGCCCGAACGATCCCGTACTGCCCGCGAGCCACCATTCGGCGATCCCGCTTCCCGTGCACGGCCCTGAGTCGCGCACGGCCGACGGGCGGCTCGCCTCGTGGGTGTTCGACCTGCCCGTGGTCGAGCTGCGCGCCGGCTACCGGGCGGCGGTCTACTTCGACCGGGCCAGGCGCATCCTCACCGCCGAGGGCGACAACACCGAGGTCACCATCCAGGTCTTCCAGCGCCGCGACCGGGTGGTCGCGTGCGGCATCGACGAGGCCCTGGCGGTGGTCGCCCTCGGCGCCGGCGAGTGGACCGACCAGGCCGCCGCCGACCGCGCCTTCGCCGACTACCTGAACTCGCGGAACCAGGCGCGGCGCGGCCGGCCGAGCGGCGGCCCCGACTACCTCAAGTCGGTGCAGACGCAGGTCGAGGCGGAGATCGCCTTCGACCGCCTGTGGCGCTCGGCGGTCGACCGGATCCGGGTGCGGGCGCTGCGCGACGGCGACCGGCTGGCGGCCTGGGAGCCGGTCATCGAACTGACCGGCCCCTACCGGCTGGTGGCGCACCTGGAGAGCGTCTACCTCGGCGTGCTGGCGCGGCGCTCGCTGGTGGCGACCAACGTCTCGGGCGTGGTCGAGGCCGCGGCCGGCAAGCCGGTGCTGTTCTTCGCCGACCGCTTCGACCACTGGGCCACCCAGGGCGGCGACGGCTACGCGGCCTTCGTCGGCGGCGCGCAGGGCGTCGCCACCGACGCCCAGGCGGCCTGGTGGGGCGAGCGCGGGCTCGGCACCATCCCGCACGCGCTGATCGCCGTCTTCGGCGGCGACACCGTGGCGGCCACGGTCGCGTTCGCGCGGCACGTGCCCGACGTCCCGCTGATCGCGCTGGTCGACTTCGACAATGACTCGGTCTCGACGGCGCTGGCCTGCGCGCGAGCCCTCGGCGACCGCCTCTGGGGGGTGCGGCTGGACACCTCGGGCACCATGGTCGACCGGTCGCTCTGGAACGAGATGGGCGACTTCACCCCGACCGGGGTCAATCCGAACCTGGTCCGCAAGGTCAGGGACGCGCTGGACGCGGAGGGCTTCCGCCACATCCGCGTGATCGTCTCCGGCGGTTTCACCGCCGAGCGGATCCGCGCCTTCGAGCGGGCCGGCGTGCCGGTGAACTCGTACGCGGTCGGGTCCTCGCTGCTCAAGGGCGAGTGCGACTACACCGCCGACGTGGTGCTCCGCGAGGGCAAGCCCTGTGCCAAGGTCGGCCGCCACTACCGCCGGTCGGAGCGACTCGAGGAGGTCGACCTGGCCATGCACAACGGGCGCGCGCGTGCCGATGAGGGGAATGTCGGTCGCTCGGACCACCAGGCCGGCTCGGCCGGTACGACCTGGCGCGCGTAGGCTGGGCGCCGCCGGCGGCAAACGCCCCGTGAGCCAGCGTTTGAGGAGGCAGCACCTGATGCAGCTCCGAACCCTCGGTAGCCACGGCCCGGCGATCTCGGTGGTCGGCGTCGGGGCCTGGGCCATCGGCGGCCCGGTCGCCGGCGGCTGGGGCCCGCAGGACGACGACGAGTCGATCGCCGCGCTGCACCGGGCCTTCGACTCCGGCATCAACTGGGTCGACACCGCCGCCGTCTACGGCCGTGGCCACTCCGAGGAGGTCGTCGGCCAGGCGGTCCTCGAGCACGGCGACGGCATCATGGTGTTCACCAAGGTCGGCCGGAACTGGTACGGCCGCCCCGACGACACCCCGGTCAACGACCTGCGGCCCTCGTCGATCCGGTTCGAGCTGGAGCAGAGCCTGAAGCGGCTCGGTCGCGACCACGTCGACCTCTACCAGTTCCACTGGCCGGACTTCTCGACCGGGACGCCGGTGGAGGAGTCGTGGCGGACCATGGCCGACCTGGTCGAGGAGGGCAAGGTCCGCTGGATCGGCATGTCCAACTTCAACGTCGAGCTGCTGGAGCGCTGCGAGCGGATCCGCCACGTCGACTCCCTCCAGGCGCCGGTGAGCCTGCTCGACCGCACCGCGCTGCCTGAGCTGCTGCCCTGGTGCCGGGCCCACGGCACCGGCGTGCTGGCCTACAGCCCGCTCGCGTCCGGGCTGCTCAGCGGCACCTTCGACCAGGCGCGGGTCGACGCGCTCGCCCCCGGCGACTGGCGCAGGGGCGACCCCGCGTTCCAGTCGCCGCGGCTGGAGCGGAGCGTTGCGCTCGCCGAGCGGCTGCGGCCGGTCGCGGCGCGGCACGGGGTCGAGGTCCCCGCGGTCGCGGTCGCCTGGGTGCTGGAGCAGCCGGGCGTGACCGGCGCGATCGTCGGGGCGCGCCGGCCCTCGCAGCTCGAGGCCTGGATGCCCGCCGGCACCATGCGGCTGACCGCCGCCGACCTGGAAGCGATCGACGCCGCGATCCGCGAGACCGGCGCGGGCACGGGGTAGCGGGCGACCGGAGAGCGCCGCGCTCGGGCCCGGCGCCTGGCCCGGACCCGATCCGGCCCCTCGCGGGCTCCGGAGCCGCAACGAGAAGAGGCCGCGGTGGCTCCGCGGCCTCGTTCGTCGACGTCGTCGCTGGGCCGAGCCGACCACGTACGGTCCGTCCTCGGGTGATGGCGGCCCCGGCCGCGGCCTGTCGCCAAGCCGCCGGAGAAGTGCCCGGGTCCGCCCGCGCCCCACGGCTGAGGACGGGTTGGCGCGATATTGCGCACAGCCTAGTTCACAGTGTCTAGTTAATTCAAGTCCCCATCGTACCGAGTGGGGGACACCCGACCGAACGGCCCGTGAACGCTCCGTCCGCCAACGCTCCCCCGACACCGTGGTGTCTTGACCTCGGCGCCTTGCGAGGAGACGCTGCCTGTCGAGCAGGGGTGTTTGAGAAGGAGTTGGTGCATGCCTCGAGCCACTCGCAGGACCAGCCCCACCGTCCCCCACCGGACCTACGTGCTCGACACCAACGTGCTGATCGCCGACCCGGAGGCCCCCGGGCGGTTCGACGAGCACGACGTGGTGATCCCGCTGACGGTGGTGGAGGAGCTCGACCGGCTCAAGACGCGGCCGGACGAGACCGGTGCCTCGGCGCGACGCGCCATCCGCGCGCTGGAGGGGCTGCGGGAGCGTGGCAACCTGTCCGAAGGCGTGGGGCTGCCCGGAGGCGGGCGGCTCTGGGTGGAGGTGAACCACACCGGCAGGCTGAGCCTGCCAGAGGGCCTCGCGCACGACTCCAACGACAACCGCATCCTGGCCACCACCGCCAACCTCACCAAGGAGCTGGGCGAGGAGCGGGACGTCCTGCTGGTCTCCAAGGACGCGAGCCTGCGCATCAAGGCCGAGGCGCTGAAGCTGGCCGCCGAGGAGTACCGCCACGAGCGGGTCGCGATCGAGGAGGGCTACCTCGGCGTCACCACCATGGAGATGCCGGCCGGCGTGCTGGACGCGCTCTACGCCAACCGCGGCGGCGAGATCGTCCCCGACCAGCGCCTGTGGGCGAACCAGTTCGTGGTGCTCCGCTCCGGCAGCCAGAGCGCGCTCGGCCAGGTCCGCGCGACCGTGGAGGCCGGCGAGCCGGTCGAGGTGCAGCTCACCCACGACGCGCCCGAGACCTTCGGGGTGCGGGCCCGCTCCAAGGAGCAGCACTTCGCCGTGCACCTGCTGCGCGACCCGGGCATCCCGCTGGTCTCGCTGGCGGGCAACGCCGGCACCGGTAAGACCTACCTGGCGATGGCCGCCGGCCTGGACGCGACCATGGAGCGGAGCGAGTACGACCGGGTGCTGGTGTTTCGGCCGGTGGTGCCGGTCGGCCGCCAGGAGCTGGGCTTCCTGCCGGGCGACGTGGACGAGAAGATCTCGCCCTGGATGAAGGCGATCCACGACACCATGGCGCAGCTCTTCCGGGGCACCCACGACGCCGACCGCCGCGAGAGCTACACCCAGGACCTGGTCCAGGGGCTGCTCGACGACGGCACCGTCCAGCTCGAGCCGCTCACCTTCATTCGCGGTCGCACGTTCGTCCGTACCTTTGCCATCCTGGACGAGGCGCAGAATGTCGAGTACGGCGTGCTGCGCTCGCTGGCGAGCCGGCTGGGGGAGGGGTCGAAGCTGGTGCTGTGTCACGACACCACCCAGGTCGACCACCCCTACGTCGACCCCGAGTCGGGGGTCGCCGCGCTGATCGAACGGCTCAAGGGCGAGCCGCTGTTCGGGCACGTCGCCCTGCTCAAGGGCGAGCGCAGCCCGGTCGCGGAGCTGGTCGCCCGCAAGCTGTGAGCTCGAGGAGGAATGCACCGATGACAGCCGATGACAAGCCGAGCGAGGTGGACAGGAAGCTGCTGGAGCGCGCCGAGCTGGCGCTCACGCAGCTCCACACCCAGTACGGGCTGAGCGCCGAGCAGTCGTCGACCCTGACCGCGATCCGGCTACGGCTCGAGGGCAAGGCGCGGGCCTCGCTCGACGACCTGCTCGACGCCGGCAAGGACCTCGGCGGCAAGGACCCGCTCGACGACGCGCTCAGCCGCAAGCCGGCGAAGCCGTCCTTCGAGGACGCGCTCGCCGAGGCCGAGGGCCGCAAGAAGAAGCGCTCGCTCGACGACCTGCTGTAGCCGCTGGGTCGCGGGTGGTCTAGCCGCCGGAGGCCGGCGGCGGGAACCAGCGCGCCCTGAACGGGAAGAGGTAGCCGTCGGTGACCAGGTTGAGCGTCCGCCTCGCCTGGTCGAAGCGCTCGGCGATCTCCTGGACCACCCGCAGCGGCCCGGTGCTGAGCGGCGCGCTCTGGACCGCCAGCCGGTACCAGCGGCGCCCGAGCCCCTCCAGCAGGGCGACGCCACCGGCGGCGCCGCCGCGTCCGACCATGGCGGCCGCCGCGGCCTCCTCCTGCGCCTCCGCGGTCTCGACGCCCGCCAGGCGCAGCAGCCGCTGGGCGTGCGCCGGCGCGACCGCGCGGGTGGCGGTCTGGTCAGGGAACACGCCGGTCAGGAACAGGGCCAGGTCGCCGAGGCGCCGGTAGATCCCGGCCCGCTCGGCCTCGGGCACCACGTCGAGCAGCGCGGCCAGCCGCACCGGGTCCAGCTCGCTGAAGCGCTGCCTGCGCCAGCCGCGCCGGGTCTGGACCATCACGCTGCCGCTGGCGACGTGCACGTAGGAGGCGAGCAGCTCGGCCAGGAACAGGCGGCGGGACCGCGCCGACACGAAGTCGCGCAGGCTGGCGGCGTCGAACACGGGCAGCCGCTGGCGTGGGCCGGCCCACTCGCCGACGAAGGCCGCCTCGCGCAGGTCCTCGACCCCGCGCTGGACCGCCAGCGCGAACACCAGGAACGGCGAGGCGCGCAACAGGGCGTCGGCCTTGCCGCTGTCGCCGAAGACCGCCTCGAAGGTCCGCGGGTCGCCGAGCAGACGCTCGACCAGCGCCGGGTCCGAGCGCATCCGGTCGAGCAACGCGGGGTCGGACCGCGACGGATCCCCGCTGGAGCGGCGGGCGACGCTCGCCAGCAGGGCGAGGTCGGCGTCGCTCAGGTGCTCGAGGTAGCCAGCGGCCGACTGCCATGGGCCACCTTCGAGTGTGCTCATGTATCGAAGCTACCATCCCCGACAAGCGTCTCCGCCGAGCCGGACGTTCCAGCGGTTCCCCCGCCCCGCCCTGGGCCTTCCCCTCAATTCGTCTCGATGGGTGTCGATGTATCGAGGATGGACACGGAATGGGCGGCCGACCTCGGGCTCGCGCTGGAGCGTCACGAGCTGACGCTGCTCTGGCAGCCGATCGTCGAACTGGAGACGCTCCGCATGGTCGGGGCCGAGGCGCTGCTGCGCTGGCGCCACCCCTCGCGTGGGCTGCTGCCGCCGTCGGCGTTCCTTCCCGCCGCCGAGCGTTCCGGGATGATCGTGCCGGTCGGCGCCTGGGCGCTCAACCAGGCCTGCCGGCAGGGCGCCGAATGGCAGGCGCGCCACGGGGCCGGCTCCACCGTCGGTATCGCCGTCAACGTCTCGGGCACGCAGCTCCGCGACCCGGCGTTCGTCGCCGAGGCGCGCTCGGCGGTCGAGGACACCGGCATCGAGCCGCACGCGCTGCTGCTGGAGCTGACCGAGACGGTCCTGCTCGACCCCCGGGTCGTCGGCCCCAGCCTGGAGCGGCTCAAGGGGCTCGGGATGCGGCTGGCGGTCGACGACTTCGGCACCGGGCATTCCTCGCTCGAGTACCTTGCGCGCTTCCCCCTGGACGTCCTCAAGGTCGACAAGTCCTACATCGACCTGCTCGGCGAGCGCGCCTCGGACCGGCCGGCCGCGCTGGTCAGGGGCATCCTGCTGCTGGCCCGCTCGCTCGGCCTGCGCACGGTGGCCGAGGGGGTCGCGACCCCGACGCAGCTCCGGCTGCTCCGCGGCCTCGGCTGCGAGCTGGGCCAGGGGAGCCTGTTCGAGGACCCGGTGGACGCGGCCTCGCTCGACCAGCGCCTCGGCGAGCGCCTCGGGCCGCCCGCCTGAGCCCGGCAGCCTGTCCGTTACTCGGCGTACGTGGACAACCGCCCCGGATTGCCCTCTTGGCGCGGAGGTCGTGCCGAGGTACAAGGTAAGCATGGCTTCGCAGGCAGCCACACCCAGCGCGACCGCCCAGCGCGCGGCCCCGGTGGTCGCCGCCCTGGCCGCCGGCGTGCTCGGGCCCGACCACGACCCGGCCGTCCCCGAGCGGATGCTGGCGGCGCTGGACGGCCTGCCGTCGCGCAAGGACCGCGACCAGCTCCTCATGCTGCTGCGCCTGCTGGACTCGCAGCTCGGCGCGCTGGCGCTGACCGGCGGCGCCACCCCGGTGTCCGCGCGCACGCCAGCCGCGGCCGAGGCGTTGCTTCAGCGCTGGTGGGGGAGCCGGCTGCGAATGCGCCGGCAGCTCGCGAACGTGTTCACCTCGGTCGCGCTGGCCTCGGAGTATTCGTTTCCCGGAGCCGCCCTCGAGCGGACCGGCTACCCGGGCCCGCTGGGACCGCCGCCCGAAGAGCCGCGGCGGCTGAAGCCGCTGGAGGTCGAGGGCGACGAGGAGCTGGCCTGCGACGTGGTGGTGGTCGGCTCGGGCGCCGGCGGCGGCGTGGTCGCCGGCGAGCTGGCCGCCGCCGGGCTCGACGTGGTCGTGCTCGAGAAGGGCGGCTACCGCGCCGAGGCGGACTTCCACCACCGCGAGGCCGAGTCGACCCAGGAGCTGTACCTCTACGGGCTGCGGCTGGCGACTCAGGACCTGGGCGTGCGGATCATCGCCGGCTCGACCCTCGGCGGCGGCACGGTGGTCAACTACACCACCTCGTTCCGGACACCCCGGCACGTGCTCGAGGAGTGGGCGAGCGTGTCCGGCAGCGACGTGTTCCTCTCCGGCGAGGTCGAGGCGTCGCAGGACAAGGTCGCCGACCGGATCGGCGTGACCACCGAGGAGAGCGCTCCGGGCGTCCGCGACCACCTCATGGAGTCGGGGCTCCGCAAGCTCGGCTGGCACGTCGACGCCCTGCCGCGCGACGTCCGCGGCTGCGCCCAGGACGCGAGCTGTGGCTGGTGCGGCTTCGGCTGCCGGCTGGGCGCCAAGCAGTCGACCATGCGGACCTATCTGGAGGACGCCGCCTGCCACGGCGCCCGCCTGGTGGTCGGCGCCGACGTGCGCCGCGTGGTGATCGCCGACGGCCGTGCCACCGGGGTGGAGGCGACCGCGGCCGGGCACCGGCTGCGGGTGCGCGCCCGCGCGGTGGTGGTGGCGGCCGGCTCGATCGAGACCCCGGCGCTGCTGCTGCGCTCCGGCCTCGGCGGCCAGGTCGGGCGGAACCTGCGCCTGCACCCCGGGACCGCGGCGCTCGGGCTGTTCGACGCCGAGGTGCGCCCATGGGAGGGCACCCTCCAGGCGCGCTACTCGGCGGAGCTGCGCGACTCGCTCGGCGACTGGGCACCGATCTTCGAGACCGTGCCGGTCCATCCAGGCAGCGGCTCGACGGCGCTGCCGTGGGTGTCGGCCGCGAGCCACCGGGCGCTGATGGAGCGCTTCTCGCACCTGTCGCTGTGCGCGGTGCTGTGCCGCGACAGCGGCGGCGGCCGCGTGCGGATCGACCGCGACGGCCAACCGAGGCTCCAGTACCGGTTGACCGCCTCCGACGAGCGGCGGGTCGCCGAGGGCGTGGCCGCCGCCGGGCGGGTGCTCGCCGAGGCGGGCGCGCGCGAGGTGTTCTCGATGCACCCGCGCCGGATCAGCTTCCGCCCGGGCGAGTCCGGCGCGCACCAGCGCTGGGCCGCCGAGACCCGCGAGGCCGGCTACCGCGACGGGCGCATGACCTTCTTCTCGTACCACCAGATGGGCTCGTGCCGGCTCGGCACCGACCCGTCCACCTCGGTGGTCGACCCCGACCACCAGACCCACGAGGTCGAAGGCCTGTTCGTGGCCGACGCCTCGGTATTCCCGACCGCCTCCGGCGTCAACCCGATGCTGTCGATCATGGGCCTGGCGCACCGCGCCGCCGGCCGCATCGCCGCCCGTCTCGCCTGAGCCGCGCCGACCCTCCGGTCCGCCACGGATATCCACAACATGGCGCAACCCGATTGTCTCCGGCGACGGCGCGCCTTACGCTCCGCCGCATGGACGAACGCCTGCAAGCCCTCAGCGACCTCGCCGTCGCCGCCTCCCGCGAGTACCTCGGCCTGCACGACCTCTACGACGGCCGGGTCCAGGATCTCTCGGTCGACGGCGTCCGCGCCGCGCTCGGTCGCCTCGGCGGACCGCCACTGACCGACCCCCTCGACGACGCCTACGTATCCACCTTCGAGCGCGCCCTCCGGGTCGAGCTGGGCGAGCTCGCGATGCACCGGAGCAATCCGCTCTACCACGTCGCCAACCTCGACGTGTCCTGCTACGACCGCGAGTATGCCCCCGCCGAGCAGCGCGCCGAGGCCCGCCGCCGCCACCTCGAGGCATGGCCCGACGCGGCCGACGCCGCCGTCGGCGCCCTCGACCGGGTGAGCGCGCCGGTCGCCCAGGCGCTGACCCCGGCGGTCAAGGGGCTTGCCGCCGGCCTCGATCCCGGCGACCCGGTCGAGGAGCGCGCGATCGCCGCGGCCGGCCGCCTCGCCGACCACGTCGAGGCGTGCGCCAGGGACGGCGACCCCGACGCCTCGCTCGGCGCCGCCAACCTCGCCCTGCTGCTCAGCTCCAGCGAGGCGATGGAGGTCGACCTCGGCCGTCTCGAGGAGCGCGCCGACGCCGAGCGCGACCGGCTGCGGGCGATGCTCGCCGAGGCGTGCGGGCGGGTGACGCCCGGCCGCCCCATGGAAGCGGTGGTCGCCGGTCTGGCCGCCGACCATCCCGACGCCGACGGCGTCCTCGACGAGGCGCGGGCGGTCACCGCCGAGGCGATCGGCTTCACACGCGACCGCGACCTGGTGCCCGACCTGGACGGCGAATGCCTGGTCGGCCCGGCCCCGCCGTCGCGCCGCTGGGCGCTGGCGATGATGTCCTGGGCCGCCCCGTACGAGGCCGACGCGCCTTCCCGCTACTACATCAGCCCGCCCGACAGCTCCTGGTCGCGGGAGGCGCAGGACCAGTGGCTCGAGGTGTTCAGCCGCTCCAGCCTGCCGGCGATCACCGTGCACGAGGTCGCCCCCGGCCACTTCGCCCACGGCCGATACCTGCGCCGGGTCAAGGGCGACGTGCGCCGCATGCTGCTCTCGGTGGCCTTCGTCGAGGGCTGGGCGCACTACGCCGAGGAGCTCTGCCTCGACGAGGGCTTCCGCGCCGACGACCCGCGCTTCGGCGCCGGGGTCGCGGTCGAGGCGCTCCAGCGGGTCACCCGCCTGGCGGTTTCGATCGGCCTCCACTCCGGGACGATGACCGTCGACGACGCCATCGCCCGCTTCGAGTCCGACGCCTTCATCCGCGGCTCGGCTGCCAGGGCCGAGGCGACCCGGGGGACCTTCGACCCGACCTATGGCCGCTACACCTGGGGCAAGCTCGAGATCCTCGCGCTCCGCGAGCGGGCCAGGTCGACCTGGGGCTCCGGCTACTCCCACCAGCGCTTCCACACCGCCCTGCTGGAGCTCGGCTCGCCGCCGCTCGGGCTCATGGCGCACGCGCTGGACGGAGCGGTGAACACGGGCTGAAACCCTGGGGCCGGGATCGCCGTGCCTTTGCAAGCAGGCACGGCGATGCCAACATGGATCCGTGGTGGACCGGCGGAATCGAGCTCCGGGGGGAACGGAACGGCATGAGCGAGGAGAACGCCCCCGAGGCGACCAGCGGAGCGGACCGGGTGCCGCACGAGCCGCCAGCCCTCACCGACCCGTCGCTGATCCTGAACCGGGAGATCTCCTGGCTCCAGTTCAACGACCGCGTGCTGGCGCTCGCCGCCGACGACAGCACCCCGCTGCTGGAGCGGCTCCGGTTCCTGGCGATCTTCGCCACCAACCTGGACGAGTTCTTCATGGTCCGGGTCTCGGGGCTCCGCGAGCAGGTCGAGGCCGGGGTCGCCACCCGCGGCTCCGACGGCTGGACCCCGACCGAGACGCTCGAGGCGATCAGCAAGTACGTGGGGCCGGCGATCGACGCCCAGACCCGCTGCTTCATCGACGACGTGGTCCCGGCCCTGGCCGCCGAGGGGATCCGGCTCGCCGACGTCGACGAGCTCGACCAGACCGACCGCGACTACCTCACCGAGTACTTCGAGGACCAGGTGTACCCGGTGCTGACGCCGCTGGCGGTCGACCCCGGCCACCCGTTCCCATACCTCTCCAACCTGTCGCTGTCGCTGGCGGTCACGGTCAGGGACCCGACCAGCCACCGGCCGCTGTTCGCCAGGGTCAAGGTGCCGGACATCCTGCCGCGCTTCGTCGCCATGGCGGACGGGTCGACCTTCGTGCCGCTCGAGCAGATCATGATCGCCCACCTCGACCAGCTCTTCCCGGGCATGATCCTGGTCGATGCGCACCCGTTCCGGGTCACCCGCGACGCCGACTTCGAGCTGGCCGAGGACGAGGCCGACGACCTGCTGGTGGCGGTCGAGCAGGAGCTGCGGCGCCGCCGCTTCGGCGCGGTGGTGCGGCTCGAGGTCGCCCAGAGCATGCCCGAGCACGTGGTCAGGCTGCTCCAGCGCGAGCTCGACATCGACGACGACGCGCTCGTGACCGTCGAGGGGCCGCTCAACCTCGGTGACCTTTCGCACCTGGCCGACGCCATCGACCGGCCGGAGCTGGCCTACCCGCCCTGGGTCGGGACCACCCAGCCGCGGCTGTCGGGCTCGGGGCGCGACAGCGTCAGCGTGTTCGACACCATCCGCGAGGGCGACCTGCTGGTCCAGCACCCCTACGACGCCTTCTCGACCTCGGTCGAGCGCTTCCTCCAGCAGGCGGCCGACGACCCCAACGTGCTGGCGATCAAGCAGACGCTGTACCGCACCGACGGCGACTCGCCGATCGTGAACGCGCTGATCAGCGCGGCCGAGCAGGGCAAGCAGGTGGCCGTGCTGGTCGAGCTGAAGGCGCGCTTCGACGAGGCCTCCAACATCAACTGGGCCAGAGCGCTGGAGCAGGCCGGCTGCCACGTCGCCTACGGCTTGATCGGGCTCAAGACCCACGCCAAGTGCGCGCTGGTGGTGCGGCGCGAGCAGGGCGGGATCCGCCGCTACTGCCACATCGGCACCGGCAACTACAACGCCCGCACCGCCAGGCTCTACACCGACCTCGGGCTGCTGACCTGCGACGAATCGCTGGCGAGCGAGGTCACCGACCTGTTCAACTCGCTGACCGGCTACGCCAGGGGCACCCGCTACCGTCGCGTGCTGGTGGCGCCGGGCGGCCTGCGCGAGCGGGTCGTCGAGCTGATCGGCGAGGTCGCCATCCGCCAGCCGCGGCGCAAGGGCCGCATCGTGATGCAGATGAACTCGCTGGTCGACGCGGCCTGTATCCGCGCGCTCTACGCGGCCTCGCAGGCGGGCGTCGAGATCGACCTGATCGTGCGCGGGATCTGCCGGCTGCGCCCGGGGGTGCCCGGGGTCAGCGAGACCATCCGGGTCCGCTCGATCGTCGGCCGCTTCCTCGAGCACCAGCGGCTGTGGATGTTCCAGAGCGGTCGCCAGCGCTCCTATTACATCGGCTCGGCGGACCTGATGCCGCGCAACCTCGACCTGCGGGTCGAGGCGGTCGCCCCTGTGACCGACCCGGACCTGATCGACCGTCTCCAGGAGATCCTCGACGTGATCCTGGCGGACAACACTCAGGCATGGGAGCTGTCCTCCGAGGGGACCTGGCAGCGGCGCCACCCGGCGCCGGGCGAGCGGCCGGTCGCGACCCACCAGCTGCTCCAGGAGCTGGCGCTGCGGCGCGGGGTCGAGGCGCGCAGCGCCGGCCAGGGCACCAGCTGGCCCACCTGACGCCGGCCCACCCGACCCTGGCCCATATGGCGGCGCCTGCCGCCATAGCCGGTCAGGGGGTGTGGACAACCGCGAAACGCCAGCGCTCGAACGAGTAGCCTTGTGGCTGCAAGACCCGGTTGACCAACCGCCGAACCTCGGCGGCATGCCGAACCACCACCGAGGAGTGAGTGTGACCGCGACGACCTCCCAGGGAACCGACCAGGATCTCCTGGCCATCAACACCGTGCGGACCCTCGCCATGGACGCCGTGCAACGGGCGGGGGACGGGCATCCCGGCACCGCGATGGCGCTCGCGCCCGCCGCGTACGTGCTTTGGACACGGTTCGTCACCTTCGACCCGGACGCGCCGGACTGGCCGGACCGCGACCGGTTCGTGCTCTCCAGCGGGCACGCCTCGGTGCTCCAGTACGACGTCCTCCACCTCACCGGCTACGACCTGACGCTCGACGACCTCGAGGGCCAGCGCCAGTGGGGCTCCCGGACGCCTGGCCACCCCGAGCGCGGCCACACGCCCGGCGTCGAGGTCACCACCGGACCGCTCGGCCAGGGGGTCGGCAACGCCGTCGGCATGGCGATCGGCGAGCGCTTCCTCGGCGCGCGCTACAACCGTCCCGGCCACCGGTTGGTCGACCACCGCACCTGGGTGTTCTGCTCCGACGGCGACATGATGGAGGGCGTCGCCAGCGAGGCGTCGTCGATCGCGGGGTTCCTGGGCCTCGGCAAGCTCACCGTCCTCTACGACGACAACCACATCACCATCGACGGGCCCACCAGCATCACCTTCGGCGAGGACGTCGAGGCCCGCTACCGCGCCTACGGCTGGCACACCCAGGCGGTCGAGGACGCCAACGACCTCGAGGCGATCGCCGCCGCGTTCCAGGCGGCGGTGGACGAGACCTCCCGCCCGAGCCTGATCCGGCTGCGCAGCCACATCGCCTACGGCGCCCCGCACGCTCAGGACACCCCCAAGGCGCACGGCTCGGCACTCGGCGAGGACGAGGTCCGCGCCACCAAGCAGGTCTACGGCTGGGACCCGGACAAGCACTTCTTCGTCCCCGACGGCGTCTACGACCGCTGGCGCGTCCGGGTGCCGCGCAACCAGCGTTCCCACGCCGAGTGGGACCGGGCGATGGCCGCCTATGCCGACGCCGAGCCCGAGCTGGCCGCCGAGCTGCTCGACGCGCTCGAGGGGCGGCTGCCGGACGGTTGGGACGCCGACCTCGACAAGCTGTTCGTCGAGCCGGCCAAGCTCGCGACCCGGAGCGCGTCGAACCAGGTGATGAACGCGATCGCCCCCAAGGTGCCGAACTTCCTCGGCGGCGCGGCGGACCTCGCCGAATCCAACAAGACCGACCTCGAGGGAGCCGGCGACTTCGAGCCCGACTCGAACGGGCGCAACCTGCACTACGGCATCCGCGAGCACGCCATGGGCGCGATCAGCAACGGCATGGCCGCCCACGGCGGCCTGCGGCCGTTCGCCGCCACCTTCCTGATCTTCTCCGACTACATGCGGCCGAGCGTGCGGCTGGCGTGCCTGATGGGCCTTCCGGTGGTCTACGTGTGGACCCACGACTCGATCGGGCTGGGCGGCGACGGCCCGACCCACCAGCCGGTCGAGCACCTGGCGAGCCTGCGCGCGATGCCGAACCTTCGGGTGATCCGCCCTGCTGACGGGCCCGAGACGGCCGAGGCGTGGCGGGCCGCGCTGCGCCGCACCGACGGCCCGACCGCGCTGGCGCTGACGCGCCAGAACCTCCCGCCGATCGACCGGGCGCGCTACGCGAGGGCCGACGGCCTGCACCGCGGCGCCTACGTCCTGGCCGAGGCCGGCAGCGGCGACGGCGGCCCGGCCCCGGCGGCCGCGACGACGACGGTCACGCCCGACCTGATCCTGATCGCGACCGGCTCCGAGGTCTGGGTCGCGCTGGCCGCCCGCGAAGCGCTCGAAGCCGACGGCATCGCCACCAGAGTCGTGTCGATGCCGAGTTGGGAGCTTTTCAGCCAGCAGGAGCGGGCATACAGGGACGAGGTGCTGCCGCCGGGGGTGTCGGCTCGCCTGGCGGTCGAGGCGGCGAGCCCGTTCGGCTGGAGCGAGTGGGTCGGCGAAGCGGGCGAGGTGGTCGGCGTCGACCATTTCGGTGCTTCGGCTCCCGGTGAGCTGGTGCTTGAAAAGTATGGATTTACCGCCGAGAACGTCGCCGCTCGGGCGCGGGAGCTGCTCGGGCGGCTGGGAAGCGAAGGCGCCGGCAGGGGCCACGCCGCTGGCCCGCCGGCCTGAGTGACGAGAGAGCGTGGAGGAGTGACGGGATGCCGAGACCACTCGAGCTTCTGACGGACCAGGGAGTCGCCGTCTGGGTGGACTCCATCGCACGTGACTGGCTGCACAAGGGCGAGCTGCGCCGCCTCCGCGACGAGTACCAGGTCGTGGGCGTGACCTCAAACCCGACGATCTTCCAGAAGGCGATGGGCGAGGGCTCGTTCTATGACGACGACATCGTCCGCCTCGCGCGCCAGGGTCTCGACGCGCAGACGATCTTCGAGTCGCTCGCGCTCGACGACATCCGCGGCGCCGCCGACGACCTTGAGCCGGTCTACCGCCGCACCGACGGTCTCGACGGGCGTGTCTCCTTCGAGGTGCGGCCCGACCTCGCCAACGACACCGAGGGCACCATCCGCGAGGCCCGCCGCCTGTTCGACGAGCTCGCCCGCCCGAACGTGTTCATCAAGATCCCGGCGACGCCCGCCGGTGTGCCGGCGATCCGCGCCTCGATCGCGGCGGGGATCAACGTCAACGTGACACTGATCTTCTCGATCCAGCGCTACCGCGAGGTGATCGACGCCTTCATGAGCGGGCTCGAGGACCTCGCCGCCTCGGGCGGCGACCTCACCGAGATCGCCAGCGTCGCCTCCTTCTTCGTGAGCCGGGTCGACAGCAACGTCGACAAGAAGCTCCAGGCACTTGTCGACGCCGGCGGCGACGGCGCCGACCTGGCCGCCGCCCGGCTCGGGACCGCGGCGGTCGACAACGCCAAGCTGGCCTGGGAGCAGTTCCAGAGCAGCTTCGGCTCGGACCGCTGGCGAGACCTCGCCGTCGCGGGCGCGCGCGCCCAGCGGCCGCTGTGGGCGTCCACCTCGACCAAGAACCCCGCCTACCGCGACGTGCTCTACGTCGAGGAGCTGATCGCCGGCGACAGCGTCAACACCATGCCGATCGAGACCCTCGAGGCGTTCCAGGACCACGGCGAGGTCCGCGGCCAGACGATCCTCGAGGGCATGGACCGCGCCCACCACCTCTGGAGCGACCTCGAGCGCCTCGGGATCCGCGAGGACCAGGTGATGCGCGAGCTCGAGGACGAGGGCGTCGAGCGCTTCGACGAGAGCTACCGCGGCGCGGTCGAGACCATCGAGGGCAAGCGCGCCGGAGCCGTGGGATGAGCGGGCCGACCATCCCCTTGGAGTCGATCGGCGCCCGGATCTGGCGGCGCGACACCGGGCTGTGGACCGACGACCCCGACGCCGCCAAGGAGATCAGCGAACGCCTCGGCTGGCTCGACCTGCCCGAGTCGATGCGGCCGTACGTCAGCGACGTGCACCAGTTCGCGCGCGAGGTCCGCGACGACGGCATCGAGCGGGTCCTGGTCTGCGGCATGGGCGGGTCGAGCCTGTGCGTCGAGGTGCTCGCCGCCGTGCTCGGCCCCGATCCGTCCGGAGCGCGGCGCGGGCACGGCCACGAGCGCGCCCGCGAGCACGCGCTGCCGGTACGGGTGCTCGACTCCACGCACCCCGACGCGGTCGCGGCGGCGGCGGCCTGGGCCACCCCGGGGCGGAGCCTCTACGTGATCTCGTCCAAGTCGGGCACCACCACCGAGCCGAACGACTTCGCCGCCTACTTCGAGGCGCTGGCCACCGCCGCGCTCGGCGACGGCGCCGGCCTGCACTTCGCGGCGATCACCGATCCGGGCACGCCGCTGGTCCAGCACGCCCAGGAGTTCGGCTATCGCGGCGTGTTCGAGAACCCGCCGGACATCGGCGGCCGCTACTCGGCGCTGTCGTTGTTCGGGCTGGTGCCCGCGGCGTTGCTCGGGATCGACCTCGACACGCTGCTCGAGCAGGCGCGCGAGATGGCGCTGGAGTGCGGTCCCCAGGCCGGCGACGACGCCAACCCGGGCGTGGTGCTCGGCCGCTTCATGGCCGAGAACGCCCTCGCCGGCCGCGACAAGGTGACCGTGCTGACCGCGCCGCGGCTGGAGTCGTTCGGGCTCTGGGTCGAGCAGCTGCTGGCCGAGTCCACCGGCAAGCAGGGCAAGGGGCTGCTGCCCGTGGTCGGCGAGCCGTCGCACCCGGTCGAGGCGTTCGGCGAGGACCGGGCGGTGATCGGGATCGACTTCGAGGGCGTCCCCGCGCTGGGCGCGAGCGAGCTCAAGGCCGACGAGTTCCCGACCATGTTCCTGGGCGTCAGCGAGGGCATCGAGCTCGGCGCCGAGTTCTTCAGGTGGGAGTTCGCGACCGCCGTGGCCGGGCACCTCCTGGGGATCAACGCGTTCGATCAGCCTGACGTGCAGGCCGCCAAGGACGCCACCAAGCGGGTGCTGCGCCAGCTCTCCCGTGGGGGCCAGCTGCCCGAGCCTGAGGTCGTGGTGCGCGAGGACGGCGACGTCCGCGCCGCCGCCGAACTGGTCGGCGAGGTCCTCGACGACGCCGGGCCCGGCCGCTACCTGGCGGTGATGGCCTACGTCGACCCGACGCCGGGGAGCGAGGAGCCGCTCGGGGCGGCGCGCAGGGACCTGCGCGACGGCACCAGGGCAGCGACCACCCTCGGCTTCGGCCCGCGGTTCCTGCACTCCACCGGTCAGTACCACAAGGGCGGCCCCAACACCGGCCGCTTCATCCAGCTGGTCGACGTCGCCGCCGGAGGCCCCGACGTGCCGGGACGCGACTACTCGTTCGGCACGCTGATCAAGGCGCAGGCGGCCGGCGACGCCGAGGCGCTCGAGGACGCCGGACGGCGCCTGGTCAGGATCGGCCTGGACGGCCCGCGGGCGCTCCAGCTGTTCGCCAGCGCGGTTGCCACCGCCACCGGGCGGGCAACCCAGGCACGCTAACCGCACCAGAGAGGGAGGTCGCGAGCGTGGAGATCGGAATGGTCGGCATCGGTCGGATGGGCGCCGGCCTGACCCGCCGTCTGATGCGCGGCGGTCACCGCGTGGTCGCCTTCGACCGCGACGCCAACGCGCTCAAGGCGATCGCCGACGACGGCGCCGTCTCCGCGTCGACGCTCGAGGAGATGGTCCACCAGATGACCCCGCCGCGCGCGGTGTGGCTGATGGTCCCGGCGGGCGAGCCCACCGAGAGCAGCGTGCGGGCGGTCGGCGCCCTGCTGGAGCCGGGCGACGTGATCATCGACGGCGGCAACTCCAACTGGCACGACGCCAAGCGGCGCGCGAGCTGGCTCGAGGAGCGGGGCATCCGCTTCCTGGACTGCGGCACCTCGGGCGGCGTCTGGGGTGAGAAGGAGGGCTTCTGCCTCATGGTCGGCGGCGACGACCAGCCGTTCGCGCAGGTCGAGCCCGCCTTCGCAACGCTCGCGCCGGACGGCGGCTACGCCCACGTCGGTCCGGTCGGGGCCGGCCACTACGTCAAGATGGTCCACAACGGCATCGAGTACGCCCTGCTCCAGGGCTATGGCGAGGGCTTCGAGATCATGAACGCCTCGGAGTACGACCTGGACCTGCGCCAGATCGCCGAGGTCTGGCGGCACGGCAGCGTGATCCGCTCGTGGCTTCTGGACCTGATCGCCGCCGCGTACCGCCGCGACCCGGAGCTGTCGGCCCTGACCGGCTACGTCGAGGACTCGGGCGAGGGCCGCTGGACCGTCCAGGAGGCGCTCGACAACGACGTACCGGCCCCGGTCATCAACCTCTCGTTGATCATGAGGCTGCGCTCCCGCCAGCAGGACTCCTACAGCGCCAAGGTGATCGCGGCGCTGCGCAACGAGTTCGGTGGGCACCCAATCCACCCAGCGACCAAGGGGACTTCGCCGTGACCGTGTCCGATGTCGTCGAGAACCCGCTCGAGGTGAGCGACCGGGCGCGAGCCATCCCGCCGCCGAACGCGATGGTCGTCTTCGGCGGCTCCGGCGACCTTGCACACCGCAAGATCGTCCCCGCTCTGTACAACCTGGAGCTGAACCGGCTCCTGCCCCAGCACTTCGCGATGATCGGGGTCAGCCGCAGCCCGTTCACGCACGAGGAGTACCGCGCCGACATGCGCCGGGCGGTCGAGGAGTTCTCGCGGACCAAGCCGATCCAGCCGCAGGTGTGGAACTCGTTCGCGAGCCGCATCTACTACGTCACCGGGTCCACCGACGACAGCGAGACCTACGGCAAGGTCGGCGACCTGCTCGAGCAGCTCGAGCACGAGCACGGCACCGATGGCAACCGGCTCTTCTACATGTCGCTGATCCCGAAGCTGTTCCCGGGGGCGATCGAGGGCATCGGCAAGTCCGGCATCGGCGGGCGCGGCTACGACCGCGGCTGGTCGCGGGTGGTGGTCGAGAAGCCGTTCGGGCACGACCTCGACTCGGCCCGCGAGCTCCAGGAGCTGGTCGTCAAGGTCTTCCCCGAGCGGGACGTGTTCCGGATCGACCACTACCTCGGCAAGGAGAGCGTCCAGAACATCATCGCCCTCCGCTTCGCCAACGGGATCTTCGAGCCGGTCTGGAACCACCACTACGTCGACCACGTCCAGATCACCGTCGCCGAATCGCTCGGCATCGAGCACCGCGGCAACTTCTACGAGACCGCCGGCGCGATCCGCGACATCATCCAGAACCACGCCCTCCAGCTGCTGGCGCTGATCGCCATGGAGCCCCCGGCCACCTTCGAGCCGGAGGAGGTCCGCAACGAGAAGGTCAAGGTGCTCAAGGCGCTGCGCCGGATGCGGGACGAGGTGGTCGACCGCAACGTGGTCCGCGGGCAGTACGGCCACGGCTGGGTCGACGGCCAGCCGGTCGCGTCCTACCGGGAGGAGCCGGACGTCGCGCCCGACTCGACGGTCGAGACCTATGTCGCGGCCGAGTTCCTGGTCGACAACTGGCGCTGGGCGGGCACCCCGATCTTCCTGCGGACCGGCAAGCGCCTGCCCAAGCGCGCGACCGAGGTCGTGGTCCAGTTCCGGGCCGCGCCGCACCTGCCGTTCGGCGAGGCGGCCCGCGAAGGTCTGGAGCCGAACGCCCTGGTGCTTCGCATCCAGCCCAACGAGGGCATCACCCTGAAGCTCGGCGCCAAGGTTCCCGGCCCCGCGATGCAGGTCCGCTCGGTGAACATGGACTTCTCCTACGGCACCTCGTTCGCCGACGACCTGCCCGACGCCTACGAGCGGCTGCTGCTCGATGTCATGGTCGGCGACCCGACCCTGTTTCCGCGCTGGGACTCGGTCGAGGAGGCCTGGCAGATCATCCAGCCGATCCTGGACCGCTGGGCCAAGACCCCGCCGCCGGACTTCCCCAACTACGAGGCCGGCGAGTGGGGCCCGAAGGAGGCCGACGAGCTGATCTCGCGGCACAGCCCGGCCCGCCGCTGGCGGCGCCCATGACCTCGACGCTGCTGCCCGGCTGGTCCTTCGAGGAGGTCGCGCCCGCCAGGATCGACGAGGTGCTCGAGCGCCAGCGGCTCGAGCACGAGGAGGGCACCGGCCCGCTGGTGCGCGCGAGCGTCAACAACATGGTCGTGGTCACACAGTCCCGCAGCGCCGGTCAGCGGGCGCTGGCCACCGTCGAGACCCTCGGCGTCCGCGCGCCGTCGCGCTGCGTGGTGCTGATCGCCGAGCCTCGGGGCGAGCGGCAGCGGGTGCGCTCGTGGGCCCGGGTGGCCCACCACCGCCACTCCGACGCCGGCGCCGAGGTGGTCTGGGAGGAGGTCATCGTCCAGACCAACGTCCACCCGCACCACCTGCCTGCCGTGGTCCTGCCGCTGCTGCTCCCCGAGCTGCCGGTGTTCACCTACTGGGAGGGCACCCCGCCGTTCGCGGCCGAGGCGTTCGAGGAGATGGCGCTGGTCACCGACCGGCTGATCGTCGACGGGGCGACCTTCGCCGACCCGATGGGCGACCTGACCAGCTTCGCGAGCGCGGTCGGGAACCTCCACCCGGCCGCGTCCGACTGCGTCTGGACCCGGCTCACCGCCTGGCGCCAGCTGCTGTCGGACCCGTTCAACGGACCGCCGCTGCGGGGCACCGCCTCGCGCGCCAAGCGGCTCAGCGTCGAGGCGGTTGACCTCGCCGCCGGCCTGGAGCTGGTCGGCTGGCTGGTGTCGCGGCTGGACTGGCAGCTGCAGGAAGCCAGGATCGAGGAGGAGCTGTACCTGGCGCGCTACCGCCACGAGCACGGCTCCTGCGAGGTCCGCATCGCCAGCACGCTGGGCTCCACCAGCCTGACCCGGGTCGAGTTCGTGGTCGAGACCGACGAGGGCGAGGCCAGCGTCCGCATCGACGCGACCCCGACCAACCTGGTGACCACGGTCCGCGCTCCCGGCTACCCGACCAACCGCCGGTTCGGGCTCGCCTCCGACGCCAACCCGCTCGGGATCGAGCTGGAGATCTTCGGCCACGACCGGATCTTCGAGGCGGCGCTCCCGCCGGCGGCGACGCTCGCGCAGGTGTTCGGCGGTTGAGCCGCGTCGAGGTCTTCGCCAGCGGCGAGGAGCTCGCCGAGGTGGCCGCGCGTTCGGCGCTGGCGGACCTGGAGGCCGCCATCGACGACTACGAGACCTGCACCTGGGTGCTGACCGGCGGCGGCACCCCGCTGCCCGCCTACCAGCGGCTGACCCGGCCGGACCTGCGCGACTCGGTCGAGTGGGGGCGGGTCACCGTGGCCATGGGCGACGAGCGCGCGGTGCCGCCCGATCACCCCGACTCCAACTGGGGCCAGGCCTCCGAGGCCATGCTCGACCACGTGCCCATCCCGGAGGAGCAGCGCCTGCGCATCCGCGGCGAGCTCGGCGCCGACCGCGCCGCCACAGAGTACGAGCAGGTCCTTGCCCGCCTCCCTCGCCACCCTCGTCCCGCGCGCGGGGCAGGGGGAGGTTCCGGGGCCGGGGCGCGTGGCGGCGCGGGCGGTTCCGGGGCGGCGGGAGGCGAGGCCGCGGCCGGCGGTCGCGCCGCGGTCGGCTCCAATGTGGGTGGCCTCCGTGTCGGGATCGACCCGCCGAGGCTCGACCTGGTATGGCTCGGCGTGGGACCGGACGGCCATTGCCTGTCGCTGTTCCCCGGGTTCCCCGAGCTGGAGGTCGTCGACCGGGCGGTCTTGCCGGTCCACGGCGCGCCCAAGCCTCCGCCCGACCGGATCAGCCTGACCCTGGCGGCCCTCACCGGCGCCGACCGGCTGGTGGTGCTGGTCAGCGGCGCCGAAAAGGCCGACGCGGTCGCCAGGGCCAGGGCCGGCGACGTCGGCCTCCCGATCACCCGGGCGGTCACAACCGTCCAGGACGCTGGCGGCTCGGTCACCTGGCTCCTCGACCGCGCCGCCGCCGGTCGCTGACCCACTCCGCGACCGCCCGCCTGCCCGCGACGCGATTCCGAGACCGGTCACCATGGACTGTCGTGGTCATGCGGTACGGTGTTGCCGGACATGCCCGACACACTCAGCATTCGGCAGGCTCGACGGCTCGCCCTCGCCGCCCAGGGAATCACCGGACCGCCCAGCAGGTCCGGCGTCGGCGCGCCCGGGAACGGGCTGGCCGGGGCGGCGGCGCTCCGGCGGGTGCTTCGGACCTTGGGCGCGATCCAGATCGACTCGATCAACGTGGTCGCCCGCAGCCACGAGCTGCTGCTGGCGGCGCGCGCGGGGGCGCACGACCCGGCGACCTTCGAGCGGCTCCTCTACCGGCGCCGGGCGGGGTTTGAGTACTGGGGGCACGCGGCGTCGTTCCTGCCGATCGAGACCTACCGCCTGTTCCTGCCGCGCATGGAGCGGCTCCGGGTGCAGACCCGCGGCTGGTGGGCGGACCTGCGCCGCAAGCACAGCGACCTGTACGAGCCGATGCTCGAGCGCATCCGCGACGAGGGCCCGCTGGCCGCCTCGGAATTCCGCGAGCCGACCGGGCCAAAGCGCGGCCCCTGGTGGGACTGGGCGCCCTCCAAGCACGTGCTCGAGGACCTCTTCGACCAGGGCGTGTTGATGGTCCACGACCGGGTCCGCTTCGAGCGCCGCTACGACCTCACCGAGCGCGTGCTCCCGCCCCGGCTCGACCTGTCGACGCCGACCGCGCACGAGGCCGCCGTGGAGCTGACCGTGCTGGGCGCCCGTGCGCTCGGCGTCGGCACCGCCGCCGACCTCGCGGACTACTTTCGGCTCCGCCCGCCCCACGCCAAGCCGGCCCTGGCCGAGGCGGTCGCATCCGGCCTGCTCGAGGAGGTCCGGGTGCAGGGCTGGGCCAAGCCGGCGTTCATGGTCCCGGGCACGCCGGTCCCGCGGCGGGCCGGGCACGAGCCGGTGCTGCTGAGCCCGTTCGACTCGCTGATCTGGTTCCGGGACCGAGCCGAGCGCCTGTTCGACTTCCACTACCGCATCGAGGTGTACACGCCCGCGGCCAAGCGCGAGTTCGGCTACTACACGATGCCGGTGCTGGCCGGCGGTCGTCTGGTCGCCCGCGTCGACCCCAAGCACGATCGCAAGGCCGGCGCGCTCCTGCTCCGCGGCCTGGCCGTCGAGGACGGCGTGGACCCCGCCGAGGCGATCGCCGCCACCGCCGCCGCGGCCTGGCGGCTGGCCGCCCACCTGCGCGCACCCGAGGTCACCATCGGCGACGAGCTGGCCGCTCCGGTCGCAACCTCGCTGGCCGCCGCCCTCTCCGCCACCCGCCCGCCCGAGCCCGCGAACGCATTCGCCGCGGACGCGCTCTCCGGGGACGCGCTCCGTGAGGTCGCCCGTGGCGAGGCCGCGGAGGCGGGGGAGGCGGAGGCCGCGGAGGCAGGGGAGGGGGAGGCCGCGGAGGACGCGGTCGCCCTGGCCGAGCCGGGCTGATCCGCCGGCACTCACGATGCGGCGAGGCAACAACCGGTATCGTGCTCTATGAGGGAGCTGCGACAAGTGTGACTGCGGCGTGCCGGGGGGAGATCGGTGCTTGGTCGGGGGTTGCGGCTGGGACGCATCTTGGGCGTCCCGATCTGGCTGGACCTGTCGTGGTTCGCGGGCCTGGCGATCTTCGCGACCCTCAGTCACGACCTCTGGTCGCCGCGCGTCACCGGCCTCGGCGCCGTGGCGCTGTCGGTGCTGTTCACCTGCGCGTTCTTCGCCTCGGTTCTGGCGCATGAGCTGTCGCACGCGCTCGCGGCGAGGGTGCTCGGGATCTCCACCATGGAGATCAGCCTGCTGGTCTTCGGCGGCGTCGCCCGGATCGTCAGGGAGCCCGACGACGCCGCCGGCGAGGCGCTGATGGCCATGGCCGGCCCGCTGACCTCGGTCACGGTCGCCGGCCTGCTGTGGCTCGGCAGCCAGCTCGTGGGCGGCTGGCCGGGTGACCTGATCGCCTGGCTCGGCCTCGCCAACCTGGTGCTGGCCATCTTCAACCTGCTGCCGGGGTTCCCGCTGGACGGCGGCCGCGTCGCCAGAGCGATCGTGTGGCGGCTCACCGGGCGGCGGCTCCTGGCCACTCGGGTGACCGCCTGGATCGGCCGTGGCCTGGCGCTGCTGCTGATCGTCGGCGGCGGCCTCGCGATCGCCTTCGCGCACTCGCCCCGCTACCTCCTGCACGTCGCCCTCGGCCTGTTTCTCTGGCACGCGGCCAGCCAGGGCGAGCGCGCCGCCCGCACGGCCGATGCCTACCAGCGACATCAGGACCTGCTCAGCCGCCCTGAAGCCTAAGTGCCAGGGGCTGTGGACAACCGCTTCGGCGACTCCGCGCCGAGCGCTATCGTTGGACCCGTCTCGCAGATGCCATACCGACGAGGAGCGACCGTGCTCGTGACCGCCCGCCTGCGTCCGCCCGACCGCTTGGTCGAGGTCGCCGACGTCCGCCGCGTCAAGGACCTGCTCGCGCGGCTCGAGGTGTTGCCGACCACCGTGCTGGTGATCCGCGACGGCGCCCTGCTGACCAGCGAGGACGAGCTTCGCGACGGCGACGCCGTCGAGGTCCGCTTCGCCATCAGCGGCGGCTCCG
>JBEDUQ010000024.1:0-8332 GCA_040414855.1 Actinomycetota bacterium
TTGTCGAGCGCATTCATTCCCGCGCGTGCATTTTTTTGGTGCCGCCTGGGCACCGCGCATGCAAATTCCGGGGAGAACCGGGGAGGCCGCCGTGGAGGTCAAATCGTCAGTTCCCCGTCGGGGCGTCATCGCGGGGATAGCCGCGCTGGCGCTGCTGGCGGCGTGCTCCAAGCCACCGGCCAAGACCTCGTCCGGCGAGGCGTCCAAGGCCGCGACCGCGACCTCGGCCGCGGGTGTCGGCGGGATGGATGCGCTGGTGGCGGCGGCCAAGAAGGAGGGCTCGCTCAACGTCATCGCGCTGCCGCCCGACTGGGCGAACTACGGCACCCAGATCTCCACCTTCTCCTCGAAGTACGGGATCAAAGTGAACTCGGCGCAGCCCGACGCGAGCAGCCAGGACGAAATCAACGCCGCCAAACAACTGGCCGGAACCAGCCGCGCTCCGGACGTATTCGACGTGGGCCTGAATATCGCTCTTGCCAACACCACGATGTTCGCTCCTTACAAGGTCGAGGGCTGGAACGACATCCCTGACGCGCTCAAGGAGCCGAGCGGGCAGTGGTTCAGCGACTACGGCGGCTACATGTCGATCGGCTACGACGCCAAGAAGGTCCCGGCGCCGACCGGCATGAAGGACCTGCTGAAGCCCGCGTACAAGGGCAAGGTCGCGCTGAACGGCGACCCGACCCAGGCGGCGGCCGCCTTCAACGGCGTGGTCGCGGCGGCGCTCGCCAACGGCGGCTCGGCGGACGACATCGCCCCGGGCGTGAAGTTCTTCGCCGACCTCAAGAAGGCCGGCAACTTCCTGCCGGTCGACCCGACCCCGGCGACGGTCGCCAGCGGGCAGACGCCCGTGGTCATCGACTGGGACTACCTGAACGCCGCGCAGGCCACCAGCCTCAAGGGCAAGGTCGACTGGAAGGTGGTCGTCCCCAAGAACGCGGTGGTCGGCTCGTACTACGTCCAGGCGATCAGCAAGGACGCGCCGCACCCGGCGGCCGCCCGCCTCTGGGAGGAGTTCCTGTTCGCCGACCAGGGCCAGAACATCTGGCTGGACGGCTCGGCGCGGCCGGTCCGCGCCGACGCGATGGTGAAGTCCGGCACGATCGACCAGGCCGCCTACGCCAAGCTGCCGCCGGTGCCCGGGACGCCGGTCTACCTCACCGAGACGCAGACCAACACCGCCAAGGACTACCTGGCCTCGCACTGGACCCAGGCGGTGGGCTGACGCCGGTGTCGGTCACGCAGCCAGCCCGGACCGCGATCGCGAGACCGAACCGCCTGGTGCCCTACCTGGCGATCGTGCCCTTCCTGGTCTACGTCACGGTGTTCCTGCTGTACCCGACGCTGATCGTGGTCGCTGGCGCGTTCACCGACGACCGCAACCACCTGACCTGGTCGACCATCCGGGTGCTGAGCGAGGGCGTCTACCTGCGCGCCTTCGCCCGCAGCATCGAGCTGTCGGCAGTGACCGCCGTGGCCGGCGCGGTGCTCGGCGCCCTGCTGGCGTGGGCGGTCTGGAGCGGGCCCCGCGAGGGCCCGCTCCGCCGCGCGGTCACCGCCGCCTCCGGGGTGCTCGCGCAGTTCGGGGGCGTCACGCTCGCCTTCGCCTTCATCGCCACCATCGGGCTGTCGGGGTTCGTCACCACCTTCCTGCACGACCACCTGGGCATCGACCTGTTCTCCGGAGGCGTGTGGCTGTTCGACATGCCCGGGCTCATGCTCGTCTACGTCTACTTCCAGATCCCGCTGATGGTGCTGGTGTTCCTGCCCGCCCTCGACGGTCTGCGGCCGCAGTGGCGCGAGGCGGTCGAGAGCCTCGGCGGATCGGGCTGGGACTACTGGCGCAACGTGGCCGGCCCGGTGCTGTTCCCGGCGTTCCTCGGCGCGACCCTGCTGCTGTTCGCCAACGCCTTCTCGGCCTACGCGACCGCCGCGGCGCTGGTCTCGCAGGGCAGCCCGATCGTGCCGCTCAAGATCCGCGGGTTCCTGACCAGCGAGGTGATCCTCGGCCAGCAGAACCTCGGCAAGGCGCTCGGCTTCGGCATGATCGTGATCGTCGCCGTGGTGATGACCCTCTACGCGCTGCTCCAGCGGCGCGCGGCGAGGTGGCTCCGGTGACCGCGCCGGCGCCCGACGCCCTGGCCCCGTCGGCCTCCACGGCTCCGCCGGTCGCCTCTGGCGCGCCACAGCGGGCGCGGGCGGGGTCCGGCCGGCGGCGGGCGACCGTCTGGCGCTTCGTGCTGCTGCTCGGCTTCGGCGTGTTCTTCCTGGTGCCGCTGGTGGCGATGCTGGAGTTCTCGACCCGCGGCGCGACCGGCCGCAGCTTCGCGGCGTGGCGCGCGATCGTGCGGGACCCCGACCTGGTGGGCGCGATCACCATCTCGCTGGAGCTGGCCGCGCTCACCGTCCTCGGCATGCTGGTGCTGCTGGTGCCGGTGGCGACCTGGGTGCATCTGCGGCTGCCGAAGGTGCGCAGGCTGATCGAGTTCATCTGCCTGCTGCCGCTGACGATCCCGGCGATCGTGCTGGTCGTCGGCATCGCGCCGATCTACGCATGGGTCACCTACTTCTTCGGGGAGTCGTCGCTCACGCTCGCCTTCGTGTACGTGATCCTGGTGCTGCCGTACGCCTACCGCGCGATCGACAACGGGCTGGGCGCGATCGACCTCCGCACGCTCGCCGAGGCGGCGCGGAGCCTCGGCGCCGGCTGGGGGACCGTGCTGGTCCGGGTGGTGGTGCCGAACATCCGCGGGGCGCTGGTCTCCGCCTCGTTCCTGTCGGTCGCGCTGGTGCTCGGCGAGTTCACGCTCGCGTCGCTGCTGAACTTCAACAACTTGCAGGTGACCATCAACCTGCTCGGCAAGCGCGCCGCCGACGTCTCGGTGGCGGTCTCGCTGGCCAGTCTGGTGTTCGCGTTCGTCCTGCTGCTCGGACTCTCCTTCGTCGGGCGGCGGCGGTCGTCGTCCGGCGTCACAGAGGAGGGCTAGGTGGGCTATCTGGAGCTGCACGACCTGGAGAAGTCGTTCGGCGGGGTCCTGGCGCTCGACGGCCTCAGCCTCGACCTCGCGGCCGGCGAGCTGGTGAGCCTGCTGGGGCCGAGCGGCTGCGGCAAGACCACCGCGCTGCGGATCGTCGCGGGCTTCGAGACCGCCGACCGCGGCCACGTGGTGGTCGACGGCAGCGACATCACCCGGGTGCCGGCCAACCGCCGCGACATGGGCATGGTCTTCCAGGCCTACAGCCTGTTCCCGAACATGACCGCGGTCGGCAACATCCAGTTCGGGCTGCGCATGCGCGAGGTTGCCGCCGCCGACCGGAGGCGGCGCGCCGGCGAGCTGCTCGAGCTGGTCGGCCTGTCGCCGCACGCGGCGAAGTACCCGCACCAGCTCTCCGGCGGCCAGCAGCAGCGGGTGGCGCTGGCCCGAGCGCTCGCCATCCAGCCGAAGATCCTGCTGCTCGACGAGCCGCTGTCGGCGCTCGACGCCAAGGTCCGGGTGTCGCTGCGGGACGAGATCCGCCGCATCCAGAGCGAGCTGGGCATCACCACCCTGTTCGTGACCCACGACCAGGAGGAGGCGCTGGCGCTCTCGGACCGCGTCGGGGTGATGTCGGAGGGACGCCTCGAGCAGATCGACACCCCTGCCCGCGTCTACCGCGAGCCGGCGACCCCGTTCGTCGCCCAGTTCGTGGGCGTGACCAACGCGCTCGACGGGGTCGCCGACGGCGACGGCGTGCTGATCGACGGGCACCGCCTGCCTGCCAGCGAAGCCGCCGGCCACCCGAAGGGGACCGCCGTCCGGCTGATCGTCCGGCCCGAGGAGATCGGCCTGTCGCCCGCCAATGGCGGCCCGGTGTCGCCCGGCGCGCTGGCCGGGACGATCGTGACCCAGAGCTTCCTGGGCGCGGTGATGCGGCTGACGGTCCGGCTGGAGGGCGACCACGGCCAGCTCCTGCGAGTGGACGTGCCGTCGCGGGAGGCGGAGTCGCACGCGCCCGGCAGCAAGGTCGCGGTCGACCTGGCCGCCCGGCCAGCGATCGTGGTCGCGGCCTGAAGAGGCGAGGCCGGTCGGGCACCGGGCACCGAGCGGCGGGCCCGCGGCAACCGCCCGCGCTCAGACGCCGGCGCTCAGACACCCGCCGTCAGGCGCTCGAGCGTGCGCTGGCGCCAGCGCTCGGTGCGGGCGAGCTCGTTGAAGGTGAAGAAGTGGAAGCCCGCGACCAGGTCGGCGGGGTCGGCGAGGCTCGACGCGAGGCCCTCGACCAGCACGCCGGGGTGGTAGCCGCCGGCGCGGAGCAGGTGCGGCAGCCAGCCCGCGTGCCGCCTGGCGAAGCGGGTGGACTCGGCCACGCCGATGCGCGAGGAGATTCGCAGCAGCCGCGCCGCGTCCATCGGTCCCGGCACGCCCACGTGGACCGGCAGGTCCACGCCCCGCCGCCGTAGCCGCCGGACCCACGCGGCGACCACCTTGGGGCGGAAGCAGACCTGGCTGACGATGTAGGTGGCGAACCGGCGCTTGTCCCACATCGACTGGATGGTGACGTCGTCGTCGATGAAGGGATGGCTCTCCGGGTAGCCCGCGATGCCGATCTGGTCGAGCCGGCAGTCCGCCTCGGCCATCGCGACCAGCAGGTCGAGGGCGCCCTCGAAGCGTCCCGCCGGCTCCTTGACGTCGCCGGCGATCACGAACGCCTCGCGGATGCCCTGCTCCTCCAGGCGCCACACGACCTCGTCGAGGTGGGCCGGGCTGGCGATCTGCCTGGCGGCGAGGTGGGGGACCACCCGGCGGCCCTGCGCCGCCAGCAGCTCGGCGACCGCCAGCGTGCTGGCGATGCCCCTGTTGGGCGAGGCGGTCACGGTGACGGTGACGTCGAGGGGGACGTGCTCGGCGACGCTGTCGGCGATGCCGTCCAGCGGCAGCACCTCGTACCTCGGCCGCCGCAGGCGCTCGACGACCGCCTCCGCCTCCGCTGTCCGCATGGTGCCGCTCCTCGACGCCGTTCAGCGACGCCTCGAAGCCTCATGGTGGCAGCCCTGGTTGCGCGTTCAAGCCGCTGGTTGCGCCAACAGCAACGGACAGGCCCCGGGGCAAACCCCGCCCCGTGCGGTCAGGCTTGCGAGAGCCAGGAGAGCAGATGGCCCGCGAAGGAGGCCCGGACGAACAGCCTGGTCGCCCGCTCCCGCTCCTGGAGCAGCACCGGCACGCGGGCGAGCAGGGTCTGCGCACACATCCCCTCCCGCCACGACCGTGGGTGGAGGTCGAGACCGCATCCTTTGGCGAGCAGGCCGGTGCGATGCTCGCCGGCGAGCTCGACGACCGCGCGGTCGGCGCTCACGTCGACCACCGAGTGGTGCTGCCCATCGAGGGCGCGCTCCAGTTCGGCGACGAGCTCACCCGCCGCGCCGGGCTGCGCGACCAGCAGCCATTCGTTCGGTCCGAGCCACAGCGCCTCGCGGCCACCGCCGGCCAGCCAGGTGTTCGGCGTGCTCGGGAGCTCGAGGCCGAAGGGGCCGGCGGCCGCGGGGTCGAGGCGGAGGTTCAGCTGGGTCGGGAACGGGACCTCGACCGCGCCCAGCGCTGCCAGGTCGTCGCTCCGGTCGGCGAGCGGCGAGCGCGCGAACGGGCCGATGACCGTCTCAACCATCGCGGCGCGCCCCCTCGGGGTCGTAGAGGACCGGTGAGGTCACGGTCGCCGCGATCGCCCCGTCGCCGTCCCCGCCGCCGCCACGGCCCGCGCCGCCGCCGGTCCGGGCGTAGACGACCGAGCCGAAGCGCTCACGGCCGCCGGCGAGCAGGCCGAGCGCGAAGGTGCCGCCGAGCACCGCGCTGGGGTAGGACGAGGTGACGTGGCCGAGCATCGGCACCGGGGGTGGAGACCCGGCGTGCTCGGCGGCCACCAGCTGCGCGCCCTCGGGGATCAGCCGGTCGCGCTCGACCGGCAGCAGCCCGACCAGGTGCAGCCGGTCGGGGCGGTGAAGGTCGGCGCGGCGCAGCGAGCGCCGCCCGACGAAGTCGCCCTTGCGCAGGTTCACCGCCCACGACATGCCGAGGTCGTCGGCGGTGACGGTGCCGTCGGTGTCCTGGCCGACGATGATGAAGCCCTTCTCGGCGCGGAGCACGTCCATGGTCCCGGTCCCGTACGGCGCGATCCCGAACCCCTCGCCGGCCTCCAGCAGCGCCTCCCAGACGTGGCGGCCATGCCAGCCGGCGACGTGGACCTCGACCGCCAGGTCACCGGAGAACGACACCCGCGCCAGCCGCGCCGGGACGCCGGCGAACTGCCCGTCGCGCCAGGTCATGAACGGGAACGCCTCGCGGGAGACGTCGACGTCGGTGCCGGCGGCCCGCAGCACCTCGCGGGTGCGCGGGCCGGCCACGGCGACGGCGGCCCACTGCTCGGTCACGCTGGTGCAGTGGACCCGAAGCTCCGGCCACTCGGTCTGGAGCCACTCCTCGAAGCGGGCCAGGACCCGCGCGGCGCCGCCGGTCGTGGTGGTCACCAGGTAGCGGTCGTCGGCCAGCCGCATGGCCACGCCGTCGTCGAAGACCATGCCATCCAGGCCCAGCATCAGCCCGTAGCGGATCCGGCCGACCGCCAGGCTGGACATGGCGTTGGCGTACATGCGGTCGAGGAACACCGGCGCGTCGGCGCCGACGACCTCGATCTTGCCGAGCGTCGAGGCGTCCATCATCCCGACCCCGGACCGCACCGCGCCGCACTCACGCAGGACCGCCGCCCACATCGACTCGCCGTCGCGCGGGAAGTACCACGGCCGCAGCCACTGCCCGACGTGCTCGAACACCGCCCCGCGCTCGACGTGGACGGCGTGCATCGGCGTGCGCCGCACGGCGTCGAACAGCTCGCCGCGGTAGGGGCCGGCCAGCACCCGGAAGGCGGCCGGCGACCACGGTGGGCGGGCGCCGGTCGGGCCCTGGGCTCCGGGACCGGCGCCCAGCAGTTGGTTGACGACCTCGGCGGCGAGCGCGCCCGACGAGCGGCCCTGATCGACGGCAGTGCCGATGTAGGTGTGCCGCTTGACGTGCTCGACGCTCCGCAGCCCGGTCTCCAGGGCCGTGCCGACGTCGGCGACGGTCTGGTCGCGCTGGAGGTCGACGAAGTGCTCGGAGAGGTCGGCCGCCGGCACGTGCCAGCATGCCTCGGTGGCGGGGACCTCGCCCGCCGCCGCCCCGACCACCGAGAGCCAGTCCGGCCCTCCATCGGGCACGAAGCAGTGGCGGTCGTCCGCGTAGCGGAGCCCGCCGCCGATCGCGCGGTGGAGCTGCGTCACCGGGTTCCAGCCGCCGGAGACGGCGACCAGGTCCGCGTCCAGCCGCGTGCGGACGCCGTCCGGGCCCTCGACCACCGCGGCGGTGACGCGCTCGGAGCCCTCGGTGGCGGAGACCACCGAGCCGCGCAGGACCTCCAGGCCGTCGGCGCGCGCCTCTGGCCGAGCCCGAGTGTCGACCACCGCGACCACGGTGGCGCCCGCGGCGCGCAGCGCATTCGCGGCGAGGTAGCCGGCGTCGTTGGTGCTGAAGACCACCGCCCGCTCGCCGGGGAGCACACCGAAGCGGTCGAGGTAGGTGAGCACGGCGCCGGACAGCATCACGCCGGGGCGGTCGTTGCCGGCGAAGGCGACCGGCCGCTCGTGTGCCCCGGTCGCCAGCACCACGCGCCTGGCGCGCACGTGCCAGACCCGATCCACCGGCCCCGAGCGCTCGTGGACGACCACGTAGCCGGCGTCGTAGACGCCCAGCGCCGACGCGTTGACCAGCAGAGTGGCGTCCGGGTTCGCGCGCAGCCCGGCCGCCACCTCGTCGGCCCACGCCCACGCCGGCCGCCCCTCGACGGTCTCGAACGACCGCGCGACCCCGCCCAGCCAGGAGCGCTCGTCGACCAGCAGCACCCTGTCCCCGCGAGCCGCCGCCTCCCTCGCCGCCGAGAGGCCCGCGACGCCGCCGCCGACCACCAGCGTCTCCACGTGCGCGTGCCGGTGCTCACCGGCGGGCGCCGGGCCGGCACCCGCCCCGCCGTCCGGCCCGCCCTCGGCCCCCGGAGTCGGCAGCCGCGCCACCCCCGCGGACGGCGTGGCGGCGAGCCCTTCGACCAGCGGGACCATGGTCGCCGGGGCGATCAGGTCGAACCACGGCGCCGCGACCTCGACGAATGCGCAGGGCTCCTCGGGGCCGGCGGTCATCACTCCCCGCGGCCGCCCGAGCACCGGGGACCGGAAGCCGCCGCCGGCACCGTTGGCAAGCAGCGCCGACGCCAGCGTGTCGCCCACGAAGCCCTGGTAGGGGAGCCCGCCGAAGCTGAAGCGCAGCGGCGC